>NZ_BAAFRU010000010.1:0-149826 GCF_045862015.1 Levilactobacillus muriae
GCTTTGGCTGTTTCACAAGCTTTAGATTAAGGATTCATCTGGCATTTGGGCTCAAAAAAAATTGCCTAATCTCAAAGGATTAGACAATTTTATAAATGGAATTACCAACAACAGTTGACATAGAACCTTTGTATCAAGGTTTTACAACGAGGTCCTTTTTTTGGAACAATTGATACGGTCCAATTTATAAAAAGGTTGACTTTTTTATAAAAAACGTTATGATAGAACTGTAAAAATCATCCCGGTATTCACTACGAGGTAAATTTTACAACATTTTCTATCAACTAGATTGTGCAGTTACGAATTCAAAGAAGGAGTGTTAATTACATGGCAAATGCAGACTTCGACTCCAAGGCATACTTGGAAGGCGTTGACAAGTACTGGCGTGCAGCAAATTACCTGTCAGTTGGTCAGTTATTCTTGCGTGACAACCCATTATTGAAGCGTGACTTAACCTCTGACGATGTTAAGATTAAGCCTATTGGTCACTGGGGAACTATTGTTTCTCAAAACTTCATCTATGCCCACTTAAACCGGGCTATCCTGAAGTATGACTTGAACATGTTCTATATTGAAGGTTCAGGTCACGGTGGCCAAGTTATGGTTTCTAACTCATATCTTGATGGTAGCTATAGTGAAATTTATCCTAATATCTCCCAAGATGAAGAAGGCTTGAAGCGTTTATTCAAGCAGTTCTCCTTCCCAGGTGGGGTTGCATCCCATGCTGCACCTGAAACCCCAGGTTCTATCCATGAAGGTGGAGAACTTGGTTACAGCCTTTCACACGGTACTGGTGCGATCTTAGATAACCCAGACGTTATTGCCGCTGTTGAAATTGGTGATGGGGAATCTGAAACTGGCCCACTGGCTGCTTCATGGTTCTCTGACAAATTTATTAACCCAATCAAAGATGGTGCTGTTTTACCAATCATCAACATGAACGGGTTCAAGATTTCTAACCCAACTATCCTGTCACGGATGTCCGACGAAGACTTAACGAAGTACTTTGAAGGTATGGGCTGGGATCCTCACTTTGTTGAAATTGAAGTTGGGGATACTGACTTCATGCGGGTTCATGAAGACATGGCTAAGACGATGGACGAAGTCATTGGTAAGATCAAGGCTATTCAAAAGAATGCCCGTGAAAACAATGACGAAACGTTGCCTAAGTGGCCAATGATCATCTTCCGTTCACCTAAGGGCTGGACTGGTCCAAAGGCTGACTTGGATGGGAACCCTATCGAAGGCTCATTCCGTGCTCACCAAGTGCCAATTCCTGTTGCTGCTGGCGACATGGAACACGCTGACATGTTGGTCAACTGGTTGAAGTCTTACAAGCCAGAAGAATTATTCAACGAAGACGGTACTGTTAAGCAAGAAGTCCGCGACATGGCACCTAAGGGTGAACAACGGATGGCGATGAACCCAATCACTAATGGTGGGATCAAGCCACAACCATTGAAGTTGCCTGACTACAAGAAGTATGCCGTGGATACAACTGAGCATGGTAAGACGATTGCCCAAGACATGTTGGTCTGGTCTGACTATCTGGCTGACATCATGAAGTTGAACCCAGACACTTTCCGTGGCTTTGGTCCTGATGAAACGAAGTCTAACCGTCTGTACGCTGCTTTGGATTATGGTAAGCGTCAATGGATGGAAGGCATCAAAGAACCTAACGATGAAAACATGGCTCACGAAGGCCGGATCATCGATTCTCAACTTTCAGAACACCAAGCTGAAGGTTGGTTAGAAGGCTATATTCTGACTGGTCGGCACGGTTACTTTGCAACTTACGAATCATTCGGTCGGGTCGTGGATTCCATGTTGACCCAACACTTCAAGTGGTTGCGTAAGGCTGCAGAACAAGAATGGCGTCATGACTACCCATCCTTGAACTTCGTTGACACGTCAACTGTCTTCCAGCAAGACCACAACGGTTACACCCACCAAGATCCTGGGATGTTGACCCACTTGGCCGAAAAGAAGCCAGCATTCATCCGTGAATACTTGCCGGCCGATGCTAACACCTTGTTAGCCGTTGGTGACGTCGCATTCCGGAGCCGTGAAAAGATTAACTTGATTGTAACGTCAAAGCACCCACGTCCACAATGGTTCTCTATTGATGAAGCCACTAACCTGGTTCACAATGGTCTGGGCTACATCGACTGGGCATCTACTGACCAAGGTCAAGAACCTGACGTTGTCTTCGCTGCCGCTGGTACTGAACCAACTTGGGAATCATTAGCCGCAATTTCATTGTTGCATGACGAATTCCCAGATATGAAGATCCGCTTCATCAACGTGGTTGACCTGTTGAAGTTGCGTTCTCCTAAGTTGGACCCTCGTGGTATCTCCGATGATGAGTTCGACCGTCTCTTCACGACGGACAAGCCTGTTATCTTTGCCTTCCATGGTTTTGAAGGCTTAGTTAAGGACTTATTCTTCGACCGTCACAACCATAACTTACACGTTCATGGTTACCGTGAAAACGGTGACATTACGACGCCATTTGACATGCGTGTCCTGAACCACTTGGACCGTTACCACTTGGCTAAGGAAGCCGTTGATGACATCGATGCATACGCTGTTAAGGGCGCATACTTCGCACAACGGATGGACGACATGGTTGCTAAGCATAACGCTTACATCCGTGAAGTTGGGACTGACTTGCCAGAAGTTAATGCTTGGCAATGGAAGCCATTGAAGTAGTCATAGACGACTTTAATCGGTGATTAATTCAAAATTAAAATGGCGCGTCAATCTGACTCATTAGAGTTGGATTGACGCGCCATTTTGCTGACCCAAAGAGGCCGTTTCTGGTGGGAGACGTTCCCGTTAGCAAATAGTGCGGCGTTATTAAAATAGTTGTTGTTGCCAGTGACTACTTACCGGGTAGATACGATACTTCTGGCGAATTTCGGAAAACTAAGGTAATCGGTGATCGTTTCCTGTAGTATGGGTCAAAAGAAAGCGAAGCGTGGGACTGCTAAATAACATCGAAGCCGGCAGTTGCTAACACCTGATTCACGGTCGTTGCTTGATCACTGTCAATGTGAAGCTCAATGACGCGCTCCTGATGTTCACGAACAACCATTAACGTTTGAATACTGAGGTTGTGTTCAGCTAAGACTTGGCCGATACGAAAGATAATTCCCGTGTGGTCGTGGTTGACCTTAATGCGGCAAACAATACCGGGTTCACCGTAGCCTGAAATGTTGAGAAAGGCATCAAGAATATCGTTGTTGGTGATGATACCCACTACTTGTTCGGCTTGTATTACTGGTAGGACACCGATCTTGTGTTGGCGCATTTGATAAATGCCATCTTCCAACTGGGCAGTCGCGGGGATGGTCTGAACGTGGCGTTCCATGATACTTGCGACGGTGGTCTTGGTCAATAAATAATTGGTTTCATAAACAGACAAGCTGGTGGCCTGTGAAGGCAGTGCACGGGCGATAATGCCCTGAGTTACGATACCCACTAAGGTGCTACCATCTAGAACGGGTAGGCGGTGAATGGCGTTTGTTTTCATCAGTTCGATCGCAACGCTCACCGTAGTTTGTGGGGTAATGACGATTAATTTGGTGCTCATGTAATCTGCTACACTCATAGTTATCCTCCTAGGTAGGCCTTTTGTACGGCCGGATTAGCCAGTAAATTTTGACCAGTTCCACTGAGTTTAATCTCACCAGATGCGAGAACGTAACCGCGGTCGGCAATTGAAAGGGCCTTGTTGGCGTTTTGCTCGATTAATAGGACCGTGGTACCAGCAGCGTTAATAGCGCGGATGATATCGAAGATTTCGTTAATGAAGATGGGGGCTAAGCCCATAGAAGGTTCATCGAGTAACATCAGTTTTGGCTTGGCCATTAAGGCACGGCCCATGGCTAGCATCTGTTGCTCCCCACCTGAGAGGGTGGCTGCATCTTGTTGACGCCGCTGTTTGAGGACGGGAAAATAGTTATAGACGTCTTCGTAGGATTGGGCGAGATGATTCCGGTCTTTGCGGAGAAAGGCGCCCATTTGTAGGTTCTCCTGCACGGAAAGCCCGGAAAAGATATGCCGTCCCTCAGGAACCTGCGAGATCCCGGCTTGGACAATCTTGGGAGCAGTGACTTTTTGAATCTGGCGATCTAAGTAGGTGACCTGCCCACTGATGGGCCGCATGATACCGGAAATTGTATGGAGAATTGTGGATTTCCCAGCACCGTTAGCACCAATCAAGGTCACAATTTCACCGGTGTGAATCTCAAAGCTCACCTTTTTGATGGCTTGAATGGCGCCATAGTTAACAACGAGATCTTTGACTGATAACATTAAGCTTCATCTCCTAGATAGGCCTTAATAACGGCGGGATTGTGTTGAATCTCATTCGGGGTACCCTCGGCCAACAGTGCGCCATGTTCCAATACGTAGAGGCGTTCGACGACGTTCATGACCAGGGACATATCGTGTTCGATCAGGACAATCGTGATATGAAAATCGCGCTGAACCTGGCGAATCAAGCGTGTTAAATCGGCAGTTTCTTCAGGATTCATTCCGGCGGCCGGTTCATCCAAGAAAAGCAGTTTGGGCTTTGTTGCAAGGGCACGGACAATTTCTAGGCGTCGCTGAATCCCATAAGGCAAGTTCTTTGCCTGTTGGTCGGCAACACTAGTTAAGTCGAAGATAGCGAGCAGTTTTTGTGCGGCAAGGGTCATGTCAGCTTCAGTGCGATAGAATTTTGGAACGCGAAAGATACTGGCGAGAAATCCCTCGTGGTAATGGTTGGTCATGGCAATCCGAACGTTGTCAAGAACGCTGAGCTCCTTGAATAAGCGAATGTTTTGAAAAGTCCGTGAGAGACCGGCTTGAGCAATTTCTGCGGGATGTTTGCCATTCAAGGACTGGACGCCATGGTCGGTGTAGAGGCTGATGGCACCGGAGGTCACGGGTGTGACCCCGGTAAGTAGATTAAACAGTGTCGTTTTTCCAGCGCCATTAGGACCAATTAGGCCGACGAGTTCATTTTGATTGAAGTGAACTGAGACATTGGCAACGGCGGTCAGGCCACCGAAGTTCTTCACGATTTGTTGTGCGGTTAGTAAGGGACTACTCATGAATGGATTGCTCCTTTCGTTGATGAGAGCCGAGGTGTTTGAAGGACAGCTCCCGGTTGCCTAAGAGGCCAGAAGGTTTGAAAATCATAATCAGAATTAAGGCCAGTGAATAGATGATCATTCGCAGGGTACCAAAGTTTTGTAGAATGGTATCGAGAATTCCTAGGACGATTGCGGCAACGAAGGTCCCCGTAATGCTCCCAACACCACCCAGAACGACAATAATTAGAATAGCGATGGAGGCCATGATGTTGAAGTCACCGGGTGCAATCGTCTGAATATAGGCGGCGTGAAGCGAGCCACCAATGGCAGCCGTCGCAGCACCAAAGACAAAGGCGGCCAACTTCCAACGTGTCGGGTTGATACCCATGGCTTCAGCGGCAATCTCGTCTTCACGGACCGACATGATGGCACGACCGTTGCGGCTATGAATGAAGTTGACCGTGACAATCGTGGTGAGGCACATCAAAACGTAGACGGTCGCCCAAGTCACCAATGGTGGAATGTTGAAGAGTCCAGCTGCACCGTTCGTTATTTTTAAGTTATTGATCAAAATTCGAATGATTTCGGCAGCCCCCATGGTGGCAATCGCCAGGTAATCGCCGCGAAGACGTAACGTGGGAATCCCCACGATCAGGGCGGCGATCATGGCAATGATAATACCAACGACCATGGAGAGGTAGAAGCCTAATGACGTGGCGATATTTTGGGTTATGATCCCGGTCGCGTAAGCACCAATTGCCATAAAGCCGGCGTGACCAAGTGAAAATTGTCCAGAGAAACCAATAATTAAGTTCAAACCGGTTGCTAAGATAATGTTGATGCCAATGGTTACCAGCATGTTTTCAATAAAGGCATTGATGATCCCGAGAAATTCGCAGGCGTCAATCGCAACGAAGCCGATAACCATGACCGCTAACCAAGAAATGTTGTATTTAAAATTTGCTTTCATGATGAGGCACCTACACTTTCTCTTTCGTCTTTTTCCCGAATAGTCCGGCTGGAAGGACCAGCAGAATGACAATCAGGACGAAGTAGACCACGGCATCCTTGTAGGCTGACAGGCCAATGGCTTGGACGCCAGTTTCCAGTAGTCCAATTAGGAAACCACCGACTGAAGCACCGGGAACCGACCCAATGCCGCCAATAACAGCGGCAACGAAGGCTTTGATCCCGGGCGTCATGCCCATCAGCGGGTCAATGGCGTTGTAATACAATCCAATCAGGACGCCGGCAGCACCGGCCATTGCGGATCCCAGGGCAAATGTAAAAGAAATCGTGTGATTGATATTGATGCCGACCAACTGGGCAGCATCTGGATCAACGGATACCGCGCGCATGGCTCGTCCCATCTTGGTTCGCTTGATAATTAACTCGAGGAGGAGCATCAACAAGCAGGCCGTCCCAAGAATCAAGAGTTGAATATTGGAGATGCGGAGGCCGCCAAGGTGATAAGTCACCGTTTTGATGACCTGCGGGAAACTCCGCGTGTTGGCCGTGAACAGGTAAGTCATGCCGTTCTCCAATAGGAAGGAAATACCAATCGCCGTGATCAATGCGGTAATCCGGGGAGAGTGGCGAAGCGGTCGGTAGGCGAAATACTCGATAATGACGCCAATTAAAGCGCAGAAAATCATGGCGGAAAGCATGGCCCAAATAAAATTGAAGTGTAACTGATTGATCACGAAGTAGCCCCAGAAGGCCCCCAGCATATAGATGTCACCATGAGCAAAATTGATTAGCTTAATGATGCCGTAGACCATGGTATAACCCAGGGCGAGTAGCGCGTAAATACTGCCGAGCGAGAGACCGTTAATCAGTTGTTGTCCGAATGTTTGCATGTAATTCCTCCGATCTACTTGGATTATTTAATGGTGTAGGCCTGCGAAACTGTCCCGTCAGTCAACTTTTCGATGGTCATCGATTTTTCAGGGTTATGATTCTTATTCATGGTGATGGTTCCCGTGACGCCCTTGAAATCTGTGATCTTAGCCAAACCAGCGGTAATCTTTACGGAGTTAGCAGACTTTTCGCTTTCAATTGCGGACTTGATCATGTAGACAGAGTCATAAGCCAGCGCGGAGAACGTTGGGGCCGTGGTGTGGTACTTGGCCTGGTACGCCTTCAAGAATGCTGCGGCGAGGGTGTTGGTTTCGCCGGACTTCGTTGAGAAGGGGGTGGTGTAGTAAATATTGTTGGTATTTGAATTTCCGGCAATCTTGGCCAGTTTGGCATCGGCCATGCCGTCACTTCCCACGATAGGAACGTCAATGCCGGCTTGCCGGGCTTGCTTAATGATTAAGCCCAGTTCTGAGTAGTAACCGGGGGCGTAAATGGCGTCGATATTCTTGTGTTTCAATGACGTCAGGATAGCGTTGAAGTCCTTGTCGCCTTCTTGGAAAGTCTGGTTGCTGACGACTTTTCCGGTATAAGTCTGCTTGAAGGCCTTAGTCAGCCCAGTACCATAGTCACTGGAGTTGTCCGTTAGAATGGCGACGTTCTTAGCCTTGAGCGTGCTGGTCATGAATTTCGCTGCGGATGAGCCTTGGAAATTATTCTGGAAGCAGGCGCGGAAAATATATTTCTGGACATCGCCGTTCTTCTGCAATGTATAGCCGGGGTCGGTTGCGGAAGGACTGACGGAGGGAACTTGCGCCTTAGTCATATTAGGAATTGATGCGGTGCCGGCATTGGTTGCGGCGGGACCAACTACGGCGACGACCTTGTCATTGTTGACCAGTTGAGCGGCGACCGACGCCGCAGTGGTGTTAGAGGTCTTATTGTCACGGACCACTAGTTGAATCTTCTTTTTGGTATTGCCGACCTTGATACCGCCAGCCTTATTAATTTTATTAACGGCCAATTGAATTCCTTGTTTCTGCTGTTGACCATAGCCAGCGGCTGAACCTGAAAGCTCCATGTTGACGCCGATTTTGATGGTTTTACCAGGATTGTTACCTTGGCCACTGCCGTTAGACTTTGCTGTGCTACAACCCGCCAGTGCCAAAACGATCGTTGCGAGGGCCCCAATTTTAACCATGTTTTTTTGCCATCTGATCATATGTAATTCCCGCTTTCTAAATTGTGTTTTGATGGTACAGACTTGCTAACAAACCTCCTTCGGACTAACAAAAAGACCTCATCCACTGGGTGAATGAGGTCTTACACGTGTACCGAGCCCTCATTACCACACGGGAAAGAAGGGCTCAGAACTTGAATTTTGAGTGTTAGCTCAAGGTCAAGTAACCGGGTCCTTCTTCGTTAATAATAAGGCTGCGTTTTGAATAGCGAGGGTCTTCATCGTTTTAGTTGGTTGCGCTGTTTGTATGGTCATCATGAAAATCCCTCGCTTTCAAAAGTTTGTTTTGGTTTAGTTGATGTGTCTTACAATAATTAAAATTGGATGAGATGTCAAGCTTAATTTTAATTTAATATTTGGCAGGCGGTCTAATAAGCCCGTCATAACAGGATTTGCTGCGTTCTTAAGATTTTGAAGTTACCGGCTAATTTTTCCATGACTCAGAAATCAAGCTGGAATGGCGGTGATGACGATGAACCCGACCGACCACATAAAGGCGGTTTGGTAAGCGGCGTTCATGCCGATGCGAGGTGCTTCGTGTTGAATGATTGTGGCGAGCACGGCGGTTCCCATGGCACCGCCAATGTTTTGGAGCATTCGCGTGGCCGTTGTGGCCTCTGCAATTAAAGGCTTGGGAACGCCCGTGTAGCTGTCGGCCATGACTGGAATTATCAGTCCGCCTTGACCGATTCCGCGCACGAAAAGGGCAATCAAGATCCACCACACATTAGTCGTGGCGGTAATGAAGTTGTGAGCCACCAAGAGTTGAGTCAGACTGCCCGCAATGAAATGGTGGATGATATTTTACTACCCGTCTTTCGGTCAGTGGGACAGTAGCCGTAGAAAGAATGTGACCACACAAAAAGACTGCTGAGAATCGTTTTGGACGATCCTCAGCAGTCTTTTTTTAAATGGTATAATATGATTAATATTATTTAGGCTGGTAGAGCGTAACGGTGATAAGTTGGACCTGATAGTTGGCATGGGGTGCCTGAATGGTGACCGTTTCACCGGGGTAATGTCCCAGCAGGGCTTTACCCAGTGGAGAGACGCGCGTGATTTTACCGGCATCCAGATCAGCTTCTTGGGTGCCAACCAGTTGGTAGCTCACTTGATCGTTATCATCCATGAACCTGACGGTGACCCATTTACCCAGCTCGACCTTGTCATCCTTACTGGGGTCTACGACCTTGGCATACTGGAGCTGCTTATTGAAGAAACGCAGTTGGCTTTCCAAATGCCGCAGGTCCCGCTTGGCCGCCGAATACTCGGCGTTTTCCGAAAGGTCTCCGTGGGCCCGTGCCTCCGCGAGAATCGCGATTTTCTCGGGTCGGTCAGCCTCTAGTGCTGCAATTTTTGCTTGTAAATCGTGATACCCCGCCGCCGTGATGGGATTAAAATCTCGTGCCATGGTTTGACACCTCATTCCCTTAGAATTCACCCCCAATTTTACCAATTTTTGCGAAAAAGAAAAGGAGTTCTCCCCATGAAATTGTCCGCACGGTATTGGTTACGACAGGCAGGCATTGGCCTAGTCTTTGCGCTGGTCATCGCCACGTTTGGTCACTTAAATTACACACAATGGCGTTTGTTGCCTGGTATGACCGGTGCCGACTGGTACTTTCTATTCAGTTGGCTATGCTTTCCGTTCGCCAAATGGGTCATCCTAGAAGACAAGCGTGACGTTAAAGCACCCACGATTCGGCGGAAACGAAAGCGACGTGCCGCTGAGCAGACGGCATCCGTCTATGAGCAGATGCAGCAACCCAAGCGTGAACCGCGACTTGAGGCGGCTCCCAAAGCACCGCTAAAGTGGTACTGGCGCGGTTTGATCGACATTGCGCTGGTTTTCGTAGGGCCACTGATTTTAGGCGGATTTGTCACTTATTCGTTACGACACAATTAAATTGTGTCGATTTTTACTGCTTTAACGTGCAAATATTGACGTTTTTGTAACTTAGCGCCTGATAAACCGAAATCATGTTAAAGTTATGACAGTTGGAAGGGGTCAGTTTTCACAGGACTGATGTTGCGAATCAACTAATTAAAGTATGCGTGGTTAAGGTCACACTTTGGGGGAGGCCTTAACCGGATTCGTACCCCGAGATTATCTAATCAAGAGGTCAGCTTGGCAGAATAGAATTGGTCGGAAACTTTAGGACGACTAGTAGCAAGGATTTCAGCGATCGGCTGAAGAGTAAGCGTACGAACGGGTTATTTCGGAATACCTAAGGCTTTCACGACTTAATTAGAACTTGGGGGAGTGCTAATTTAGCCAGCGCCGGTAATTAAATAATCCAATTAAAGGAGAACCATCTGAGGGGATGGTTCTTTTTTATGGACAAAAACGATTGCAACTGTCAGAAAATCAAGGTACATTAATGAGTGATAGGGTTACGGTATAATTGAGTCGTAATAGTAACAATTTTTCGATTACGGGAAAATGATGAAGGGACGTGATTTGGTGTTAGCCGTGTATCTTTGTGAAGATAATCAGGAACAATTAGCGCACTACGCGGACGTGGTGAAACGCTACATCATGATCAATGATTATGATATGGAAATTCGGTTGGCTACGCCCAGTCCACAGGCGCTATTAAAAGATTTGGCGGACAATCCGCCGGAGTATGCCTTGTTCTTTCTCGACATTGAATTCCCGGCCGAAGACACGACCGGATTGGAGACGGCCATTGCCATTCGTCGTCAGCTAGGGTTTGCGGAGATCGTCTTCGTGACGACTCACTCCGAAATGGCGCTGTTGACTTTCGAACGCAAGGTGGAGCCTATGGATTTTGTGGTCAAGGACCTGGGGCGCGCACAGATCGATCAGAAGTTGCGGGAAAACGTCGACTATGGGTATCAGCGTTACACCAATTACTTAGGCAATACTGAAAATTTATTTAGCTACAATATTGGGGGCCGATCCTTCAGCCTACCCATGGGAGACGTGTATTTTGTGGCGACCGCGGAAACGCCTCACAAGGTGACGGTTCACGCGGCTAGCCAACTTGTTGAGTTCCCCGGTTTCTTGAAGGATATCGCTGATCAATACCCGGAGCTGTATCGAACCGACAAGAGTTTTCTTGTCAATCTTGACAATGTGACTGGCATTGATGAGGCAACCCGGCGACTGGTTTTTCCAAATGGGGACAAGACTGATATTGCCACTCGCCGGTTCCATGAGGTTAAGACGTTGGTTCAAAAACATTTAAAGTCCTAAGAGGGTGCGTACAAAATGACGGTGGACTTACTTCAAATCTTTGATCGACACTTCTGGGTAAGTTTAGCCCTGGCCGTGACCATGCAGTGGTTCATCACGCTGTGGGTGGGGGTTATTCGCCCGCAGAACTGGAAGTTGCCGCTCAAATGGATTGGCTGGGGACTGATTCCGGCGTTTATTGGACAGTCATGGGCATTGCTGATTCCACCAATCAGCGCGTTAACGTACTTGATCCGTCACCGACGAAAATCAACACTGATATTCGTCAATGCAACAATTGTCATTTTCCTCGTTGTGGTGCTGATTAACGACGTTTGTCGGCAGGTGTCCATTGAACTGTGGGGACTTGCTGAGACCAACAGTGTTTCTGGTTTGGCGACGCGATTGATCTTTCAATTCTTCATTTATATGCTGATCTCGGTCGGCGTTTCTGGGATGCGGGTTCAGCCAGGGAACCTGGACGCCTTGGAGTTCAGCCGCAAGGAACAGTGGACGGTGATGGCCTTGTTAGGCAGCCTTGCCGTCCTGGCTGAGATGTCTTCACTGATCATTCATCACCTACAGATTACTCACGCGATGCTGACCTTTGCGTTAAGTATTGAACTAGTCATGGTTCTGCTGATTTCGGTGAGCTTATTTGTCTTTTTCCAAAGCTTCTTTCACCGCCAGCGCGTTCGAGCTAACTACCAAGAAACCTTGATTAAGACGCGCTATGACCGGCGAATGTCCGATCAGGTTCGGGCCATTCGGCAGTTTAAGCAGAACTATCAAAAGCAGATGTTACGGCTTGGTGATTACCTAGACGAAGAGGACTATGAGGGCTTGGCGGCCTACTATGAAACGTTGAGTTCACGCTGGTCGGCAACCCATCACTTAGTCGGCATCGAAGCTGATGGTTTACAGCAGCTAAGTGATCCGCCGTTGAAGAGTTTATTGTTTCAGAAATTGCTGGCGGCGCAAAATAAGGGTCGCGACATTCGCCTTGAAATTCCCACGCCAGTTAAGACGCTGCCTATAGATAGTGTTGATCTCCTGCGCATCATGGGTATTTTGCTGGATAACGCGATTGAAGCACCGGTCGTTGGAAATAATCCCACGATTTACTGTGCGATCTTAGATTATCCCGATGCCGTTGAATTGGCCGTTGCCAATCCCGTGTCGCGGGAGGATCCGCCACAGATTAACCAGTTCATGCGGGCTGGTTACACCACAAAGGGGGGCAGTCACGGGCTGGGCTTGAGCACAGTTCACGATATTATTGATCAGACGGATAATGCTGCACTTCAGATTGCGATCAAGCGCGGTCGATTGTATTTCACAGTGATTTTGACGAAGCCGGGGAGGTGAGTACGTGATTACGGTCAATGCGGTCAGTTTTGGACTAGCAGATTTTTCATTGGTTTTTTGGTTTGTCTATTTTCAATACTACTGGTTTCCACACCTGCACGTGAAGAACTTTCTACTTTATTGTGTGGTCATGGGACTGGGCTTCACGGCACTGGACTTGTTGAATCCCTTCACGGCGACCAGCAAACTCCTGGGTATGTTGCCGATTATCGTGTTACTGGCTGTAGAAATTGGTCTGCTGGCTTTTCAGAATAACTGGCAGTTTTTACCCGCATTCATAGATGTTTCAATTCTTGCCTATCTTTTAATAGAATTCGTGGATATGCTGGTCATCGCGGGTACGATTCGGTTGACCAGTGACCGGTTTGCGGCCAGCGTCTGGGGAACGCTCACGGAGCTGACCATTGACAGCGTGATTTTCACCATGGTTGCGATGGGTATCTTGCTCACGCGGGCACCGATGGAGAATCTGATTCAGTCGATGTTGGGGCGGACCACGGAGTATCTCTTTCTCATCTTCATGGCAGTCTTGGGATTGATATACATTCTCTTCGAATACTCGCTACAGAGCCTGGCAGATTCCGACCACTATCTGATTTTTCTGGCAGGAATCTCCGGGACACTTCTCGTTGGGTTGACATTGAGTACATATATGCTGATACAGACCCACTTGCAGCAGGAACACACGCAACTTCAGTCACAGCAACAGGAGTTTCGGGAGCAATACACGACTGAACTCAACCGGCAGTTAGCCACCGTCCGCAAATTCAGCCACGATTATCAAAACATGTTACTGGGGCTGGGAGGCTACTTGGAAGATAAGGACTACGAGGGCTTTCGGCAACTCTACATCGATATTCGTTCGGGGTGGGAAACTAGCAACGCTGCTGAATTGACAATCGATGACTTGTCCAACATTCCCAGCTCAAGCCTCCGTTACGGTCTCTATCATAACTATCTGATGGCTCGCGACCAGGGCGTCCAGCTCTTCGTAAAAGTTCCGGAGCCGTTGACAGCTACCGTGGCCACACTCAAGGAGATGGTTGCCGCAATTGACAAGACGTTACCGCCGATTATTCCGTCGATTAGCCACATCGCCCCGTCGATGATTACGTTAGAGCTCGCGGAGACTACACAGTCTCTGCGCCTCTCACTGACCTTTCCGGTGCCATTGGATGCCAAAGTCGATGGCAAGAATCGCGTCGTTGCTGAACGGGGGATGCTAGATTTCTCCAGACTCCAGCGTTCGTTACCGCAAACGGCGACCTGTACGTTAAAAACCAAGGTACATTGGGGCCAGCTTATTATTGCGTTGCCCAAAGGGTAGTTCAACCATTGGAAGTTTCACAAAGTTTGTTTGATGAAACAATTAACTAAAAAGTAATGCTACCAATAAGGCTCTAACTGAAAACGCTTGCAATTCTACTGCCATCTGATATACTGGGACATGTAATACCAATCAATCTTTCAGAGAAGCCCGAATAATCCGGCAGTTTGACGGGTTCTCGACTTTGTGAAAATAACTCTTATCGTAAGGATTAGAGTTACCTTTACAGATTGTGCTAGTGGTCCCAAGCTAGTTCAATCAGGTTGCTCAATAAACTACATATTGAGATTATGGCTAAGCTGAGTGAACAGCGTTTTCCTGACTACACCTCGAGGATGTTGCAAAACTCAATGATGCTATGGGAACCGGAGCTGGTTACTCCGGTTTTTTTGTGTTGAGAGAGTGGAGCAAGCCGTTTAGATTCCGAGCATTAGGGAAATAAGTGGAAGAATCTGGCTTGCGGAACTCGTTTCGAAACAGAGTGTGAAGAAGGGCGGTAGGTCCTGAGCATTAACGTAGATAAGTGCCAGCTTGGCGGAGCCGAGCCGGTGCTTATCTGGGTTAAGCGCAGGGACCTGCCCGACTGAACACGTTTCAGAAGCCGCAAGTTTCCGGACATCCTGGCGAGAGCAAGTCTGACGATTTAAGCAAAAGCAAGCATTAGCAACTTATGCCGAGCAGGAGTCACTTATTTTGTTAAGCGCAGGGACCTGCCCGACTGAACACGGTTCAGAGGCAGCATATTTCCGAGCATCCTGGCGAGAGCAAGTCTGACGATTTAAGCAAAAGTAAGCATTGGCGACCTATGCCGGACAGGAGGACTTAGCTTTCTAAGCGGAGGGGCCTGCCGACTGAACACGTTTCAAAGGCCGCATATTTCCGAATATACCGACGAGAGCAAGCCTAACGAACTAAATCGGAATAGTCAGCAATTTCCATGCAGGACAACAGCGGCTTAAATCTTTGAATACAATCTAACAGGTGATTCTCGTTGAATCCAATTCACCCACAATTCTAAAAAATCGCCCCCATACTTACAACTAATGTAAAAATTCCAGTTTTAGTCGCACATATTCACCAAACCCAAGAAAAACTTAAACAATCCCCAGCAGTGTCAAAATTCCTACATACGTCCGAAAAACAAAAAAGCCTAGCGTAATCCCGGCCGCATCCGGAATTACGCTAGGTTTAACTTTATCAAACGATACTAACTTAAGTTGACTACTCCCCAAATCAATAAGATGGCTAACATCCCCGCAAGAATGATTAGGGCTAGTTTTTGTTGCCAGCGCATCAAATCCCCCCTAGCCATATCAACTGACTATAGTATAACTGGATTCAATGATTAACAACCACAATCGTCCTTATCGTGGAAAAATTGACGTTTACGCGTTTGTCAGTTTCGCCAACCCTTACTCACACGAGAATGTGGCAAAATCAGCCGGTACGGGGGCCATCACGGTTGTTGAAGGCCCATCTAAGGTAAATGGCTGTGGAAAGGCTAAACGCCAGCAGTGAAGCCGTAAACGGTCCTGACTGGTAGGGGCGTACAGCGGATCACCAATCAAGGGGTGTCCCGCGGCCGCTAAGTGTACGCGCAGTTGGTGAGTTCGCCCAGTTTCCAGCCAAAGTTTGACTAGCGTCGCGTTGGCTTGGTAATCGACGGCCTCGTAGTGGGTTATGGCGGACTGGGCGTTCACGCCGTTTACTTGCCGCTTACGTTTATCGCGGGGGTCGCGGCCAATGGGATCGGTGAAGGTACCACTACCGGTGAGTCGACCATGAATCCAGGCCAGATATGTCCGCTGTACGCGCTTTTCGGCAATGTTGCGGACCATGATGGGAACCACGGCAGGCGTTTTGGTCATCATCAAGGCGCCGGTGGTTTCCTGGTCCAAACGGCTCAGAATGTAAGGCCCCGGTTGCGCATCACCCAGGTAAGCCGCCACGTGATTGAGAGTGGTTCCGCGTTCACCGGGTTGGTTGGGGTGGGTTTTACTCCCTCGTGTCTTGTTGATAATGAGTAGGTCGGCCGTCTCATAGAGGACTGCGACCGTTGCCGCGCTATCCGGTGCCACGTTGGGAAAGGGCTCGGCAAAGTCGCCTGGTAGAAAGGTCAGGCGAACCGTGTCTCCAGCCATGACCGGTTGATTCATTGTGCGGTAAGCGCCGTTGACCAGGACGCGTTGGCTGATCCGTAGGTCGTGAATCAGATGTTTGGGAATCAGCCAGGCAATCAAGAGTTGTCGTAGAGGCAGCGGTGCCTGATCGAAGGGAATTGTGATGGTGTAGGTCCAGTCCATGAGAGACTCCTTTTCAAAGAAATGGTTAGATCGGCCAGAAATGAGTCCTGACCAGACAAAATGACCCACCGCAAAAGCGGCGGGTCATTTTAAGTTAACTGTTATTTCGTAAGTTCTGGTTTGACGATCAGCACGTCACAAATAGCGGAACGGCTGACGTAGTTGGTAACTGAGCCGACCATTAACCGTTCAACGGCGGTCAGACCAGTTGAGCCAATCACGATTAATTCTGAACCGTGATCTGCAGGGAATTCCCGCGCAATAACTGGCTTAGGATTTCCGAAACGCACGTGAATGCTGACATCGGGAACACCGGCATTGATTGCTTGTTGCTTCAAGCTTTCCAACCGGTCTTGAACGTCTTGTGAGAGCTTGTAAATGACATCACCACTCACAGCGCCACCATAAGTATCGCTAAATTGGTTAACTTCGAGGACGTTTAAGATATCAAGATGTGTTTGGTTACGTTTAGCGACTTCGATTGCTTTTTCTAAAACTGGTTGGGTTGCCTTAGAACCGTCAACGGGAACCAGAATGTTCTTGTATTGTTGTAACATAAAGAATGCCACCCCTTCACGAGACATGATGATACTTTACCTATACTATATCATTTATTGGCGAATGTGTAAGCACTTAATTGCACGTCCCGCAGTGAAAGGACGTGAAAAAGCCGCAATTAAGGGGGTTGATGGATTGTAAAAAAATCTGCCGCTCACAATTGAAAATGCGTGGCGATGTTTTTCCGTTGTTTTGGCCGCAATAACCAGAAGACGGTAGCCAGTTCGACGAGAAATTCAATGGCACTAAAACTGATGGTAAATAGGTTAGGGGCTACCTGAACAACAGATCCCGTTCCAGCTAGAACGATGAAATCATTGGCGAAATGGAGGACAATCGGCCACCATAAGCTGCCCGTCCGTAAGTAAATGGCTGCGTACAGGGTGCCGAGGCCAAAGGTAAAGCCAACTTGATACAGCGTTGTAGGGAGATCTTGCCGGGCGAGATTCATCAGATGAGAGAGCCCAAAGAGTAAGCTACTCCAGAAGACGGCGGGCAGGACATTACTGAATTTGCTCAGGCGAAGGAAACTTTCCAGAATATAACCACGAAAAAGGGTTTCCTCGTAGAGAGCCACGACCGGGGCAACGGCAAGGCCCGTCAGCGTGTGTTGTAGGGATAAGGGACCCCTGAGCGAGACGGAAAGGGTTAAAAAACCGAGGTAGAATAACGGCAGGAGGTTGATGAGCAACTGACGTGGAAAGGATATCCGCGGTCGCCAGAAGAGAGGGGTGTCCAGCCAGAAATGAAGGAGGCCTGCCAATACGAGTAGTGAGAGGCCATCCTCCAGAACATCGCGGGGGTTTAAGTTAAGGTGGCAGGACACCAGTATTCGGCTCATAAGCAACATGAAGCCTAGCATACCGATCCATACGAGGAGCGTGGTGGAAATTGACGTATGTTTTATCTTCATCATCAGGCCAGCTTCTTTCATTACAGAATTAGACGCGATCCCACGGGACGACCATCAAGGCCGTGGCGGCCACGTTGAAACGGCGTTGCATGACACGATCAATCTGACGGGTCATGTCGTAAATTGTGTCAGCTGTCATTTGCGGATCGACGGCGACGGTGACGCTGACCATGATGAGATTGCCATCGTAGTAAGCCTTGAGAAAGACCACCGAACGCACACCAGGAAAGGCGGCAATCTGTTGGCGGTAGCGGTGTTCCAGCTGAGGATCGAAGTAGTCGACGAGGTTCAGACTGCTGGTCCGAAAAATCTTGATTCCCGTGTAGAGAATGTAGCAGCCTAGAATCAGACTGGCTAAGCCATCGAGCCAAGTTGCCCGCAACCAGGCCACACTAATGATAGTCAGGACGGTCACGACGCTGGTCAGCGCGTCTGTCAGGGAATCACGGGCCGCCGCGGTTAGCGCAGTGTTGGCAAGTACTTTGGCCCAATGACGATTGGAGAGCCACAGCCCAGTCAGAAGGATTCCGGAAATCAGTGCGCCAACAACGGCAACGCTTTGTTCCAAGTGATAGGTCGGTCGCTGAATCAAGACGAGCAGAGCCTTGTAGATGATATCGGCGGCAATGATTACCATGACCAGGCCAGCAATCAGCGTGTAAATGGTTTCAAAGCGAAAGCGCGACTGCTGGATGCGGGGACCTAGGGTGACCTGCTCCTCCTTGGAAATGGGGGCACCCCAGAGATCGTCGTCTTTGGTCTTAGCTGCAATGTACAGTCCGGTCATGAGAAGACCAGTGGAAAAGATACCGGAGAGATTATTAAAGGCGTCGGCCTGAAGCACCTGAGAATGCCCAACCTGTGCGCAGAAAAACTCCACGGCGAAGAGACCGAGGTAGATACTGATATTTTCCCAGAGATGGTGGTGAGCGCGGCGCAAGCGATCAACGGCAGCGTGTTGGATTTGATCCCAATGGGGATTGGCAGTGGTCATGGCAATGCATCTCCCATGTAACTAAAAGTAACCCCAGTATCGAACCTAACGGGGATTATCGCCATTCCGACGACTGGGTTGGGGAGGTTGGCTAACGGGTGGCAGGCGCTATAACAGAATAAATATCGGGGAGTATCTCAGTCGAAAAATTTGGCACCTGGTGGTTAGTGTGCCGTGACCTCCGGCGTTATTAAAATACTTATAAAGGCTGATGTGGCGGAGACTTAGTGCTTGGTGCTTACTAGGTATTCGCGTATAGTGGCGAATACAGAAGCTGGAATGAAGAAGGGGAGTTGCTATGGCATGTGAGAGCGATGTCGCATAGAAGTTGCACGTTTGGTGGTGTTGTCCTTAGGGTTAAACCATTCTTAGCCGGAGGAGGCCAGGGATGCAGTCAGTTGTGTCGATGTTGTTAGGTCGGGCATTTGTTCTTTCCCGGTCTTACAATATGGGGTGACCTTGAAGCCCGTACTTTGGCTGAAGGCGGTCCCCATAGCAGACGGAATCGCTGGCAATCGCAGACGGCAGTCTTTAATCTTAAGGACAACAAAAACCGTCGTATCCCGAAGGAAACGACGGTTCCAGTGAAACTAACGGTGTCTCAGCTTACTTCATGCTTGAAGAAGTCAATGACAGGTTAGTCCAGAAGTTGGCGTTAGCAGCGCCCATATCAAAGCCCTTAACTCGCTTGTTGACAGGACCCCAGTTGTAACTGAATGAATCTGGTGCAACGGCAGCTTGTTCGTTCATGTACTTCTGCCATTGCTTGAAGGCCTTGGCACGGTAAGCTTCGTTCCAAGCCTTGCTGTTGTTCATGTTGGCCATCAACTGGGTATTCTTCTTGGAGACGAAGTGACCCATGTTGTAGGTAGCATCTTCACCGTACATTTGCGTAGGGGTAGGTTCGGATGACAAGCCCCAGGCAGCGGCGTAGACGTCAATCTTGCTTTGCTTTGGTGCTTGTAAAGTAGAGTAGAAACTGTTCATTTCCATCGTCTTACCACCGGTAAATTGAACGTTCAAGCCAACCTTGTGCCATTGTTGCAGGTAGTCTTGGTATTCGGCAGCTTGGGCGGAAGTCCCAGTCATGGCACCGAAGTAGATAGTTAGCTTCTTGCCATTAGGATCGGAACGCCACTTGCTACCGTTACGTTTCTTGTAACCGGCGTCAGACAGTAACTTGTCAGCCTTCTTGATGTTCAGAGGGTAACCTTTGGCTGAAGAATCCCAGTACTTGGTGAAGATCGGTGGGATCAAGGTGTTAGCACGCCAAGTAACCCCGTTCCCGAACTTCTTGCTGATGGCATCGAGGTTCAAGGCGTACATCATGGCTTGACGCAAGCTCTTATTTGCCATCTTGCTGTTCTTGTCCATGACGTTCTTTTGCGTCTTCGTGTCGTAGTGACCGACATTAAAGCCAAAGTAGTCGTATGACAAGGCAGGTTGACCCACAATCTTGTAGTTCTTAACACTCTTCAATTGCTTGTAGTCAGTCCCATGCATGACACTGTTAGGCACAGTGAAATCATACTTGTTAGATTGGATGGCTTTGTCGATGTTATTAGAAGAAACCACGTTGATCGAGATGTGCTTGATCTGTGGCGTCTTGCCGTAGTAGTACTTGTTTGGTGACCAAGTCGTGGATTCACCTTCGACAACCTTATCCAACTTGTAAGGACCCGTGAAGAGTGGGTTCTTCCGAATTTGCTTGGATGAAGCTAACTTAGCAATCGACACGTTCTTGATGTAGTTGTAAGGTTCAACGCTACCCCAGATAAAGGAGTTGCCCAAATACTGCATGGCAGGGGTGACCTTGGTTAAGTGAATAACGGCAGTCCGGCCCGTCTGGCCATCGGGGAAGGTAATCCCAGAGATGGTCTTGGCACTACCCGTATGGTAGGCAGACATCCCTTTGATGGCATTGTAGTCTGCAGAGTATTGTTGAGAAGTCGTGTTCTTGTTAGCGATCACTTCGTAAGGGTATTCGATATCTTTAGCAGTTACAGCAGAACCGTTGGACCACTTGGCGTCTTTCCGTAAGGTGATCGTGACGGTCTTAGCCTTCTTATTGATCGTTTGGTTGGCTAAGCCCCCCTTGATAATCTTGAAGTTCTTGTCAGTGTGGAACAGACCGTTAATGTTGCCGGGTTGGTCACCACCAGGTGAGAAGACGTCGGCATCTTCGGAGTTAGTCGACAGAACAGGGTCAGCGATCCCTTGGAATGGCGAGTCATTTGGTTCGGCAAGCTTCAATGTACTGTTCTTTGTCGCAGTCTTGTCGGTTGCCTTGGTGTTCTTATAGGCAGCCTTCAGTTGAACGGAAGCACCACTGGTTCCGCTCTTAGAACTGGATGAACTTTTGCTGGAACATGCTGCGAGACTAACGGTTGCGAGAACCGCCATCGCAGACAATGCGAGCTTTTTCTTATCCATACTATGTTTCCCCCTTGATTTTTAAAATCCTCTAGATGAGACAGGCGGGTAATTCTCCTCAGGATCACTCGTCACGACACTGGGCTGAAAAGGTACTGCTTGAGTGGGCACCATCTCCTCAAATGGGTTATGACTTTTGAAGGACTAGTTGACGGAACCTTGCCGTTGTGATGAATCCGCAGCGCGACGCAGAACTTGGCCAACATAACTAATTGATAAACAAAGAATAATAATCTCGAGTGCGGCCGGTAACCACGTCCACCAGTATTGGGTGATGTTGTTAGGGTCGTTGGCATTGGCAATCATGGTCCCTAAGGAAGGTGTCTGGCTAGGTAGCCCGAATCCCAGGTAGGAAAGCCCGGTTTCAACCCCGATGTTTTCGGCGAAGGACAGGGTACAATCCACGATGATCAACGACGAAATATTCGGCATGATTTCTCTAAAGATGATCTTCCAATGACTGGTTCCGGAAGCTTTGGAGGCGGCCACGTAGTCCTTTTCCGATTCAGCTAAAGTCCGTGATCGAATCAGCCGTGACGTGCCTTCCCAGTAGAAGATGGAGAAGATGAACGTTAAAGTAACGGAGTTGTAGTGCGGGATGATGGTGACCAAGACAATGATCATCATAGTCATTGGTAACATCATCATGAAGTCGTAGACCCGTTGCATGCCCCAATCAATGTACCCGTTGAAGTATCCGGAAATCAGGCCCCAACAGATCCCGAAGGTGGATGAGATCACGGTCAAGCCGATGGCGATCCCAATTGAGTTCCGCGATCCCACAATCAATTGTTTAGCAACTGAGCGGCCGGCGGAATCGGCGCCAAGCCAATAGTCCGCGGTAAAGGGTTGGTTGAAGTAACCCATGATGTTGGTCTCCATCATTTTTGGAGTATTGATGAACAAGGCCCCAATCATAACGAAGAGAATGAAACCGACAATAATAATGAGTGCCGCCATGGCGGGTCTGTCCGCCTTGAATTCACTCCAGATGATTTTAGCCGTCGAAGGGGTGGCTTCCGCCTGAGCCTCTTGCGTCAGCCGGGCTAAATCAGCTGCGGAAATGTCTGAGTGTTGTTCGAAATTTTCTGCCATTCTGTTTTAGCCTCCTTTACTGGATTCGAATTCGTGGATCAACAATGCTGAGAATAATATCTGAGAGTAACGTTCCAATTAGGTTCAAAATCCCGTAAATCAGGACTAATGCGGTAATGACCGTGTAGTCTCGGTAGCTGATGGAGTTCACGAAGAGCAAACCCATCCCGGGATAGGAGAAGACCGTTTCGGTAAAGATCGACCCGTTTAACAGACCGGTGATCGAGTAACCAGCGAAAGCGGCAATTGGAAGTAAGGAATTCCGGAAGATGTGGTGACGGTAGATGTCCTTGCTTGGGACACCCTTAGAACGTGCCGTCCGCACGTAGTCAGAATGCTTGGAATCAATGACTTCGGAACGTAAGTATTGGACAATGTTGACAGTTCCGAACAAGGCACCGAGTAGACCAGGTAACAGAATATGGTAGAAACGCGACCCGAAGGTATGTAGCCAACCGGTTGCGTCCGACGATATTGATCCGGTCGTGGGGAACCAGCCCAGAACGTAACCAAAGATCCAGATTCCGATAACTAAGATAACGAAGAAGGGAATACAGTAGGTGACGTAGGTGTAGACCCGGATAATGGCGTCGGGTAACTTACCTTCATGTCGACCGGCATAGACGCCCATTGGTAAGGCGAAAGCGTAGGTCAGAATCATAGTGAAGAGGGCTAACCATAAGGTGTTGGCGGCCCGGCCACCGATCAGTCGGGTAACGGGTTCCTGATATTGATAACTGTTCCCTAAGTTACCGTGGAACAAGTGGACGACCCAGTTCCAATACTGTTGGTACCAAGGGTCGTACAAGCCGTTGATCTTCATCAAATGGTGAATCTGTGCGGGGTCCGCCTTGGGGTTGATGGAGCCAGTAAATGGGTCACCGGGCATCGCCTTGGCTAAGAGGAAGACCAGAATACTTAGGACAATGACTTCGGGAATCATGATCAAGAAACGCCGTAGAATCGTTTTCCACATTAGGCCTGCACCTCCCCTTCCTGGTTAGCGAGTTGTTGCGCGATATTTTGTGGTAAGGCGACGGCGTGCGTTGGAGTGACCTGCACTAAGGGGTAGGCCGCACCGTTCTCGTCGTAGTACTTACTTTGTTGGTCTTGGTAGACCTGTTCAACGGCTAACCGAGAAGCACGGTGGGCCTCACGGGAGTTGACGTTGGTTTCGGGGATGGCAGCTAAGAGCCGCTTAGTGTAGATGTGGAGGGGATGATTATAAATATCGTCCCGGGTTCCAATCTCGACCAGTCGGCCACGATTCATGATGGCAATGTTGCTGCACATGTGTCGCACGACCCCTAAGTCATGGGAAATAAATAAGTAGGAGATGCCGAATTCCCGTTGAATCTTCTTCATGAAGTTCAACACCTGCGCTTGAACGGAAAGGTCGAGCGCAGAGACGGGTTCATCAGCGATAATCAACTTAGGATTGGTGGCCACCGCACGGGCGACCCCAATTCGTTGCCGTTGGCCACCGGAGAATTGGTGGGGGTACTTGTATAAGGCATCGGCATCCAGCCCAACGATATTTAATAATTGCAAAACGCGTAATTTCTCGTCGTCCTTGCTGAGATGCTCAAAGTTACGGAGTGGCTCGGCGATGATGTCTTCGATTCGCTTTCGCGGATTCAAACTCGATAGGGAATCTTGGAAGATCATCTGAACGTCGTGGTTATAATCCAATTTATGCCGGTTCTCTGCTTTGGTGATGTCGAGACCCTTGTACATGATTGAACCGCTCGTCACTTTTTCCAGACCAACCACGGATTTGCCCGTGGTGGACTTACCAGAGCCGGATTCGCCAACCAGTCCGTAGGTTTCGCCAGCTTCAATGTTGAAGCTGACACCATCCACGGCTCGAACGGAATCAGTGATCCGGTTCCAGAATCCGGAGCGAATCGGGTAGTGGACTTTTAAATCTTTAATTTCGATTAAGCTCATACCGTCACGCTCCCTTGTTCATCTGGAAACTGGAAATGTTTGTAGCAGGTGCAGCGGACTTCGTGGCCCGGTGCTACCTCGTGCATAGTCGGATTTTCTTCATGAGCTTCGGCGGGGACCCAAGGAATTCGGGGAGCGAACCGATCGCCCTTAGCTGGCATCTTTTGTAGGGAAGGTACGTTACCCTTGATGACGTAGAGGTCATCGTTTTCGTTGTCTCGTTGGGGCATTGACCGGAGTAGAGATCGCGTGTAGGGATGCTCAGGGGTGTTGAAGACCTGTTCGGCCGTCCCCTGTTCGACGATTTGGCCGGCATACATGACGGCAACGCGGTCGGCCGTCTCAGCAACGACGCCTAAATCATGGGTAATGAGGATGATGCCCGCGTGGTTTTCCTTTTGAATGTCACGCAGCACGTCCAGAATCTGGGCCTGAATGGTTACGTCCAGCGCCGTGGTGGGTTCGTCGGCGATAATTAAGTCTGGTTTGCAAGCAATCGCGATGGCAATAATGACCCGTTGACGCATCCCACCGGAAAGTTCGTGAGGAAATTGGCGCGCCGTTCGTTGGGGATTGACAATCCCAACTTGGTTTAACAGTTCCATAACGCGGTTGTGCTTGTCTTCAGCGGATAGGTCGGTGTGATAGTCCATGACTTCACTGATTTGGTCTTCAATTCTCTTTAAAGGATTCAAAGCTGATAAAGGATCTTGGAAGATCATCCCGATTTTAGCGCCCCGGAATTGGTTATAACCTTTTTCATCTAACTTGAGGAGGTCGGTGCCTTCAAAGTCTACTTCACCGGAAATTTTAGTCTCTGCCGGATCATGGAGACCCATGATGGTAGTGGCCAGGGTACTTTTACCACAACCTGATTCACCAACGATGGCGAGAATTTCGTCGTGTTGGACCTGGAGGTTAATGTGGGAGATGGCGTCGTAGTACTGGCCATTAATCTTGAAAGCCGTGCTGACGTCCTTAATGTTTAGAAAGTTTGATGCGGTTTCCACGGAAATCCCTCCCAATGTTCTAATCTACCTCTCATTTGTAGATGAAGCCCGATGAATAAACGCATTTGCGTATTCAATTTGCTCCTGAACAATAATTGTTTTTGATTATAGTTAATCAAATTCTCATTTACAACCCCTTAATTCTTAAAAGTGGTCATAATTTATTCATAAAATCCTCATAAACTTTGTTATATCAATCTTCGCAGATAACTAATAAAATGATAAAAAATTTAACCTAATTGTTGTAAGTTGGGCAATTTGCTTGCTAAACCAATGATTAACAGGGCTGATGTATACAAGCTTTTGAAAAAATATGCATGTATATTCGAGATGAGAATTTGCTCATGGATTGCCGGAGAACGACGTGTTACGTCACGGAATGTGGTATGATACCAGTATTAATTACAGACTTTTTGAAAGCGATGGCTAGACGATGAGATTAGACTTTTCCGTTGCCGTGCACAGCTTGCTCTATCTGGATGAGAATCGTCCCCGGAAGATTGCGAGCCGCGAACTGGCAACGTCACTACAACTAAATGCGGTGATGATCCGCAACATCCTCTCCGTGTTGCACAAGCAAGGTTACATTGAGGGTTCCGTTGGGAAAAATGGCGGGTACCAATTAATTCGGAGCCTTGATGAAATCAACGTGGGGGAGCTTTATGACCTGACGATTCCACCGACAATTAGCTACGCGCGTTTCATTACGGGCGATTCTAAGGGCACGAAGGCCACAGACACGACCGATATTTCCGCCAACATTTCGCAAACGCTGACTGATCTATTCACGTTAGCTGATGAGGATTATCGGAAGTTCTATCATCGATTCACGATGACCGACCTCAAGCAGGACCTTCACGACCACGGTTATTTTCAACGTCTACTTAACGACTAGTTTATGAGCTAAATCCTACTAAACTTTAGTTAGCGGCGTTATAATAGAGGTACAAATTCGAATGGTGACTAAGGCCATCATTAATAACAGTCATAACCGCCAGAGGTGAACTCTGACGGGGGCTGGATCCACCCGCAGTTGATTGCGAGTGGATCTTTTTTGTTAAAAGAGTGCGGAACAAAGCGATTAGCTGGCGAGCATTAACGTCGCTAAGTTGAAAATCCCGGGCCTGGATTTTTGGCTTAGCGGGGTTAAGCACAACCAGCTGCTTTGTGGAGCACGTTTCGGCAATGTGAAATTAAGGAGAAAATCCTCGAACCAGTCTGTCCGCAAACGGGTGAGCACCACAAAGAGATAGTTAAGCCACTATCCAAATGACGATCACCAAGCCCACGACATTTCTACAATTTTCAGGAAACCCTATAAATCCCAGTACTTCCCAGTCCCTACGCCATTTCCACCATCCCAAGCGGGGGCAGTTTGCACACTCTTTTCCATTATATTGGTGCTAAATTGTAATCGGTTCCAATGCGTGCTATCATTTATCATAGTCGGGGTCGTTACCCGGCGGTTGGTTAATTCGAAAGGGGTTTTTGAGTTATGTATTGGTATGCCATGAAATCACATGATATTCGTCACAACTTAGCAACCGAACAGTACTTAATGAACAATAAGAAGTTCGATGAACCACTGGTTTTGTTCTACTACGAAGGACCTTGCATCATCGTTGGTCGGAACCAAAACACGTTGGAAGAAATCAATCAAAAATACGTGGAGGAAAATGACATCACGGTCACTCGTCGGTTATCGGGTGGTGGTGCGGTCTATCAAGATCTCGGTAATCTTTGCTTTAGCTTCGTGGTTGATAGCGACAGTGAAGAATTTGGCGATTTCAAATCCTTCGTCCAACCCATTGTGGATGCGCTGCATGCCATGGGCGCCAAAACGGCAGAAGTCTCTGGTCGAAACGATATCTTAGTTGACGGCAAGAAGTTCTCTGGAAACGCGATGTATTCACACAGTGGCAAGACATTCTCTCACGGGACGTTGATGCTTGACGTGGATCAAGATGTGATTGCCCACACGTTAAACGTGCCAGAAGACAAGATGAAGTCGAAGGGGATCAAGTCCGTTCGCTCACGGGTCACGAATTTAAAGCCTTACTTAGCACCAGAATATCAAAACCTGACCGTGCCCGAATTCAGAGACACCTTGCTGAAAGAACTGTTCCATGTGGACAGTCTCGATGCCATTGCGGACAAGGAAGTTCAGATTGCCGACAGCGAACAGGCCTCTATTGATGAAATCTTTAACGAGTACTACGCCAACTGGGACTGGGTCTATGGCAATTCTCCAGAATTTACGGTCAAGAAGCGTCAACACTTCACAGCCGGGACCGTTGATGCCCGGTTGTTGGTCGACAACGGAAAGATTGAAAATATTAAATTCTACGGGGATTTCTTTGGGCCAAGTGATGTCACGGAATTGGCGGATCAGCTCAAGGGCGTGCGGTACGATCGTGAGCACGTGGGCGCTGTTTTGAACAGCGTCAACACCCAGTTGTACTTCAACGGGATCGATACGAAAGATGTCCTGGACTTATTAGTCGATTAATTATCGTCTAAGATTGGTAGATTTGCTGATTTTATAGGTCAGATACGTTAGAATAGAAAATGAAATTGACGAAAGCGTGGTCGATTGTGGCCACGTTTTTAATTACTGAGCACTTATTGAGGAGTTTAATTCTAAATGAAAGAT
Source organism: Levilactobacillus muriae (assembly GCF_045862015.1). NCBI lineage: Bacteria > Bacillati > Bacillota > Bacilli > Lactobacillales > Lactobacillaceae > Levilactobacillus > Levilactobacillus muriae. The sequence goes on from NZ_BAAFRU010000010.1 coordinate 27,985, forward strand.
CGTAACGTGATTGCCTGGGCCATCATCTCGATGTTTGGTTTCCTGGTTATTAATTTTCTGATGTCCCGGACGTTTGTCGGCTTGACCACGTCCATGAGTGAATTTTGGCGGTCCACCTTCTTGGCTTTCGGCCTTTATGCGGTGACCATTGTGTTGGCAGCATTGGATTGGAAGCCATCGTTTTACCTGATGGGACTCGTCATTGCGCTCTATACTTTGTCGCTGATCAGTGTGCTGGTCACGATGTGGAGCTATGATAAGGCAACCTTCATGATTCGGGTGCTGATGTCGGCAGGGAGCATCGCTGTCATGGCGGCCAACGCCTACTGGCTGGTTCTGGCGCTACGATTGCGGAAGCGCGAGCGAGATAAGCGTGATCGGGATAGATTTCAGCATCAAAAAGAGGTGGGTAAATGAAGCGAGAAGTACAGACGTTTATTGACGCGGTAGCAGATGATAAACTGGAACATTTCACAGCGGAAACCACGCAAGCGAAGTTCTTTGCGGATCCAGATAGCGTCATGGCCCCGTTGGCGGACTTTATCCGGCAACAGATCAGTGCGGACCAGTTAGCACAGGCTGAGTTAAACGTGACCGATACGGAAGTTTCCGTGCGGTTGGAACTGAGCGTCATCAACCTGCCATTGCAGGATACCAAGACCATTGGTAAAATCATGGAAACGGATGAAGAGCGTGAACTCAACGTCTACGCAGTGATTGAAACGCCAGACATCAACGTTTCCGGCTTGCGGATCGATGCGTTGGCACCGGCTACAACCTACGTTGATCAGGCAGCTACGGCCGATCAAAGTCTCCATGACTGGTTAGGCTTGCAGATTGAAAAGCTCCAAGCCGTCGCAACCAATAAAGAAGAAACCGATGTAAAAAAGAAATAGGCTTGCGTTGGGACAATGGCTGTGGTACTATTGTTCTTATGCGATGAGTCGAGAAATCACGCGTTCCTTGCTTGCAAGGGGCGTCCGCACATGCGGCTAGGTGAATTTGTCAGCAGGGCACATATGTCACCGAATTGTGACGTGTCTGATTTTGAGGGAATGTGGATTCCGAGATAAATCCATTCGTTTCGACGAATGCTGTGTGAAAAACGTCTGATTGGCCTTTGGCCGGTTGGACGTTTTTTTTATGATAATTTTGAGGGTCACCACGAAGAATCAGTGCATGAATGGCAATATGAGGTCACTTATTCAAGGCGTCGTAAATGGCCTGGCAGATAATTCCGTCATTCAAAAAAGTTAGCCGCCTTTACAAGGGTCGTAACGTGATTACGGTGAGACTCATTGATAATGAAAACGCTTAAAATGAATATCTTTAGAAAGTATTTAGAAATGAATAGTTTCAAATAGTGAAACATCTCTTCTATAATATGAGCCGGTATCCTAAACGAGTACGAGTGATAAACTATCCATACGCTCAAATGTGTGGTGCGTCTAAATATCATTTTAATGTTATAGTTAATACATAGAAAAAGCTAATGAAGAAACGCAATGGAGGAGAAAAATAATTTCAAATAAATGGTATAAGGGTTTGCTGGTTTTAGTGATAACAATGGGCATTGGCCTGACTTGGCATCTAGATGTCTCAAAGCGTGGTGTTAACGGTTATTCTGTAGAAACGAGTACTGCGGTTGAGGTGTTTGCGGATAGTCTGGAGGAACCGTCTAATTCGCAACCAATAAATCGTGGACAGTTAAAGATGGCACTCAAAACGGTCAAATCAGTTCGTGCAAAGACGATGATTCGCCGGTATGAAAATGTTTGTTTGACCAAGGTTGTCAAATCTTACCAGAAGGGTGCCAGCGCAACATTGCGGTCGTAAAGTGACCTGCAATGGCTTTTTTACGTACTGATGGGTAACGGTTATTAGCAATAACTGACGGCCATTGTTCCTATCGGCCAATCATTATATACTAGCCTTGTGAGGGGCGATGACCTATGGGAAAGAATACCAAGCAACAGCTTTCGGCGGCGCTGGTGACTCAGTTGCAACGGACGCCGGTCGATAAGATTACGATCAAATCAATCGTTGATGCCTGTGATCTAACACGGCAGACCTTTTATAATCATTTCAGTGACATCTATGAACTGGTTGAGTGGACGGCCAAGGAGGCTACGGCTGAGTCACTCAAGAACGTCGCAGATTATGACAATTGGCAGCACGGCTTCTACAACGTGATGGTGACCATCAAGGCCAACCGCTACCTGGTAGAGAACACCTATCAGTCGGCGTACCGTGACTTGCTAGAGAAATACATCTATACAGTGCTCTACCAATACATCTTAGCCGTCGTTGAGCGCCAAGCAGTGGGCATGCAGGTGGCGCAGAAACACAAGGATTTCATTGCGCATTTCTACAGTCTGGCGTTCATTGCGTTGATCTTCGAATGGGTCAAGGACGGGCTCAAAGAGGATCCTCGTGACATCGTTGAACAGACCGGCGTGTTGATTCAGGGGGACTTTAAAAAGGCGTTACATAAATACGCGGAGTAGGCGATTAGCACGCCAGCTGCCGATCTGCGAGGTCGTCGATAATTTATCAAATGGCGGATGTGACCGAATTGGATTTTACACTTCCAGCGAGCTGTCAAAATTTTGACAACCCGCTTTTTCTGTCAATTGTTTCCGCTTTCTTCTGGCCGTATCGTGGAGACAAGCAAGAAATCCAAAACGAAGAAGGTCATCTCCATGAATATCTATCAAACGATGTATCGGCCGCTAAAACCGGCTGGGATTGACGATCGACGTGCAAATATTGTTGGTGGTGGGATTGCTGGATTGGCAACAGCAGCATTTCTGATTGATGATGCGCAAATGCCAGCGCGTAACATTACCATTTTTGAGAAGAAGCCCGTTATGGGGGGCTCGATGGACGGAACCAAGGACAGTCAAGGTTACCTGTGTCGGGCTGAACGTGAGTTGGAACCCTACATGGAATGTCTGTGGTACCTCTGCAGTAAGATTCCATCGTTGGAAAATCCAGGCCGGACGGTGTTGGATGACGTGGTTGACTTCAACCGTGACGAACCAATTCACAGTGAAGCACGGGTCATTATTAATCAAGGTGAGATCGACAGCCATTATCATGATTATAAATTAAAACCGGAATACGCAGCGGCTATGCAACTGATCGTGAACTCGACGGAAGAGGAGTTGGCCGACAAACGGTTGGATGAATTCTTCGATCCTGAATTTTTCCGTACCAACTTCTGGACTTGCTTCCACAGCCAATTGGCCTTCAAGCACTATCACAGTGCTATCGAATGTCGCCGGTACTGGCAACGGTTCACCTTTATTTCCCGGCACGAATACTTAGAGGGCTTCGTTCACACGAAGTACAACGAATACGACGCCATCATCTTACCAATCGAACGTTGGTTGATCGACCAGGGTGTTCACTTTGAAAATAACTTTAACGTGACCGACCTGGGCTTCTCCGATGCCAACAACACGGTCAACGAAATTATTGCGACCCGCGACGGTAGTAACGCCAACGTGCATGTGAACCGGCAGGACTTGGTGTTCGTCACGACGGGGTCTATCAGTGAAAACAGTACCTTCGGCGACAACCATACCGTGGCGCCGACGAACCGGGATACCGAGGATATGGGAACCTTCACCATTTGGCAGAATTTAGCAAAGAAGGACGCCAAATTCGGGCATCCCGAGAAGTTCCTGGGTCAAATCGACAAGACCAAGTGGATCTCGTTCTTCCCAACGGTTAAGGATTACCCTGAATTCTTCAAGCGAATCGAAGAGATGTCTGGCAGTCCAGCTGGTACCGGTGGTCTGATGACGTTCAAGGATTCCAACTGGGACATGTCCTTTGAAATCCACCACAAGCCATTCTTCCCATACCAAGCGGATGACGAAGAAGTCGGCTGGGGCTATGGCCTGTATGGTGAAAATGAAGGAAACTACATCAAGAAACGGATGTGGGACTGTACCGGGGATGAAATCCTGACGGAACTGCTCTATCATCTGGGAATGCTCGACATCAAGGATGAAGTTCTCGCCCACACCTACATGTCGACGGCCATGATGCCATACTGTACCAGTCAGTTCATGCCACGGAAGGCGGGCGACCGTCCGCTGGGCGTGCCGGCTGGATGCACCAACCTGGGCCTGTTAGGGCAGTTTGTGGAAATCGACGATGACGTGGTCTTCACGGTAGAAACTTCCGTACGGACCGGGTTAGAAGCCGTTTATCAACTGCTGAACTTCGACAAGAAGCCACTGGAAGTCAACCCCTCGCGTTACGACATCCGGTACCTCTTGGAACGGCTCAAGCGGTTCCAGGGCATCCATGGCGATGTGACGGTAGCCGACTTGCCACAGGTTGATCCGGCAGAGTTGCCCACTCTGACGGAGAAGCTCCTGAAGGTCGTCAACGCCGTACCGCCGTACTACCAGATGTATCTTGGCCGTGACCAGACAATCCCCCAAAAGGCCGCGGTGCTCCATCCCAAGGCACCACACAGCAAATAATCGACCCTTTACCCCCGTAGATCCTGTGTGGTGTTCACGAAAAGGCTGCCGTTATGGCGGCCTTTTTTGCGTTGTTCAGTGGTCAAAATAAAGCTTAGTCGTATCCCGATATGGGGCGAAATTGACGGACAACGCAAGTGGATTTAAGCGGCAAGTTCAGTCGTAAAATTCAGATGGTTTGCGTAGTATACGGGACTACCGGAAGTTTGGCTAGCCCCTTAAAACAAGGATATTTATAAAAGGACGGTGCACGACTGGCGCTATTGGTTTTCGCATTTTCAAAAGAATTTTCGCAGGTGATCAATTCTGATAATGGCCACCTGACACCGTATGAGTCCTTATTTGCATCGTCTATAAACAGTGTTGAGGGGGATTTTGGATGAACAAAGCCTCCAGGCGTTGGAGTTTAAAACGCCGGAGGAACCAATATTTACGGTGTTAATGGCGAATTGGAGCTATCTCGTGGCATATCTGATTAGTTTTCTATTTATTATTTTGTATGGGTGTACACCTTGTCGAAAATATTAGGTGCTAGGAGACAGAAATTCATAGGCACCAAAAGTCTGTCACCAAGAAAGCTCAAAGCAATGGGGTGTGGTTTTCGCAAGTGTCCGTTTTTAAACGGGCGTGGTTGACAACGAATAGACACTAAAAGACCCATCAAAATATGCAGATGGGGTTTTTGGCGCAATTGGCTGCACGTGGTATCCTAAACTTATCAAGTGTTTTGGAGGAGTCTCATGCAAGATGAATTATTTAATATCCCCCCAGTTGTTTACTGGGGCTGGTTGGTACCGCTCTTTTTTGGTGCTATCTTCGTTACCTGTTATGCTATTGAGAAACGGCGACTGAGTAATGGTCTTTGGTTCTCACTATTTTTCTACAGCACCATGGTCATGCTGGCCGTCTCGATTATGGGGTATGGCAACAAGCTCCTGTTCGGCTTTAGCTTGATTGCCTTCATCGGGGTGATTCTGCTGATTGGGTTGGCGTTTGCGCTGCAAGCCTTCCTCTTGCTGTGGAATGCGTGGATCGTCTGGCGGCGCGAAAGCCATACGCTGGCCAACATGCTGACGTTGTTTCTAGGCATCGCAATTCTGCTGGCACCGTTTATCATGCGGTTGACCTCGCTTTATCTACCGTTGCCGATCGCCACATTTGTTAATTTATTTCCTGGTATGATCATTTTCTACGTGCTCTTCTGGTTCTATAATTACTTAACGATGCTGGTGATTTATCAGTTCAACCATCCCCGTTATCGGCAGGATTATCTGATCGTCTTGGGGGCGGGTCTGTTAAATGGGGATGAGGTCTCCCCACTACTGGGTCAACGGATCGACCGCGCTTTGAAATTTTACCGCAAGCAAGTTCGTAAGATTGGCCAGGGACCCGTCATCATCTTTTCCGGGGGTCAAGGTGCTGATGAAACGGTGCCGGAGGGTGTGGCCATGCGGCAGTATGCCATTGACCACGGATTACCGCCCGAACAGGCGATTGCCGAAGACCAGTCGAAAACAACCTATGAGAACATGGTCTTTTCCAAGAAGATCATTGATGACCGGAGCACCGTTCAGCCAAGGGTAACCTTTGTGACCAACGGCTACCACACCTTTCGCGCGGGGATGATTGCCCGTAAAGCCGGTATAAAAGCTAACGGAATTGGCGCCCACACGGCGAAGTTCTTCCTGCCCAACGCTATTATCCGTGAATACATCGCCATTTTCGCTGGCAATAAACGTTGGCACGCCATCGCCATTGGTCTGATGTTTGTGTTGAGTCTGGTTCTGGTTTGGGCGGAATATCGATAAAATTATGCGGCAAATTAGCTGCAGATTTGAACGAATATGAATTGATGCAGAAAAAAGCGGCTGCTGTTGAATTAATCCAAATGATGGAAAAGGCCCGACAAGGAAAAGCGTACACTTTGGCAGACATTAAGAAGAAATTTTAGGAGATTGGAATATGCCTTAGTAATCCTCGCAGATGTTAGAAAAGATCGAGATTTTTCTAAAAAGAAAGTTAGCATTGCGCGAATTCTTGATAAGCGCCAAAATATTTTGAAAGTATTATACGACTATTTTGAGTCATGAAAAGGTGCGTCAACCATTTTTGGCTGACGCACCTTTTTAGTTACTCATCACGATGGGCCTGATAACTTGCAAACACCGCATAACCTAACGCGATGGCCAGTAAAGTTCCCAAACCGTAAAATAAGATATTCCCCAGTGCTACCATAAATGGTGCCCTCCCTATGTCGGTTAACCTCTAATATAATAGCAAAAGGTTAATATCAGGTAAACCGGTAGCGACTAGTTTGTTAATTTGTCATATTCGGGTGCTATTTCACGAGGTAAACGTGATCCTTGACCAAATCAATCGGTGTGAAGTGGTGGTTCAATGCACGGGTAGCTTTGTTTTCCAGGAGTTCGGCATGATTCCAGAAGTCTTCGGAGCCGGTTGCACCATGGGGTTCGCCAATGACAACGAAGTCCACGTTCTTGTTGGCGGCACGGATGGCTTGCAGCAGCTCCCAATCTAAGGGTAAGCCATCTGGGGACCAGGACATGACGACCACACCGATGTCATCCTGATACTTTTCCCAGGCAGCAACGGCGGCTAGCGGCTCGATGGCCGTCAAGGGATGCCGACCGGTCTCATTTTCGCTAGTCCACGCCTGACTATCCGTGGCGTAGACCGTCTTGTGGGCGTCGCGGAGGCCTTTAGAAATGTAGCCGTTACCGGCCATTACTTCCAGCACGGCACGATCCCCCACGAACTTGGCGAGGTCGGCCACAAACGGGGCGGACGTGTAGGCCCACATCCCGTAGTGAGTCTCCAAGTAATCACGGAAGGACCGCAAGTCGTGGTCCAAGTCGGGCAGAGCGGCAGTTAGCTGGTTCCAGAGCTTATCTCCGGTCGCATCGCCAGCAGGATATTTTTCGCCTAGTTTCTTGAAAATCTGGTCCTGAACATCATCAGGTAGCTGAAGGAGGGGCACTTGTTGTGGCAGGTCACCGGCGGCCAGCATCCGGTCGGCCAGCAGAATGTTACTGATTAAAATCTTAATGGCTGGGAAGTCATTGAATTGCTGATAATAGTCCGTCATCCGTGCGATATAGGTAGTTTTCCGCTGTGTTAAGGGTTGGTGACGAATCTTTTTCTTGAGCTTTTTGAGTTTTTTAGGATTCAAGGGAGAGGGTCCTTTCGAAAGTGAATTTTTATTTTTAATGAGCAATAAAAAGTCGACCGGCGAGAACCGGCCGACTCATCGTAGTTAATGGTCGTCTAAATGCAGATCCAATTCTTCCTGTTGATTGGTATCCTGCGGCGTGACCCGGTTCTCCCGGCCGTGTAGATAGCCATCGATCAATTGGTAGATTTCATAGCGATCGCGCCCGTTCAACAATTCTCGGTTGAAGCTGAGTTGCTTACCAGATAGGAATAACCGTCCAAGATCGTACTCGTCACGTTCAGCCTTGCCAGTCAAGTAGTCCATGGTGACGTCGAAGTATTCCGCGAGCTTACGAACCTCGATAAATGAAGGCGTCCGAATACCGCGCTCCCAATTGCCAATCTGCGAAGCTGTATTCTTGGAATGGTCATCCGGCCCCACGGACTGTTGTTCGTTTAAGCCTGTTGCTAATTGTTCCAATGTAATGTGTTGACCGCGCCGTAAAGCCCGAAGTCGTTCAGAAAACATTCAACTCACCCGTTTCTTTCGATAGTCTTTATGCTTATTATACCACTTAGCGTTGCTTTTAACCGAAAGTTGACTATTTCACCAGTGAATCGGTTAGCCGCATAAATTCTGCGACGTCTTGCTTAATTAATTTGACGCCAGCCAACCAGAAGTCTGGCTTGGTCAGGTCGACACCGAGGTGTTTTTGTGCCAACTCTTCGGTAGACATGTTCGCCGTGTCCCGGAGTAAGGCGATGTAGCTGTCTTCGAAATCGCCTTCTTGCTGTGCCTTGGCGTAGATGCCTAGACTGAATAGGTAACCGAAGACGTAGGGGAAGTTGTAGAAGGCAGGCTCGTCGATGTAGAAGTGAAGCTTGCTGGCCCACAGGTGGGGGGAGTAAGTTGACAGGTCGTGACCGAAGGCTTCCTTCTGAGCATTTAGCATCAACTCGTTGAGTTCAGCTGGGGTGACCAGTTTCTTCTGGCGGAGTTGGTAGAAATGCGTTTCAAAGAGGAACCGCGCGCGAATATTCAAGAACATTGCCAGGGGATTGTCCATCTTAGCGTTGATCAGCGTAATTTTCTCTGCGTCGGTTTTAGCCGCTTTCACGTTGGCGTCAGCCACAATCAGTTCACCAAAGGTCGAGGCCGTTTCCGCCACGTTCATAGCATAATCTTGCCGTAACTGAGGCAGGTCTTCCATGACGCTAGAGTGAAAGGCATGGCCCAACTCGTGCGCCAGCGTGGAGACGTCATTTGGCGAGCCGGTGAAGGTCATAAAGATTCGTGATTCATGGGTCTCCGGTGCACTTTCCATCCATCCGCCCGGTGCCTTGCCAGCGCGGTCTTCGGCTTCAATCCAGCGATTTTCGAATGCGCGTTGGGCGAGGGCTGCCATCTTTGGGGAGAACTCACCGTAGTGTTTGACAATAAAGGCCGCAGCTTCGTCGTAAGTGAAGTGGTGAAGTTGACTACCAGGGAGAGTCAGAGGTGCTTCCACGTCCTGCCAACCGGCGTGCTTCTTACCTAGCAGCGCCGCCTTACGATCGAGATAGTCGAGGAGAAATTGCTTGTTGTCATCGACGACTTGCCAAATGGTGTTCAGGGTTTCGGCACTCAACCGGTTGTCTTTTAATGGTTCGCGCAAAAAATCAGTGGTTCCGTGAGCGGCGTACTCGGTCAACCGGAAGCCGGCCAAATGGTTCAGTGTGTCGGCGAAGAGTTGCTCTTTATCCGTCCAAGCTTGTTCCCACACGGGTAAGAGGTCGGCCCGGTACTGTGGGTCGGCGTTTCCCAGCAGGTTATTGTCGGCTTGCCCGGCAGATAATGTGACGGGGTTGTCGTTTGCATCATGGAAGGGCACGGTGACCGTGGCAACCAGGGAATCGTAGTGAGAGCTCCAGGCGGCCTTGCCATCGAGGTTAAGGCGGCTGATGAGAGCCTCGGTCTTATCATCCAGCAGTTCCTTACCATCTTCGCGCATTTCCTTTAAGTTGAAAGCGATCGGTTTAAGATTGGGTTGGGCTAACATCTCGGCAAAGTTAACGTCGGGGACTTGAACTAAAACTTTTTTGAGCTTGCCACTGACGTTATCGGCTTGAGTGCTGAGATCCCGTAGTTGGGCTTCCATTGGGGCCACATCGGGATTGTTGACGTCTGCGGAACCCACGGCAGTGATAAAGATGCCCGCCTGGCCGATGCCAGTAGCGATCGTCTGAAGCTGGGTGATTAGCTTTAGAAATTGCTGATAGTGGGGGGCGTCACTGGCCGCATCCCAGCGATCCAGGAGATCGCCGAGGGTCGCGATGGCCGTCTTGATCTCCATTAGTTTTGTCTGTAGCTGGGCGGAATTGATACCGCCACTAAAGAGTGAATCGAGATCCCAATTCAAAGAATATTTCATAAGCAGGCCCTCCTAGGCAATGGCTTAACAAATTTAAGCGGATGTAAAATGCTGAAATTGCATATAAACGGCGCATGTTGTGCCTATTATAGCAAACTTCATATCAATTGCGCTGGCAGAAAGAACTCCGTATACTAACGGAAGAGAGAAATTGCGCGTAGCCCGAACGTGGTGGGCGCAGAGAATTGGGAGGCAACAATTGTGAGTAAGCGAAAAAAATGGGGATTGATCAGTGTCGGCGTAATCGTCGTGCTGATTGCTGGGGGCTTGCTGGGTGCAAGTCTGTACTTCTACAACATGACGGTGGCTAGCGGTAAGAAGTCATTTGTCGCGACTGGGACAACGCTGAAGAAGAGTGATCCCATGTATAGTCAGAAGAAGTGGTATCAGGATGTGAAGAAGCAACGGTGGACGGAGAAAGCTGCCGGCGCGAATTTGAAATTAGTTGCGGACTATATTCCGGCGGCCAAGGCTACCAAGAAGACAGTAGTGCTGGTCCACGGCTTCGGTTCCAACAAGGAGGCCATGGGTGGCTACGTGGCCATGTTCCATCAACTGGGCTACAATACGCTAATTCCGGATACCCGTGGCCAGGGGCAGAGCCAGGGGAAGGTCATCAGTTATGGTTATTATGAGAGTAAAGATTATTTAAAATGGGTCAACCAGGTTATTGCCAAGCAGGGAAAACAGTCACAGGTCGTCCTGTTTGGGGTCTCCATGGGGGGTGCGACGACGATGATGACTAGCGGCCTGAAGACGCCGAGTCAGTTGAAGGCCTACATTGAAGATTGTGGGTACACCGATGCGCAAGCGGAGATCACCTACCAGGCTAAGCAGATGTACAACATTCCCTATTGGCCGTTGGTGCCCCTGACCAGCACGGTAGCGAGAGTCAAAGCCGGCTTCCATTTTAAGGATGCCAACGCCGTAGCCGCGGTCAAGAAGAACCACAAACCAATGCTATTTATCCATGGTGGGGCGGATACGTTCGTGCCGACACGGATGGTTTACCAAGTCTATCGGGCCGATAACGGGCCCAAACAGTTGCTAATTGTGCCCGGTGCAAAACATGCGGCGGCACTCTCTCATAGTCCAGTCGTATACGAACGTAAGGTTAAGGCATTTTTGGCGGAATATATTAAATAATTGGTTTTAGTGAAAAGATAGATGGTCTGACAGTCTTTAAAAATGAGATGACGTCAATTATTCAGCACGAAAGGTGGCGGTTCACATGGAAATGAAGACGACACGGCAATTTCGTCCAGTGACCGACACTGTGCTGGGGTTGGGTGCCACGCTCCTGATGGGCGCCATCGATGCAGACACCTTTCTCAAGCACGGTGAGGTCCTGGTCAGTGCACAGACGGGAAATTTGATCGTGGGTGTGGTTAAGTTGGTCACGGCTGGCTGGCAGGCCGCGTGGGTCAACGGATTTGTTTGGATTGGCTATTTTCTCGGATGTTTTGTAGCACAGGGGTTGAGTGAACACGTGGGTAAGCATGATCATCGCCGGCAGATGCGGTGGCTGATGCTGATTGACGTGGTGGCTTACGCCGTGTTGGCCGGACTACAGGGGGATTTACCCGAACAGTGGTTACTATTTTTCCTGGGGATCATGGCTGGTTTTGAGCTGACCATCTTCCGGCAGGTCGGTGGAATTGCCATCAATAATGGGATCATGACTGGGAATACGAAAAATATGGCAACGAGTGCCTACCAAGCGTTGATCGATGGCAATCAGGCCGCTCGCAAACGTTTTTTCCGATTCATTATGGTCCTACTGACATTTCTGATTGGGTGTGCCGTAGGCGTTTGGCTCGCGAATTTGGCGGCACTTGACGTCTTATGGGTCGCGAGTGGGTTCAAGCTGGCTCTACTGTGCTGGCTGTTCGTGCCGATAGCGATGGAAAAACCACGTACGTGAACGGTTGGGTTGTGGCCGCAAATAGCGTATAATTAACAAGATAAGTGACCAACCCACCCGAGAGTCTTTCGGGACTGAATACTAAGGAGCACAGCATATTGTTAATAACAGGACTAATTATCGGTCTGTTGTTGATCGGGCTGGTGCTCGGCGACCTCATCAGACGGCGACAGCATCGCGCAGAATTAATGGCGGTGCAAGCAAAAGCCCGCGAGATTATTGCCCAGGCGACCGAGCAGACCAAAGCAAAGGTAGACCAGCTTAACCAAAAAAGCCGGCAAGATACCTTGGCCTATCAACAATCCGTAAAAGATGAATTGACCGAACAGCAGAGTGATATTCAGGTAAGAGAACAACGACGTCAGCAGCGTGAACAGCTCATGGGGCAGATGGCCGTCCGCTTAGACGACCAGACAGCTATGCTAGATGAGCGTAGTCAGGCTAACCGGGATCAGCGGCAAGCGATTCATTTACGTCGTGATGAGGCAGGGGACTTGCGTGAAAAGCGCGAAGAGACTCTGGCTGAGCAGGCGGGGATGGATGCGAAGGCCGCGCAAGACACGGTGGTTCAAAATACCGAGTTAGAATTGAAGCGCGACCGCGATGTTGAAGTTAAGGCATTGAACGATAATGCTGTGGCGAGCGCCGAACGCTGGGCCAAAGACGTGGTGCTCTCCGCCACCGAAAGTGGACCACAAGATTTACCGAAGGAACACTTGGAACACACGGTCACCGTTCCTAACGGTGAGATTCGCAGTAAAATTATCGGTCGCGAGGGCCAACACATTCGCCTTCTCGAGACGTTGACCGGAACTGATTTAATTTTCGTGCCGGATGACAACACCACGTTATTCATCAGTACGCATGATCCGATTCGCCGCGAAGTTGCACGGGTGGCTTTGACCAATTTGGTCGCCAGCCGTCGGATCTCCGCGACACAGATCGAAACGCAAGTGGAAAATGCCCAGCGTGACGTCAACCATAGTCTGTGGGAGACCGGGGAACAGACCGTCAGCCTGCTCCACGTGGGCTGGATGCATCCCGATCTGATGAAGCTGATTGGGCGTCTCAAGTACCGGACCAGTTACGGTCAAAACGTGTTACTTCACTCGATTGAAGTGGCGCAGTTGACCGGCGCTATGGCCGCACGTCTGGGATACAACACGCGTTTAGCTCGCCGTGCTGGCTTACTCCATGACTTGGGAAAGGCCATCGATCACGAGGTTGAAGGCACCCACGTGGAAATTGGAACGGAATTTGCACAGAAGTATGGCGAGGAAGATGTCGTGATCAATGCGATTGCAGCTCACCATGGTGACGTGGAGAAGACGTCACCGTTGTCCGACTTAGTCGCCGCCGCCGATGCCATCTCTGGTGCACGGCCTGGTGCGCGGAGCGAATCGGTTGAGGATTACATCAACCGTCTACGCGCGCTGGAACAGATTGCTAACGAGCAGTCTGGGGTTTCGGAAAGCTATGCCATTCAAGCCGGTCGGGAACTACGGATCATCGTCAAGCCACAAGAGCTGGACGACAGTGCCTCAGCCAAGTTGACCCAAGAAGTGGCCAAGCAGGTTGAAGCTAAGCTGACGTATCCCGGCAAGATCAAAGTCACCACGATACGGACGTCTATGGCGGTTGAGTATGTTGGCGATGAAAAGAAAAAGAAGAAGCACAAAAAGAAAAAAGCGGCTAACGCTTAAGGGCGTTGTCGCTGAAGTGAAGGTAGCTAACCTGTAGTGATTGGGTTGGCTGCCTTTTTTGTTGCGTTTATTTATGACTGCTGTTGACACATTTTGGAAGGATTTTAAATATGGTAGGGGGCGGTGCATGCAGTGGTGTGGTAACTGCTGAGCGTTTAAAGCCATGTAAGGTGTCAGCATCTGAGAAATTCAGGCTGAAAGTTAGTTTAGCCGGAGGAGGCCAGGGATGGCGCCGGCTGTGACGGCGATGTTAGGCCGGGGGGTGACCTTTCCCGGTCTTACATCGCGGGACGTATTTGGAAACTCGCCTGAACTTGGCGAGGTTTCAAATCGAGCTGGAAGCCCGTTCTTTGGCTGTAGGCGGTCCCCATAGCGGCAGAATTCCTGGCAGCCGCAGGCGACAATTTTCACCATCCCGAAGGTAACGACAACATCACAACTAAAAAAGCAGTTATCACTAGCATCTCAGGAAAGGAGATAACAGTGATAACTGTTCTTTAAACAACACAAAAATTATTCGGGATCGTAAACCACGGTAAAGTTTTTATTCGCCGTTGCATCGATGGTCGGATGTTCTTGCAGGTAATCCGCAATGATTTCACTCATCGCACCCTGACTTTCAGCGCGGATCTTGTCAGCACTGTACATGGGGTAGTGGCCGCCACCGACCGCACGGTATTGGTTCAACGCAATGCGGAGGTGTTTATCATCGGCGATCGGTTGGCCGTGATAGGTAAGGTTTTCAATCCGTTGGCCCATCGGTTTAGCTACGTTGATGCGGTAGTCAATGCCCTCATACATGTCGTAATTGTATTGGCGACGTTTGGGATGGATGAATGCGGGGTTAACGATGATTTGGCCGTCTTGCGAACTAAAGTAACGGGCAGTCACTTCCAACGCACCTTTCAAATCTGCACCAGTAATGTTTAAGAGGGACAGACCATTTGGATAGACATAATTGGTCATAATATTTCGCATGGTAATGGGATTCTCAAATCCGCGGGCTTCATCGTTAAATAACGCCGTGGCGGAGATATCTGCGCCCATCGTGGCCATTTGCACTTTTTGAATGAATTCGATGTAGGGTGTCTCGTTAATGCGGGCTGCAAAGGGATCGGTGAAGGTCATATCGCCCTTGATATGGCCCAACGGTTGATCCAGCCAGTGACCGACCTCGCCGTTCAACCCATTAGCAGCCTTCAAAACCTTTTCGTCCAGTGGCGCTTCGGCTGCTGAGACAAGTTCGGAATTGTGATTGACAACGATGACCTTACCGTTAGCGTCCCGATCGAGATCCAGCGTAATCTTACCAATAGCCTGTCCCCGGAAACCGGGTTGCGTGGTGGGAATATCAAAGACGTCCGTTGCCAGTTGCCGATGTTGGTGACCGGTAACCAGGGCATCGATGCCGGGAATGGCCTCTAAGATGTGATAGGCTTCGTTTTCGCCAACGTGAATGTCGTTAGGCTTACCAGTGGTTAAATCGCGTTCAAAGCCGCCGTGATAGCAGACCACGACGACGTCAGCCTGTTCACGCATGATTGGAACGTATTTCTTGGCAGCAATATAAGCCGATTCGAATTGTAGGCCACTAATGTTGGTCGCCTTTTCCCACTTGTAGACGGCTTGGGTGGTGAGTCCCAGTACGCCGACCTTGATGCCTTCCTTTTCAATAATGCGGTAAGGTTGGCCGTATTCGGGATCGCCATTACTATCTAAAATATTGGCGCATAAAATAGTTCGCTTGGCATCGCGAATTGCAGCTTGCAGATATTTTTGACCGTAGTTGAACTCGTGGTTACCGAGAATGCCACAGTCGTAATCGATTTGGTTATAAATGGCCATTAAAGGCTGGGGATCGCGGTCGGGTTTCACCCGGGCCACGTAATAGGCCAGGGGTGACCCTTCAAGAAAATCCCCATTTTCAACGGTGATGACCGGGCCTTGTTCCCTAGCGGCGGCTTGCTCCTGGGCAATCACCGTGGCCGCGCGAGCCAGTCCGAATCCCAGTTGGCTCCCCTTCTTCACGTAGTTCGTGGGGAAGACGTACCCGTGGGTATCGCTTGTTGATAAAATTGTCAGCTTCATTAGATCTCACCCTCCAATAACGTCTAACAGATCACTAGCGAACAGCCGCCGAATCTATAACGTGTTAAAGAAATTATAAGCTAGTTTGTACTGAGTGTAAATTTACGATGGCAAATTCTCTTAAATTATGAGGGATTTTCTCACAATTGGAGTAAAAAAGGGACGGGGAAGCGGTTTCTTTTGACTGGAGCGAGTTCTTGTGAGGAGAGTGGGGGAGATTTTAGTTGCTTGAGATTGTTTTTGTTAGAAAATATCGGGATAGGTTACTTTGGTTGGCTCTCGCCGGGATATCCGGAAGCTTGCGACCTTTGAAACGTGTTCAGTCGGGCAGGTTCCTCCGCTTAGAAAGCTAAGTCCTCCTGTCCGGCATAGTTATTAATCGTTACTTTGACTTAGAGCTCTAAACTTTCTCTCGCCAGAATATCCGGAAACATGCGGCTTCTGAAACGCGTTCCCTCGGGCAGTCCCTTCCGCTTAACCCCAATAAGCACCGGCTCGGCTCCGCCAAGCTGGCACTTATTGACGTTAATGCTCAGGGTCTAACCGCCCTCGCTCACGCTCTGATTCGAAACGAGTTCCGCAAGCCAGACCCTTCCGCTTAGAAAAATAAGGAACTCCTGTCCGGCATAGGTTGCTACTACTTGCTTTTGCTTAAATCGTCAGACTTTCTCTCGCCATGATGTCCGGAAACATGCGGCCTCGGAAACGAGTTCCGCAAGCCAGACCCTTCCGCTTAGAAAAATAAGGAACTTCTGTCCGGCATAGCCGAACAGAAGCTCCTTATTTCCCTAATGCTCAGAATCTAAACGGCTTGCTTCACTCTCTTAAACAAAAAACAGCGACCGGACCAAATTGTCCGCATCGCTGCCTGAAGAAAAAACGTTTATTACGTTTGGAGTTGGTCGATACCATAACGGATCGCCCATAATTTTTACTTTGGAGGAGTAAAATTATTAACTTATTCGTTCGTAAATTCGTAAGTTATGAGAACAACTATAACAGGTAATTGTGAAGAAAATATGACGGCGGGGAAATAATCTAATCGGCGCCGGCGATTTCTTGCGTGTAGAGCATCTGGTCCGTTGAGACTTGCTGGTAGAGTTCGTCTGCCAGTTCTGTGGTGATGATGCCGGCCGTTCTTTGCTGTTGAATGTAGGTGTATTCGTACTGAAAGGCCTGAATAAATAATTCGTTCTGGTAGTCCGTGGACTTGTTGGTCACGAAACGACGATGCCGCGCGTTGTAGTAATTTCGGACGGTGTTGACCTCGGCTTGGTTATCCACCGTGGAAATATCAGTGAGAAATTTGATGATATTTGTGTAAATATCTTCTTCGATCCGCAAGAAATTTTCGCGCTGCCGCTGGTCGGCACGTGGATCGCGGCGAGGCCGACGCTTCAGCTGCTTATTTTCCTGCTGAATACGTTGTTCTTGTTGCTGTTCTTGTTCCGGTGCGTGTGGGATTTCCTGCAAGCGTTGGCGCTGCTTGGCGATGCGCTTGCCACGCCGCCATTTACGACTGAACATGAAGGTGACCCGGTGGCCAACGAAGCGGAACCACAAGGACAGGTTTTGGAAGGGATTCTGATGACTCATTTGAGATTTGATGACCAGCATCCGAACGTAACGGTTAGCGAAGCCATTGGAAATGACGCCATCGTCGGCTAGTTTCTGGACACTCTTAACTTCGATTTGGGTCGCTTGATTGAGCAGGACTCGAATTTTTTTGCGGTCAGGTCGTGCCCCAGTCGCCTGACTGTTCAGCGTCTCGATGACGGATTGTGCAGCAGCAGGATCATCTGGATTTTCCTGTACGAGTCGTTCGGTAGCGTAGGCAACGAGCGCTTTACGTTCCTGAGCGACAGACGCTGGATCCACTGCAACGGTCTTTTTAGGCAAGATAAAGGGTAAGACGATGGTTGGGACGAGGAGACTGAGAATAATCACGACAGCGGCCACAAAAATCATGGTGTTTCGGAAGGGGAAGGACGCACCATTCAGTGTTAACGGCAGTGAGAAGGCCATGGCCAACGTGATGGTTCCGTGGACACCAGAGAGCGCGCCAATCAGGGCGTTCAAAGGGCGTTCCTTCTTTTCGGAATGGATCAATGCCCAGTCGAGGCGAATCCATAGGTATCGGAGAACCAGCATGACCAGATAAAGGATGACAGCTAATACGAGAAAACTGGGTAGAGATTTCGTGTCATCTCGTTGAATATTTACCCATACAGTTGGTAAAGAGACACCCAGGAGGACAAAGACGAAGCCATTTAAAATATTGGTAAAAATGCCCCATGTGGAGCGGGAAACCAGTTGCAGTTGTGTACTGGATAGTCGCAACTGGTTACTGGAGGCACTGTAGATCAATCCAGCAGCCACGACTGCTAGGATACCAGACAGTTCAAGGTGTTCCGCGGCCAAATAGATTAGAAACGGCATAATGAGGTCGTAGGGTACGATGACGCTGGAGGAGTCTTTCCCACTCTGAACCAGGAAGAGGCGGACCATGACAGCCGCAATTCCAAGAATCACACCAATCAGGAGGCCACCCAGAAAGACAACGAAGAAGTGTTTAACCCCGTCGCCCACAGAGAATTGGCCGGTGGTAAAAGCAGCAAGGGCGAGGTTAAAGGCAACTAGACCAGAAGCATCATTGAAGAGCGATTCACGCTCTAGCATGCCCATCACGCGCTCCGGTACCGCCATGTTACTTGTGATCGAGGACACCGCCACGGCATCGGTCGGCGTGACAATGGCGGCCAAAGCAAAGGCTAAAGCTAGCGGAATACCTGTGAGGACGGCATGGCTCAAGTAACCCATACCAATGACAGTCAATACCGCCAAGATAATGGCCATCGAGATGATTGAGCCAACGTTTCGGCGAAGCTCCTGGCCGTTCGCATTTTGCCCGTCATAGAACATGAGGGGGGCAATAATGATAAGCATAAACATCTCGGGCTCGAGGACAAAGTGATGATACATCGGCACCAGAGAAAGAATAGCGCCGGCAAAAATCTGGTAGAAGGCCTTCGGAATAACGGGGAAATAGGGATAGACTGTATTGGCGACGATGGTCGCAACAATCAGTAAAACAACAGCGTAAAAAGCTAACAAAGCGGGTTCCTCCCGACAAAAAACGAAATTTATGATGCCTTTATTTTACGCCTCTGGGGGATGAAAGTGGGGAGAAATCACTTGTCAAAGAAAGGGCTTGGCCATTTCGTTTAGTTTGAGTAAGCGCTTTTATGAACCGAGTTAAAATCAAAATGTATATTCAAACAAATGTAATGAATATTGATACATTTAGTTCAAAAAGAGACACCTGGGCCGTTTCTAGCGATTAATTACGACCATCTCACGAGATAGTTGACTGACTACCCTAACTTTGTGGAAGCTTAAGCCGCGATGTTTCCAAGGATTTTTACAATTTATCACAAGCTGAGAAGTGATTGCGAAAATAGTTGGAAGGGACAACCAACCCACGAAAAAATGTTGACCGTTATTTAGAAAGTTTCCAAAAAGGGTTGATTATTCATTCAATTGTGGTAACATATAAGTTGGTTCTACTAGATAGTCCAGTGAAATATTCGGGGGGAACCAGAACAAGTCAGTTTTTTTTTCTATCGTTACTCAATCCAACGATAAGGAAGTGCTTAGATATGATCAATTTGTATATTGCGCCAAGTAGCGCATCCAGTCGGAAGGCACGGGCATGGCTGAAGGAACACGACATTGCGTTTAACGAACGGAATATCAAGTCCAAGCCACTAAATGCCGCCGAAGTTAAGCAGATTTTACGCTTAACGGAAAATGGCAGTGAGGACATCATCTCAACGCGATCCAATGTATTTAAGGAATTACACGTTGATTTAGACAGTCTCTCAGTTAGCCAACTTGTTGACTTAGTTGTTAAGTACCCAGATTTAATCAAACGGCCCATCATTTTTGATGATAAGCGGCTTGAAGTGGGTTACAACGAAGAGGAAATTCGCCGATTCTTACCACGTGAAGTACGGACAGCCGAATTACACCACTTGGAATCACAATTAAGCTCATAGACCGGATCGATCAGTTCTCGGGGGAGTGCTGGTCGGTTTTTTGCGGAGAACACTAAATATAAACGAATAAATAAAGCGATTGCCGGGTCAACTTTTAAGCTGATTCGGCAATCGCTTTTTTATCATTAATTAAGTGGATTGGTCGGAATTATCTTGATCCAATAATTTCCGTCAGTGGGGATAAAAAAGTACTGGGCCATCTGCTCAGTACTTTTTTAAATACAGTAAATTTAAAAATTAAAGGGAGCACACTAGCCAACTAAGCGTGTTGTTGCTTCCGGTAGCTTCGGGCCATATTGGCGTAACCAAGCTGCTCAAGCGTATCAACTACGGTGGCCTCGATCGTGCCAGTTGCGACGACGTCGAATCCTGCTAGTTGGGCCACGATGAGGCTTTCAACGCGGTGGACAACGGTAGGGTCGTTGGTTAGTGCGGTTAATGCCGTGTGAATCTGGCGGGAATTAAACGGTGCGTGCTCTCCAGCTAAATTTTCCACGGTTAGACCACCCGGATACATCGTGGTCTGTGATCTTCTTAAAACGTCCATCGTCTCTAGCCCTCCTAGGTTTGCCGAACCCGTTAATCAAAAATACTAACGACCGGTCAAAATGAGTATAGGTCTATGTTACGATGAATTTCAGAAAATTACAACTAGATATAGTACGAATATGTGTGACTTTTCTACATATGGTAGTGAAACCACATAGCGTGGTGCTCGAATTTTTCCGTTACTTGATTCCCTTTAAGCTTTCCTGACCGTGGATGAGTTGGGCTAGTAGCGCGTTGGTCGGGGCAGGCACGTTGAGCTTGGCCCCGAGCTTGGCGACATACCCATTAAGAAAGTCGATTTCGGTTGGCCGTTTCTTAGCCATGTCTTGGTGCATTGATGGGTAGTGTCCCCCATTCTTGCTAGGGTCGAACTGTGCCGCAATCACGGCCGTTACATCGGCTGCACTAAACTGAATTTTAGCAGCCGTGGCGACAGCTTCAAATTCGTTAAGGACGACATCATTCAGGGTCCGCCAGTTAGGGAGACTGCCGAATTCGGCGATGTTGCAGTCGAATAGTGTACAGTAAGTATTGAGGACACTGTTCAGACCGGCCTTTTTCCAGATGGCGGCCAGAACATTTTCGGCGGGGCTGGCATTGAGACCGGCCCCGTTTAGGGTGGTGATCAGTCCGGGCAAGTCTGGGAATTTTTCAGGTACGATGGCCTGCAGAGAAATACTACCCGTCCCAGTAACCGTAATATGGCCCGGCCCGGTGAGGCTGGAAGACCAGATCGTGGTGCCGGCAACGACGTGGTCCTTAGGGACGTGGCGTTCGATGGTCTCGACGTTACCGATCCCATTAGCCAGGGTCAAGACGGCGGGTTGGTTGCCCAGGACGCCACTGAGTTGTTGGAGCATCTGATCCATCTGCATTGCTTTGGTAAAGAGAATAACGAGGTCAAACTGTTCGGTAACATCCTCAGGGCGTTTAGCCGTCATGTGGTAAACGTGGTCAATCCCATCATCGGTCGTGACGGTCAAACCTTGCTGTTGAATGGTCGTGACGTGTTCGGCCCAGTTATCGATCAAGGTAACCTGATTACCAGCTGATTGAAGTTTTACGCCAAAGCGGCTACCCATGGCACCCGCGCCAGCAATTGCAATTTTCATTTCAAGCTCACTCCTTCTGTCTGTGGTATCTCTAGTGTAGCAGGTTTCAGAGAGGTGTGACGGGTCAATGTCCAGTATTGGCAATTGACATCGCCCAAGTGCTGGATTAACATTAAACCAATTATTTGATGAGAAAATAATGAGAAAATTTATAAATAGCTAGGAGCGATGCGGTATGTCCCAAGGGGTCAGTGCACAAGATCTTTATCGATTAAAATCTGTGTCTCAAGCGTCAGCGGCAGATCACCAGATCTTCTTCGTCGAAAACAGGATTGATGAGGCAAACAATCAGTATTTGGCCAGCATTAAGCGTGTCGATCAAGCTGGCCATTCTCAAGACGTTGCAGTCAACGGCCAACTGAACTTACAACCAGCCGTTGCCGGCGATCAATTAGTCTATGCATCCAAGGTTGGCGCGGCGAAGCCCCAACTATTTACGGTGGCCATTAGTGGTGGAGAGTCGACGCTAGTAACCACGGCGACGCCAGGCGAGACCGTGAATACGGTGATTGCTGCCGCGGACGGCCAAAGCGTTTATTTCAAGACGACTGAGACCGCTGAGCTTCCGAAGTTACCAAACCAGGAAAAATTCCCCAAGACCCGACACGTCACCCGGCTTGTAAATAAAGCTGACGGCTATGGTTGGCTACCTCAGGACGCGACGTATCGGTTACGCCGCTACTTGCCAGCAACTGGGGCGGTGGCCGAAATCTGCCAACAAGGGGCTGATTTCAGTTTAACCTCGGTCAGCCAGGATGGGCGTTACGTCACGCTTCTTCAAGATGACCATCCTGATGACGATCGTAACTTTGCTCATGGAGCGTATTGTCTGGATACCCAAACGGGACAGACGGTAGATCTCACTGCGAACTTGATTCACGGCCATTTTGCGGATGCCACGCTGTCACCAGATGGTCGGCAGGTCGCGTTAGTCGGCGACAACGGTTCGGCAGGCCGTCATACCGTAGCCAATGTCTATCTGGTTGCCACAACCGGTGGTGACCTGACCAGTCTGACCGATGACTTGGATGCCGATCCGAACCCGGAGTTTGCTGGCGACTTTGTTCAGCAGGCTGGGAGTAAACTTGTCCGCTGGTTGGATGCCGACCGTGTCGTCTTCGTCACGGCCTTTCACGGACACAGTCAACTCTACGTGGGCGATGCCCGAGGAATTACGCTGATTGACGACACGGCTCGCCAAATCGTGGACTTTGATGTGGTTGATGCTGAGACGTTGGCACTGAGTGTTTCCTATCAGGACCAACCGAGTCAGTTGCGGACGTTCAAGGTGGCCGATGGGCGTGAGACGGTCAGCTATGATCCCAACGCTGCCTACGAAGATACCCATGAGTTCGCCCACCCCCAGCGCTTTGACTACACTGCTGCGGACGGCCAAGCACTGGAGGGATGGTACTTGCCAGCGCAAACCAAGGCACCGAAGCAGCCTGTTTTGCTTTACGTTCACGGGGGACCACATGCCAACTATGGCGAGGCGTTCTTCTATGAATTTCAAGTTCATGCGAGTCGCGGTTATGGCGTAGTCTTCTTCAATCCTCGGGGGTCAACCAGCTATGGTCAAGCCTTTGAAAGCCATGTAAACGGGCACTACGGTGAAGATGATTTCGATGACGTCATGACCGGATTGGACGCGGCGTTGGCTAAGTTCTCACAGCTTGATGCGGATCGTCAGTACATCGCTGGCGGATCTTATGGGGGCTTCATGACGACGTGGTCGGTCGGCCATACGAAACGGTTTGCAGCGGCCGTCTCCCAGCGGTCGGTGACCAACTGGATCAGTCTCTTTGGTATTAGCGATATTGGTTTTTACTTCAATCCCGAAGAACTGGCAATCGACTTGTTCGCAGAGGGTGGTATCGACGCTTATTGGAAGCAGTCACCATTGGCCTACGCGCAAAACGTGACGACACCGATTCGCTTGCTCCACGGCGAGTGGGACATGCGCTGCCCAATCAGTCAGTCGGAAGAGTTCTTTACCGCCGTCAAACGTAACGGGGTCGACGCGGACTTCATTCGCTACCCGCAGAGCTTCCATGGGATCTCGCGGAACGGTTTACCTAGCTTGCGGATTCAGCGGATTGACGACATGACGGCATGGTTCACGGCGCATCCGTCAGTGATCCGGGGTTAGATTAGCTTGAAGTGTGTGTTTAAATGATGTAAGAAAAATTTAAATTTATTTGAAAGGGCCGGTTCAGCAATGGATAAGGCCTTTTTGGTATGGTTGACGCTTGCGTGAACCTGTAAGGGTCTGGCTCGCCTGCAGGTCGGTCTAATGATGCCGGTCAATTCGGGACAACGAGGGAACCCGTTCTCCGGTGTTGCCGCATTGGCCATGTACAGCGGCCAAGCAGAGGAGTATCCTTGCGAGTGGTGCTGTTAGCACTAGACTAAATTGGTGTGTGCAAATTTAATGGATAAAAAAATTATTTCAGGATCATTTTGGCTCTCGTTTGGGAGCATTTTTTCACGAATCTTAGGCGTCGTCTACCTGATTCCCTGGTTGGCGATGATCGGGTCGCCCCAACATCAGACCGTGGCTCAGGCGCTGTTTAATACGGCCTACACGCCCTATGCGTTGTTCATTGCGCTGGGAACGGCTGGTTTTCCGTCCGCGATTGCGCGGCGGGTAGCGTTCTTTAATGGCGAAGACAGCTTCATTAATTCTAAACACATCGCGTTTGCGGGATTTGGCTTTATGTTGGTGTCCGGCGTCATCTGTGGGGGCCTGTTGTACGGCCTTGCGCCAGTCTTGGCCGCTAACAGTCCTGTTAGCTCGGTGGCTAACGCTACAATTGCGATTCGGTGCCTGGTCCCGGCTATCGTGATTCTTCCTTCAATGAGCATTCTGCGAGGGTGGTTTCAAGGAAATGGGGATCTCAAACCATTTGGAATTTCGCAACTTTGGGAACAGTTCATTCGGATCATCGTCATTCTGGGCGGAACTTATTGGCTGATTGAAGTCAGCCGTCAAGGTTACGTACAAGCAGTCTTCGTGAGTGTCGCAGCAGCCTTTGTTGGTGCGGTTGCTAGTTACCTCTACTTGCTGGGACACCTGTGGCGTCAGCGTGGTGTTTATCGTCAAATGACGGCCAAGAGTCAGACCGGGAAGCAACACGCCGCGGGTAAGCTCCTGAGGATGATTGGGTACGAATCAATTCCCTTTGTCATCGTGGGCTCGGGAATTACCCTGAGCCAGCTGATTGATCAGCTCTTCTTCAAGCAGATTATGCAAGGACTGCTGCATCAGTCGGCGGCGGCCACGCAGTACGTCTTTACGGTCTTCTCGGCCAATCCTAACAAGATTACCACGGTGATTGTGTCGTTAGCGATGGCCGTGGCGGAGACGTCTTTGCCGTTGTTAGCGGGTAAATTAGCCGATATTAAGAAAAATCGGCAGCAGATTGGGGCGTTGTTGACCAACAACGTTCAGCTACTCACCTTTGTTTTGTTACCACTGGTGGTGTTGGTGAGCACCTTTGCCTATCCCATCTATGGGATCTTCTTCAACTTTGACGGGGCCGGGGCGACTTATTTAGTGGCTAACGTCTGGCAGAGCTTGGTCTTGGCACTGGCGTTGGACTTATTGACGGTACTACAGGCGTTACGAATGAGTAAGAAGGCCACGACGTACTTGCTGACGGGATTAGGCATTAAGCTTGTGCTGCAGTTGCCGTTAGTCTACCTTTTCCAGGGATATGGAGCGTTACTGACGACGGGGATTGCCTTTGGTTGGATTACGATCGTCAGCTGGCGGTTGATTCGGCGAAGCTATGCGGTAGCCCTCGGTGGCATTCGTCCCATCGTCCGGTTGAACTTGGTATTTGCGGTTCTGGCGACACTTTTGGTCGACGGCTGCCAATGGGTGCTTGGCGGTATTTTCTTTACGGGAAAATTAATAACAATGGGATACGTCGGTGTTTTAGGTTTACTGATGGTTGGCCTGTACGTTTGGTTGGCCAATCGACTTGGTGTGGCGGAAATGATTTTCAAACGGCCACTGAAGTTAAGCTTACGACGTTAAAGTAAAAGAGCCTCGGCAGATTGCCGAGGCTCTTTTCGTGATGGATGGTTTTAGCCGGGGAGATTTTGGCGTAATCGTCATTAAAAGAGGGACTAGAAGCAGGTTTCTAGTGACAAAGCAGGTGAATATAACCTATATTGGGTGGTGGGGAATCATCAATCAAATTAAGGTTAGGAGTAGGAGAGATGGCACTGAATGAGCAATTAAGGCAGAAGAGGTTAACCAAAAGTTGGACGCAAGAACAATTGGCAAATCGGCTGTTTGTTTCAACTAAGACAATATCTAATTGGGAGACGGGGAAAACCTTTCCGGACATTGAGAGCTTGATCAGTTTGTGTCAACTTTACCATCTCTCCCTAGATCAATTACTAATAAAGGGGACGGATCTTGTGGATGATTATAAGAAAAAAGAGATTCTTGCAGAAGTGGCTAAGAAGCGTAAACAACAATTTGGTGGACCAATTTTAAGTTCAACAATTCTATTTCTACTGTGTGTGGGTAACAGTTTGTTTCCAGCACAATTACCGAGTTGGTTACAGGTCAGTGTGACCGTTCAACTGGTCCTGCTGCTGGTCATTCTGTGTAATGGGGTAACGACGTATTATTTTGATAGGCAGATCAAACAGCTTAAGCGACAGATAATCTAGACGAGTCATCGTATTGAAAACAGCCGACGGAAAATTAAGCAAGACGGACCGGTTCCCTGATCAAAGGGAGCCGGTTTTTTTAAAGAACTGAAGGTTGAAAGTTCCAAAACATTCATTATGACTGGTGCCACAACGATACGGAGACTAAAATTAGGCAACATGGTCCAACCATCGCCTTACCGGCCGGCAGATATGGGCTGGATCGGTGCGAACACAACTTGAAGCCTCGAAAGGACCGAGTCTACAAGCTTGGTTTTCTACTAAGCCAGTGGGAAAAGCATCCACTGACTAAGTAGAACGACGCGCCTGAGCCCATATCTGCCACCGCTTCTGCAACCGTGACGGGCGCAACTGTCCCGGGCAAAGTGCGGGATGTTCAGATTTGTTCGCTAGAATGCCCGGGGTGTTTCAGGTATGATGAATTTAGTCAGAGGGGGATGAGCGTATGGAGAATGTATTTCGCCAGCAACTGGTAAAGTTACGACGCCGTCAGAATTTGTCACAGGAACAACTGGCGCATGAATTGTTCGTGTCGTGGCAGTCAATCTCAAAGTGGGAACAGGGTGAGACCTCACCTGATTTGGATACAGTTGTGAAACTCGCCAATCTCTTACAGGTCGACCTGAATGAACTGATCGGGGGTCAAACGTCGCAACCTAAGACACACGCATATAAAGAAGTTAAAACCTTGCCAGAGGGACAACGACCGATGAACGGGTGGGAATTCTTATCGAAGAACTGGTGGCTGATTTTTCCACTTCTCGCCGCTCTGAGCTGGGTGATTGTGATGTTCCAACATTAATTATCGGTTAGTTTGAAAAGCGGCCGCCTCACGATTAGGTTGAGGTGGCCGCTTTTATGAGGTCAGGGCATCAAGGTTGCCAGCTTACCGTTCGCAAAATTTAGGCTGGAACACGGTATACAAAAACCCTCGCTGCGACGTAACGGCGAGGGTTAGAACTTATTTCATTTATGAAGGTTAGACGAGATGTTACTTAACGGTTGCGACTCGTGCGTAACCAACAGCGTGCCACCAAGGTGCGTGAACGGCTTCCGTAACGACCCCACGGTTTTGGGAATCGATCATCCAACCGCCACCAACGTACAGACCGACGTGGGAGATAGAATGCTTAGAACCACCGAAGAAGACCAAGTCACCCTTCTTAATGTTCTTGTAGCTAACGTGCTTGTACTTGTTGTATTGTGCTTGAGCGGTACGAGGAATCTTCTTAGAAGCACCCTTCTTGTAAACGTAACCGGTAAAGCCGGAGCAATCAAAACGGGAAGGACCAGTAGAACCCCAACCGTAAGGCTTACCTAATTGGGCCTTGGCGACCTTATGTAACTTGCTGTAAGAAACGGTATCAGCGGATGCATTAGCGGGTTGGCTAACGGCGATACCGGCAACCGTGAAGGCCACCATAGCGATCAGTGATAATACAATTTTAGTTAACGTCTTCTTCATAAATGTAAACAAACTCCTTTAATTTCAATTAATTTTTAGTATTAAATGTTCTTTCGTTCGATTCAACATGCTTAATACTATCAGGGAGTTGTTACAGAAATGTCTCAAACGAATATCAATCGGATTAAAGGTGAGATTAAGGTTTGCAACATTTCGAATTATTCAGGGGCGTATGTATGCGGATAATACCGGTGGGCCGCCATTTCTGGCGTCAATGTTATTTGTTGCAAACGGTCAGAATTTCGTGAAATAAAATTGTAAGTTGCCGTGGAAATATCGATGATTGCGCGATAATGGGTGTAATTATGGTTCAATTCGTTCCGCCGATCAGGGTCGTAAGGCAGGCTAACTTCGGCTAACCAGTGGAAAATCTGATGCAAACTGGCTGCGGTCGTGGTCATCGGCAAGGTGCCCCAGCGCCGTAATGCCATGTGAATGAAGCGTGTTGTGGGGATCGTTCCAGTGGGTAGCGGTTCGCCGCTCTGGAGATACTCACGCGCGGCCGTGACCGTTTGTCCGGTGAATTCTGTTCCCGGAATTTTCAGAAAAGCGTTTAAGTTCTGCAAGTGAGTGGCTAGAATGGGAGTATTTGTCAGAACGCCGACCGGATTTAGCTGGGCTTTCAGAGGACCACCGGTGGGTTCAATCACCAGCGTTTGACCACTACGATCGCTGAGGATCCAGTGAAAGGGGTAAACGTAGGGATCGCTGCCCCAGCGCCGTGCCACCAGCGTGACTTGAGGAAGATCGGCCACTACTTCGGCCAACGTCGCGTGTTCACCCAATACCCAGTTAATGAAGTCTTGGGGCGTGAGGTTAACGCGACCAGCAATGGGATCACTGGCGTAACTGACGGCACCGGGGAGGTAGAGTTCGGCACAGGTGATGCCGCCTTCGTTGATCCCATCCGCCATGAGATAGGTCGAAAAGTCCACGGCTGGCCGACCGCCGCCGAGAAAGGCGTAGCGGGTCGTTCGTGACGTATGAAGCGCAGTTTGCCAGTGATAGTTTCGCGGCAAGAAGACGGGCCGCCAGGGCGTGGTCGTGGGGAAGTCCATGGTGCGGGCGAAAAAGTGGTGCTCCGCGGCTGACGTATAGGTTAGACTAGTACACATGAGACAGGCCTCCTCAAATATAAAATAATTAATTTTAGTATAGCTTAGGTCTGAGGAGAGTTAAAGCCACACATTATGAAAATGTATGTAACAGGCTATGCGGCGATAGCAGTATTTCAAGGTGTTACCCCCAGAAATTTACAGAAGTAGCGCTTGTATTCCCGGCATGAATCTCGTAAGCTAATAGAGAACAGAAATACCCGTAAGAGGTTTGTTTCTTGGAAGGGAATTGGGAACTATGAAATCAGCATGGAACTTAGTGGGGATGGGCTTATGGCTGATCGTCCTCGTGGCACTCGTATGGATGGTCCACGACATGCGGGTCAGACGGATTCAGTTGATCGTGAAGGAACACCGTAGTTTTTCGGGGAAGAACTTGACGATCTCAACGATTGAGTTGGTGGTGTGGCTACTGTTCTTTGGTGGGATGAGTTACACGACCTTTTTCCAAAACGTGAATCAGTTGGGAAGCAATCGGGTGAGTCAAACGACGCGCTACGAACCATTGGTCATCAACACGGGCGCATCATCTGGTTCAGCCTATTACGTTGAGGTTGACAATAGTGACGGCAAGAAGCCGGTACAACGCTATACGTATTTGACCGAAGGCGAGAAGTATCAGGTCAGCAGTACCGACGCCACCGTTTCGGATGGCAAGAAGCCAATCAACTTGCCGGCTTCGGCTTATAAGTGGGATGAAAAGAAGGTCACCAAATATGACCAACGCCACCAAAAGGCGTGGGTCGGTGTCATCGAAACAACCTATAAGAAGTCGTTTGTTAATGGTCTCGGACTACACGCTGGGCGACTGGCAAACCGCTTCACGTTGATTCGGATTCCGGATCATTCCTTTATGTTGAAGAACTCGGGATATAGCAATTAATTGAAACCTTGATAGGGGATCTAAGCAGGTGCTTGGATTCTTTTTTTTGAATAGTTTTAAGTTAGCTTAATTGAAAATTTTCGATAGCAGTTAAATACACCAAGAGAGTCTGGCGTGTCCCAGAGTCTCTTGGTGCATTTAAGCTTATATCGGCGAAACGTGGAGCACAAGACAGTCCGCGCACGGCCATCGTCCTATGGCGTACTCGCTATTTTGGATTACGCGTGTTCTGCAATTTGAAAGTCGTTAGGGTCAGCCTTTGCGGGTGGATAATCATCCATCTGGGTATCGCGGTAGTCCCACCATTCGTTTTCATAACCGAAGAATCCGGCTGTACGCATGGCATCGTCAAGAATATGATAATGTTCATCTTGAAGCGGTGTCCGGGTAAAGTCCCGGTGAGCGGCAACTGAGAAGTCGTCGAATTCCGTCTGCATTTCCAACTCTCTACCAGTAATATCACACAGCGTGACATCAAAGGTAACCCCCTTTTGGTGGGAGAAGTTCGGATTGGGTTTGGCAACAAATGACGGATCGGGATAGACATCGTAGAGCCGCTCCTGAGCGGATACGGGGCGGTAGGCATCCCAAACTTTCAGCCGATATCCCTGTAACCGCAGTAACTTACTCGCTTTGGCGAGCTTGTTCGCAGTTCCTGTGCGGGCGATGGCAGTAGTAAAATCGTAAATGACTTGATGGGTAAAGTTATCCGTGGTGGCGTAGCGCAGGTCGACAATAATGCTGGGGTCCAGCGCTTGGACGTTGGTGAAGCCAGTTTCTGGTTGTGACATGTGGGGCACCTCCCAATATAGTTAGCCCTAGTATACCGGGTTTGCGGAGAGAAAGCTTGTGAAGTGGCTTGAGGGGGTGGGGATGGTTTGGTGGGTGTCTTGAGTTGGGGGAATTACGGGTTGAGGTGTGATTACTTTTTTTGGGGGGATTGGGTGGTTAGTGGTTGTTGGTTACTTTATGGTTGGTTCGGGGCTTTTCTCTTTGATTTTATGTAGCCGAAACTGTCCAAAGCTGGTTGCGCTTAACCTTTCTGATGAGACAAAGGTTGGGCCTTTGGAGTTTCTGCTGGTTCGGGGCTTTTCTCTTTGATTTTATATAGTCGAAACGTGTTCCACAAAGCAGCTGGTTGCGCTTAACCCCGCTAAGCCAAAAATCCAGGCCCGGGATTTTCAACTTAGCGACGTTAATGCTCGCCAGCTAATCGCTTTGTTCCGCACTCTTTCCTGAAACGTGTTCCACAAGGCAGACTCCTGCGCTTAACCCCATTAAGCCAAAAAGCCAGGCCCGGGCTTTTCACCTTAATGACGTTAATGCTCAGGACCTAACCGCCTTGTTCCGCACTCTTTTAAAAAACGACCAGATCCTCAGGAGGGGGTCTGGTCGCAGTCAAGAAACACGAAAGTCACTCTAGCTTTCGTAACTTTTAGTTTACGCTTTAACGGAACATTGCTCGTGGTGTACAGTGCGGTTGGTTCAGTCAGCAGCCTTAGTCTAGCGGGCGTGCTCGAGATGATCTTGCGCGTAGATGCCGATGTCAGCTACGTGGACGGTACCGCTGTGTTGCTTGCCAGTGATGGTCAGAAGGCCAATCTTGTTGTAGGCCATGGTGGTGGTGCTGTCGGCAACGACCGCTACCCCCATGACTTCGCCAGTGTCCGCATTGATGCCAGATGGTACGTCGATAGCCACCGTCTTGGCATCGGCCGCGTTAATGGCGTTGATGGCGTCGGCAAATTTACCGGTGATGTCCCGTGAGAGACCCACCCCGAAGATGGCGTCGACAATCAGTGTCGCGTTGACCACGTGATTGAGGTCGGTGGTGAACGGAATGTGATAGTAGTCGGCAATCTTAAGTTGTTGTGCAGTCTGTGAGGTCGCCTTAGCTGGATCTCCCAGTAGGTAGACTTCAACGTCGATGCCGCGAATGTGAAGCAGACGCGCGACAGCAATTCCGTCGCCACCGTTGTTACCAGTTGCGGCTACGACGACCACCCGGCTTAAATCAAAATCATCATTTAACAGGTTATTAAACGTTGCCAAGGCGGCGCGCTCCATGAGAACTAATGCGGGAATACCGATCTCGTTGATGGTATGCGCGTCATAATGTTGCGCTTCGGCAATGGTAATGGCTTTACTCATCATGAATCCCTCCTTAGATGGGGAAAAACAAGGTTATTTATGAATGTTCCGTTTGCTGATCCTGCAGGACGCTGCTGGAAAGTAATTGAAGTTGTGCGGTGATGCTGGCGTAGTCAAAGTCGGCATCGGTTGGTGTGGCTTGTTGCCACCAATCGTGGAGAACCTCAATAGCTTGTTTTACCAAACGTTTACCATCGGTGGTCAACTTCAAACGGCGATTACGACGATCACGGGGGTCCGTTTCCTTCTGTAATAGGGACAGTTTAACCAAGTGTTGCACCATCCGGGCCATGAGACCTTCATCCACGGCCATCGTCCAGGCAGCTTTCCGCTGATTCAGGTGGCTGGTCTCAGAGACCAGCACTAACAAATAAAATTCAGTGATATTAACCGGCATTTCATCGGCTTCAAGAATCTGATTCATTGCCCGCTGAAATTGCCGGTGGAGAATGGCCAGGTTCGTAGTAAAGTCTAGTATCGAGTCTTCCATGAGCCACCTCCTAAGTAGTCAGTCTGATTGCTTATCCCTAGTTTACACCAGATTTGAATAGAGGATAACATTCGCACTCGTTTCTTTGCTAGGAAGTGCTAGAATAGCAGTAAAACTAATTATGGGAGGCGTTCCAATGTTTATTCAGATACCGACCGATATGGACGAGGTGCAGTTGCGCCAGCTACAATTAAAACAACATGGTGAGGATAAGACTGAAGATGAGATTATCAGCCAGGCCGTTTTGGATATTTTCCAAGGATTCTTGGACCAAGTAGAGGACGGACACTACGATACTGCCAGTTGGCAAGGTGAGACGTTGATCGTGACAGACATCGACGGCGAACAAACGGCTACGGTAAGCGCACAGGGGGCCACGTTCAATGATGACTTCCGTGAGAGTGCTGAGAAATTAGAGCTGTATTTGGAACAAGAGGCTGTCCGAGCATCGGGGGCACGCTAAATTAGTTGGCGTTGTCACCCGTTTTGACTTACACTAGAAGTGTTAGGCGCCCTTAGTGTAATGGATAGCACATGAGATTTCGGTCCTCATGATCCGAGTTCGACTCTCGGGGGGCGCATTCTTTTTTAGAAAAATGAATAGAATCGTTGATTTGACGCCATTCTTATGTGGCGTCTTTTTTTTTGGTGACGAAAAAAGCCACCCACAAAACGTGGATGACCCGCTTAAACAATATTCTAGTCCTGATGCCGTGGTGGGTTCTCCCACAATTTTTCCACGGGTTCGCCGGCATTAAATTTGGCCACGTGGTCGTCGTAATGCTCTAACTTGTAATCCAACAAGGCACGCACATCTTTTAAATGATCAATCTTGGCATCAAGCTCGTCGCGTTCATCGCGCAGGACTTGCTTCTGAGCGCCGCCAATATCTTTCTCATCTCGCAGTTGGGATAACTGGCAAAACTCGATTAAGGATTCAATTGAAAGCCCAGCTGAGCGCAGGGTCGTGACCAGGTAGACCCAGTTCAGGTCGCTGATCGTAAATTCCCGGTAGCCACTCTTGTTTCTTGCGACCGGGGGAATAACGCCAACCCGCTCATAATAGCGCAAAGTTTCGGTCGTTAACCCAAACAGTTCGCCAGCTTGTTTAATGTTCATTAGCAATTTTCCTTTCGTTACATTGGCGTATCGCCGTCGGTACCAGGTTGGTCAATACCAATGCTAGCCCGACTAGCAAACGTTGGATCGGCAATAATTTTGGTGACGACAGCGGCCACACTCTTACGGGAAACACTGGTTCCCTTAAAGGGGTCACCCTTTTGTGTCAGCTCGTAATCCGTGTTGTCACGGTTGTTTAACCAAGCTAGCCGCAACGTGGTGTAGTCCAAGTTAGAAGCAACTAAGGCGTCATCGGAAGCTTTCCCTACTTGGGCGCCTTTCCCAATCATCTGCTTGTTCCATTCGCCAAATTTACCCGGAACTTCATCGTAGATTCCCAGGTCATTCACGGAAATGACGCGCGCAACCCCAGCAGCTTGCATGGCCGCAATCACCGTTTCGGTCAGCTTAACGGTGCCGGTAGCGCCCATGGAAACGAACACGATGTCTTGATTGGCCATGGCGGTTGTTAAGGCCGATTCATTTAACACGTCACCATCAATGGCAGTGACCTGATTATTTACTAAGTCACTGACCCGATCTGCATTGCGTAGGTATAAGGTCACATGATTGTCGACGTTAGCGGTCAGGTTGGCGGTGACTAACCGTGCGATTGCACCATTACCACCCAGAATTAAAACGTTTGTCATGTTAAATCACTCCTCTAATATTATATTACAAATACGATAATAAACCTTGAAGTTAACTTCAATGCAAGCTATTTTGTCATAAATATAAAAAAGTTGCGCTGGTTAATTTTACAGCGCAACTTTTAGGATTTGACTAAAGACGGGTGCTTAACCAGTCCACCAACTTGTTCAATTCTTGTTCAACATATTCTGGCTTCCAATACGTTTCAATGTGGTGGGCGCCTTCGATTAAGAAGAGTTCCTTATCAGAGGTTCCCGTGGCGTTTGCATAGGCCTTTTCGGTTAGGTAGAAGGTATCAGCTGCCTTACCGGTCATCATCAATAAGGGGACGTTGACTAAGTCCATGTTCTCGGAGGCATCGTAAGTCATTAAGTTTAAGAAACTGCTGACGGTGTAAACGAAAGAAGACTTTGGGTGGGCGTGGGTTTGTGCGTAGTAGGTGTAGCCTTCCTTGTAGAGATCGTAAGGTAATTTGGCAGCATCTTCAGGGGCCATTTTCTTCAAATCAGGGGTATAATCTACGCCTTCACCGCGAACCTCTTTTTCACGTGCTTCTGAAGCGTTTTTTAGCCGGTCCTGAATGGTGTTGGCTTCGGAATCCATGAAGCCGTTCCGCCGAACTAAGCCGGAGTTAAAGGCAGACAGGGTTGCGACCACTTTAAACCGCTTATCGGTCTGGCCAGCACGTAAGGTGTAGCCACCGCCACCACAGATACCAAAGGCCCCCATACGATCATAGTCTACCCCAGGGAAGAGGGACAAGGCATCAGCCATCCCGTGGATATCTTCTACCCGGTAGGCAGGGTTGTCGACCATCCGTGGTTGACCTTCCGATCCGCCTTGATAGGAGGCGTCGGCAGTAATGGTGATGTAGCCGTGTTCAGCTAGGCGTTGGGCAAATAAGCCGGCAACTTGTTCCTTAACACCGCCATTAGGATGTGCAACGGTTAAGGCTGGGTATTGCTTCTTCGGGTCATAGTTTGCTGGCGTGTAGATGTTGGCAGCAATCTTTAAGCCGTTTAACGTGTAATTGATGGGGTGAATGTTGACCTCACCCGGTTTGTTTTCAGTGATAGCGTCAGCGTAAACCAAGCCCCAAGGATTATCGTTAAACTTGGGCAGTTCAGCAACGTTAGCATCCGTTAAAATCATTTTTGACATAAGAATCCCTCCAATAAAATAGGTGTTGATTAAGTTAATTTTCAGGCCCTACGAGGTGAAGGCGCCGGTTACTTTAGCAAGGCGCGGTCACTCAAATAATGGTCAATGGTGTCGTTTGAGTTGGCCAGGAATCCGGTTTGCAAAGTGGCACCGCTGTTTTCAGCCATTTCTTCAAGAAAGGCCGTGTTGGCACTCATCGGGGTGCTCATACTGGTGGCAAATGGAATGACAGTTTTGCCGGTCAAATCACTTTGCTCGAAGAAAGTATTCACGAACATTGGTGGTCGTTGGTACCAGATCGGAAAACCAATAAAGATGGTCTTTTCATCGGTTAAATCGGGCAGATTGGTAATTTGGGGATGTGTATCGCTATCAATCTGTTGTTTTGAAATTTCAGTGACTAAATCGTATTCAGTCGGATATGCTGGGTTAATGTCGAGTTCAATGAGTTTACCGTTCGTTTTGGCCTGAATATGTTGCGCCGCTCTAGCGGTTGTTCCTGAGTTGGAATAGTAAAGAATTAACATAACGTAAAACTTCCTTTCCTTAATTGATGAGCCTAGTGTAATCCTTGAAGTTCACTTTAAGGCAAGCGGAAATTTTAAAAATTTGGGACTTGCCAACTAAGGCCTAGATCCGCTAGATTAATTGATTTTGCGGATCTAGAACCAGCGATTCAGCTAGTAGGATTTCACTATAAAGATCATAAACAATGGTTGAACTTACCACGTGGCGTCGCGCTAAATCATAGAGATAAGTTCGCTCCGCGGTAAAGGCTGCCATTAAGGCCCGCCGTTGTTCCACGCTTTGGAGGGTCGATAGGACATCTGTCCGCGTGCTAGCGCGCCGCCACTGGGTGACAAAGGAGCCAATCGTATTGTGCTGGTCCTGATCTTTAATATCGTAAATAACCAAATTACGGACTTCGCTTGGCAGAGATAGATTTTGGACCGCCTCAACGCCGATTAAAACCATTTTGTGGCGAACTTCTGTGGTTTGCCGGTTACGATTTCGTTCGTCTAAATCAACGGGTAGCCACCAGCGAAAGATCAGGGTGGGGAGCAGCATGCTGAGAATAATCACGACGGTCTCAACGAGTAAAATCAAATTGAAGGTGGCTGTTCCGAGATGACTTGACGTTAACGAAAAGGTCATGGCTAACGTGACTGTCCCGTGAACACCACCCAAAGCGAATAGCGTGGCCGTGCGATTACTCTTGTCACCGACCAAAAAGCGTGCATAAAGCCAACGACAGATGAACAGAGCGAGATAGGCCACGATACCAATCAGCAGCCAATCAAAGGACCCGATGACTTGCGTGTAGTTAGCGGCGAAGATACGTTCCAGGTTCAACCCCAAGATGACGAAGACGAAACCATTTAAAATTTGATCCATAAAATTAATGGTCTGAATGCCCAGGTGCATCTGGCGGGGCGCAGCGAACCGGCTACGACTCGCCTCACTGTTATGAATCAGTCCGGCAGTGACGACGGCAATAATCCCTGAGACACCAGCTTCCTCAGCAATCAAGTAAATGACTAAGGGTGTCAACACGTAGAACAGATTTTGCGAAGAGACTACGTTGACGCTACTACGCACAATGGATTGGCGGAGTAGTGCAAAGCCGCCAGCCAGTAAAGCACCAAGAAGTGCGCCACCACCGGCCGACCAGAGTAAGGCACCGATATTATGCAGTAAGCCCAGATGTCCCGTTGTGCGCCAGAGCAGAGCGGCCTGCAGCAGAACAATGCCAGACGCATCGTTAAAGAGGGATTCCATTTTCAAGCTAGACTTAGTAGCGGCTGGGAAGGTACGTCCCGTGGTCACGGAGTCCAGGGCCGTTGCGTCGGTGGGCGTACAGATAGCAATCATGATTAGGGCAATCGGCAGGGCTAAGCCAAAGATTCCAGATAGAATCACTGTCGCCACGGCTGCTGACCCAATAGCCAAGACCCCCGCTGAGCCCAGAATGCTGGGAATCCGCTTACGAACCATCAGGATGGGCGTCCGCTGTGCTTCAAAGAACAGAAGGGGCGCTAGAATAATGAGCATAAAGACGTCGCTATTTAACGTCAATACCAGGTGATTTGTGAAGGGAATGGCTGCGACCACGATTCCCATTAAAACGTTAATATAGGTTCTGGATATTTTAGGAACCAGCCGAGCCAAGATGTTGCTTACGGCGACGGCAATTAATAGAACAAAGAAGGAGACGAATAGACTCATGGGACTTCCCCGCTTTCATACTGATGCCCTTACTGTACGCTATGTTGAGTACAGTTCCTAGCTGAAATTTCAGGGGAGTAGGTGCATCTGCAGACGGCAAAGAGTCTGGGACAAACCCCAGACTCTGTTTGGTTCTCCAATTCTATATTGCTGAAACGTGGGACGAAAGGCAGCTGGCTCCGCTTAAAACTGATAGCCAAACGATCCAAACCCGGGATTATTCGGCTATCAGCCTTAATGCTCACCAGCTAACCGCCTTTTGTCCCACTCTCTTAAGCGAAAGCTAGACTAGAGACGAGCTGATAAGAAGGTGTCGATATTTTCAATGGCACTTGGCACGTAGTCATGACCATCGTATAAGTCGAAGTGACGGGCTTTAGGGATGATGACCAGTTGCTTATCCGTGCTGGCAGCATTCTTGAACATGACCTCGGCACCAGGACGGGTAAAGGCGTTTTCCCCGCAAATCATCAAGAATGGTAAATGTAAGTCTTTGACGATTTCAGTTGGGTGAAATTGTTGCCAGTCTAATTGGGACCAAGACACAAATTCGACCCGGTTGACGGCAGCGCCCCGCTTGTGATCGAAGTAGTACTCAGCGCCCTCAGAGCCAGGTTCGATTAAGTCTAAACGGGTGGCTTTTCCGGTACTGGTGTACAGCGCCTTTTCTTTTAAAATCTCTTCTTTAGGTGCAGTCTCAACGGTATCAATGATTGTGAAGGGGTTAACGACCGCAATGGCCTTTAACCGGTTTTCATTCAGGGCAGCCAATGGTAAATAAACACCAGAGCCACAAATGCCAATTGCACCTAAGCGGTCGGCATCCACGTTGGGGTATGCGGCTAGAAAGCTAATGGCGCTGTGAATATCGCTGGCCTTAATGGCAGGATCTTCAGTTCCCCGAGGTTGGCCTTGACTGGCACCGATATAAGAATAGTCATAGACCAGCGTCAAGTAGCCCCGAGTTGCCATTAATTGTGCGTATAAACTTTGGGTCTGTTCCTTGGTGGCCCCCATGGGTCCCTGGACAACCAGCGCTGGCAGTTTAGCATCGGCCGGCATGTTAGCTGGGGTATAGACGATTCCAGCTAATTTGAGATGAGAGTCTTGGTTTTCAAAGACGACCGGGGTACTGTCAAATTCTTCTAAAGGTGCCTTTTCTACTGCGAATTCGCTCATAAATTATTCTCCTCGTATTCTACCGTTTATAGGTTGCGTTCAGCCATCCAGTTGCCCATGTGGTCGGCAACTTCTTGGTTGTTTAAGTCTTCAAACATGAAATGATCATTACCATGAATGCCTTCATCAGGTAGGTAAACGACCTTGGCATCACCACCATGGCGGTTAACCGTTGCGACAAATTCGTTTGCTAATTGTTTAACGCCACGCCAGAAATCCCAAGCCGGAACGTTGGAAGGTTCTGACGGGATGTTGTCACCAAAGTAAATGGCAATTGGTTTCTTGACTAGTTCGGCGAAGTCCTTGGCTGGGACGCCGACACCTTGAACGGGCATCGGGTATTTAGTTGGAATAATATCTGGCACTTCATCTTCTGGAAAGACAAAGGTACCAGGTTCAATTGCGATGATCCCGGTGACGTTTTCACTGGCCATACCGATGAACCAGCCAGGGACGCCTCCTTGAGAATGGCTCACTAAGACAGCCGGTCCGGATTTTTCATAGGCGGCAACTAGCGCGGAGGTAATAACGGGAATGTCAAACTCACCGGTATCTGGTGTCATTTGCCGGAAGAATTGGTCAAGTGACGCATCGTCTTTGGGAAAGGCCGTATTTTCAATAAAGTTAGGCCATAAGCCTAAACGGAACTGGGTGAACCAGTTTTGGTCATCTGGTGTCGCGGGAATCTGAGTGGCAACTGATGATTGGCCAGCTTCACCACGTCTAGGTTGATCAATCAGGTAAACGCCGTAGCCCTTTTTCAAGAAGATGTCAGAGAAACCAGGACGGCCATCAGGCGTAGACATCCAACCGGTCCGTGATTGACCATAGCCGTGAAGGAACATCATTGCGTGGCCGTTACCATCAACGGGGAGCTGATAGAGGACACTGGCATGATCGGCGTGACGGGTTTGGCCAGCTGGGGCCATTTGACCATTGATAGGATCGAACGTGCCCGCGGCTTGTTGGAAGGTGCCGCCAGCTGAAAATACACCTTGTTTTTGAATCTTTAAGTAGTCTTCTGTCATTATCAGTTCCTCCTTATTTTTCCGTATAAACTTCTTTAGCCAGACCAAATGCCGTCCAAGCTTTAGGCCAGCCACAGTAGAAGGCTAACTGTGTAATGATTTCAACGACTTCATCCTTAGTAATCCCATGGGCCTTGCCAAGTGCTAGATGGGCCTTTAGTTGTTGAAAGTTGCCGCCAGACATGAGAGCAGCAATGGTAATCATACTGCGATCATGGGCTGAGAGTTGATCTTCACGAGACCAGACTTCACCGAATAAAACGTCATCATTAAGTTCTGCAAATTTAGGGGCAAAGTCACCTAAATTATCGCGACCAGCTGTTTGTTTTTCTGCCATGAGTTAATCCTCCTACTTGTCCAAGTCTGCAAATTCTGCGTCAGTTACTGGTTCGAGCCATTCAGTAGTCCCCTTGCTAATGGCCAAGTGTGTGAACCAACTATCCTTTTTTGCACCGTGCTAATGCTTGACGCCATCGTGAAATACGACCACGTCGCCAGGTTTCAGGCTCTGAGCAGGTTGACCCTCAATTTGGGCCCACCCTTCACCAGAAGTGACCAGGATGATTTGAAAGCCATCGTGGTGCTTGTGCCAATTATTGCGAACGCCAGGTGCAAAATTGACGCTAGCGACACTGACATCAACGTCGTCTGTTGGTGGCACTAAGCCGGTGAGATAACTGTTACCGGAAAAGTACTGCGCAAAGGCTGTGTTTAAGTCACCAAAGCCGAAGATATCGTTCTTTACTTCTTGTTCATATTTTGCCATGAGAATGCCTCCCTTAGGTTAACCTGTTTTAGTAGAAAGATGGTTTGTCAAAGTAGGTATCGGGTTCGCCAATACCAAAGCTTTGACGACTGTACTGACCGCTAGCATCGTGTAAAATGGTTGCGATTCCCCGGGCAACCGCTTGGCGACTGACTTGGGCGTTCTTGAAGGGTTGACCTTTAGGAATCAGTTCGTAATTTTCATTGCCGGCTTGATTGAACAACCAGGTCAGACGTAACACGGTGTAGTCAGCAAGATCGGAGTCTTCCATAACCTCGGCACTTGCTAGCATGGCATCTTCACCAGCTTGGCCACCAACCATGCTTAAGTTCCATTGACCGAATTTACCAGGAACTTCGCCGTAGATGCCGAGAATATTGGCACCAATTAATTTTGTAACATGGTTAGCGTCTAAAGCCTTGACCACGTTTTGAACATCTGAGGTTAAATGCATATGGTTGAGGTAAGCGGCGTCAACACCCTTTGCTGCTGCAGTCAAGGCGGCTTCGTCTGCAAAGTCGCCATTGATCAAGGTGACCCGGTCGTTCGCTGCGTACTGGTTTAAACGGGTGGTCATGTTACGACCATACAAGACTAGCTCGTCGGTCGTTTCGTTCAGTAACAAATCCGTCAGATAGCGAGAAATTTGACCAGCGGCACCTAATACTAAAATTTTCATATAGAAGCAATCTCCTTTTATAGGCAAATTAAGTTCAAAATGACAAGTCGTTTGGACCAACGCGATGGCCCTAGGTGACTATGTGTTAAAGCATAAACCTTGTAGTTAACTTCAAGGCAAGAGCTTTTTGAAAAATGTTTCTTGCGCGTGTGCAAATTGATTCGTCGCCGAGGCCAACGTGTGACCACCATTTGGGTCTTTCCAGTAGCTAAGGTGGTCGGCATCAAAGTTAGTGGATAGTTGACGCAATCGGTTAATGAGCGGGGTCATTGAATTCTGCGTGCCGTCCTGACTACCAACCGTTGCTTCAATGTGAAAGGGTGCTGGTTGGCTGGCCTTCACAGCGGCTATGAGTTTTTTGGCCGTTCGGTCAGGATGCAAGAGGCCACCGTCATTGGTGATGGTCCAGCTATCGCCAGCCATAGGGGCGAAGTACGCGAAGTAGGCTAGCCGTTGCTCAAGAACAGACCAAGTTGTGATGGCACCCATTGAGAAACCCGCAAACGCCCGATGTTGCCGACTGTCGATTAGGTCTTGCGCCCGATCACCGGCTGCATACGTCCGGTAAGCGGTTTCAACGGCTGGTAAAAGCGATTGGCACAGCTCTGCTTGAACAAAATCGGTAATGTAATCGCCATCATTTTCCCAGCTCCCAGTTGGCTCGCCGGTTGTCGGGTAATAGGTAGGTGTCACCACGATTTGTGGTAGCAGCTCGCCAGTGGCCATTCCCTGATCCAGCATCCGTCTGAAGGCAGCGTCGTGCAGAAAAGTTGTCTCATTCATGCTCCAGCCGTGCATCAGGTAAGTGACATTGAATTGCTGGGATGGCAGCTGGAAATAGGCAGCAGGTAGATAAATTAGGGCGTGGCGCGGTTGCTGTTGTTCATTGCGGTAGCTTAGTGGAACGAGCCGGCTAGCAGTCGCGGTTGGTCCTTGGTTGACATTGTCTACGGGAATGAAATCATCTCCAATACGGTAATTTATTGAAAGTAGACTTAACTAACGAAGCTAGAATACACCTTAAAGTCGACTTGAG
Organism: Levilactobacillus muriae; assembly: GCF_045862015.1. Classification (NCBI taxonomy): domain Bacteria; kingdom Bacillati; phylum Bacillota; class Bacilli; order Lactobacillales; family Lactobacillaceae; genus Levilactobacillus; species Levilactobacillus muriae. The sequence goes on from NZ_BAAFRU010000010.1 coordinate 70,141, forward strand.
GGCAAATGATATGATTTAATTTCAAAGAAAAATGTTTACAATATAACTTGGTTCTTGAATCACCCCATGGATGCCAAAACAAACGTCCCGTCTTTGTTGCTAGACGGGGCGTTTGTTGAGAAAAGCTATTTTAAATGATCCGGGAATGTGGGGTCAATCCCTTGGGGGAACTTATCTAGGTTAGGATCAACTAGGACATCAACATAATGATTAATCCAGTGATTGATCATAATATAGTGTCCTTGGACCTTCTCGAGCTCGGCTAGAATCCTTTCCTGCTCGTCAGTCATAATCTTGAGCTGCTGTCTGAGCGTTTGCTTACCTTCAGCAGAGAGCTGAACGTATTCTCTGATAGTGGGCACGGGCATGCCCAGTTCGCGTAAGGTAATCACCATTTTGATCCACGCAAGATCATTCTCAGTAAAAACACGATTATTGTACTTGTCACGTTTGACCGATGGCAGGAGCTGTTGATGATCATAGTAGCGAATGGCTGATTGCGAAATACCCATAAGTTTAGCGACTTCTTGAATTGTCATGATTCTAAACCATCCTCCGTCAGGGCACTTGTCTAGGTAATACGTCTGACAAGTACAGCTAATATTTACATCTGTCGTTATTTGATATAGGTTCGTGATGTCTAGCGTCAGAACGTGTCAACGACTAGAAGCGCAGTAGTACGAACACAGCTTGAACGCTACCTTAGGGGAAGGGGAAAATAAAAAGGATTGCCCGATAGACAATCCTCCGTGTAGTAGACTGAAGTGTGTGTACGAAGGTGCTTGGCTAGATGGCAGTATCAAGAGGTAAAGGCTCTTAGTTTATAGGGTAACCCCTAAAGCCGACTTTAAGGCAAACGCTTTCTTGCAAATTAATCAATTAAATGATGTTGCTTGAGGTAGCGGTTAATCGTCGACTCATTGTTTGCACGAAAACCTGGCTGCAATGTGAGTGCTTTACCTTTAGCCATGCGCTTCAAGTAAGGGGTGCTTACACTGATTGGACTGCTCATGCTAGTCGTAAACGGAATGACCGTCTTGCCGCGAAGAGTGTTGGCTTCAAAAAAAGTGTTGATAAACATGGGTGGCCGGTGATACCAAGTTGGGAAGCCTAAATAGATAGTCTTGTAACTCTTTAGGTTAGGTGTATTGGTAATTTTGGGCCGGCTATTACGATCGATTTGTCGTTTGGCAACGGTCACTAATTTACTATAATCTGTGGGATAGGCAGGAGACAATTTGAGCTTAATTAGGTCAGCACCGGTCTTCCGCTGTAAATACTTAGCAGCGGTTTCGGTGGTCCCAGAGTTGGAATAGTATAAAATTAAGGCCTTGCCATTCTTTTTAGAAGTATGGGTCGTCGCGGCTTGCGTTTGGCTGGGAGAAGGGGTGCTAGCGGTTATCCGCTGGATGGCATAATAGCCACCGCCAAAAATGAGTAAGGCTAGTAGAATGAGTGACACAATAGTTTTTTTTGACATAATTAAATTCCTCACTTTGCGTATTTGTATTTGATGTGTTTCATCATAAACCTTGTAGTTAGCTTCAAGGCAAGGGGGAATTCAAAGAAAAATAAAAAAGTGCTAGAAGGCACTTGCTGACGAGCGTTAACGGGGATAACCGGCTAATCCTAGTCCTGGATTGGTTGGTTATTCCCGTTAAGCGGAGTCAGTTGTCTTCTGGCACTTATTAATTTAAAAATATCTAATAGGTTGCAACACTTGCCACAGCCTATTAGATATTTTAAGTATTCAATTTTCTTAGTGTAAGCTAGCAATTCGGGCAACGGCGGCCGGGTCACGGTGATCAAAGAATTGGCTTTCTTTTCGGTCTAAACCACTAATGGCCTTCAATTCTTCATCAGTCAACGTGAAGTCAAAGATGTCGAGATTCTCTGCCATTCGCTCTGGGTGGACGGACTTAGCTAAGGCAACAATCTTCCGTTGGGTTAACCACCGCAGAATAACTTGACCCACTGACTTGTTGTGGTTTGCAGCAATTTCACTTAACACGTCATTGGTGAAAATGCTGTGTTTACCTTCAGCAAATGGTGCCCAAGCTTCGGGTTGAATGTCCTGCTGGCGCATGAAATCAATGCTGGTTGGTTGTTGGTTCCAGGGGTTGATTTCGATTTGATTCAGGGCAGGCTTAACGTCATTGAACAAGGTTAAGTCAATCAGACGGTCGCTGTCGAAGTTGGAAAGACCAATGGATTTAATCTTGCCTTCCTTTTGCAGGTCTTCCATGGCTCGCCATGAACCGTAAACGTCACCGTAGGGCTGGTGAATAAGGTAAAGGTCCAAGTAGTCTAGCTGCAGTTTCTTTAAGGTTGTTTCGAAAGCCTTTTTCGTTGCGTCGTAGCCGGTGTCAGTGACCCAGAGCTTAGAGGTAACAAACAAGTCTTCGCGCTTAGCGCCAGCACGCTTGATACCTTTGCCGACCGCTTCTTCATTGCCATAGGATTGGGCGGTATCAATTAAGTGATACCCAGCATGAATGGCATCGACAACGGCTTGTTCGGCCGCTGCTAAATCAGCAATTTGAAAGACACCAAAGCCAAAGACAGGCATCGTGTTACCATCATTTAAGTTTACAGTTTCCATGAAAAAACGCTCCTTTAATTAATTTGATGAGTTCATCATAAACCTTAAAGCTAGCTTCAGGGCAATAGAAGTTTGAAAAAAATCAGATTTTAGGTCAATTTGTTCTGGTTGAATGGGTGAGGCGGGTATTCTTCTGAAGGGGAAAGCTAAGTTAAAGGCCTAGCAACGCAACACAATGAGGGGCGACGTTGGCACAAAAATAGCGGCATAAATGTTCATCCTCATTGGATACCATTTATGCCGCTGATTTCGGATCGTTTTATAAAAGAATGCTTAGTCTTTGGCGTTGACAACCAGGTGTTCGTTCACAAAGGCGTCAAAACCCAGTTCGTACATTTCACGACCGTAGCCGGAGTTCTTGACCCCACCAAATGGTAGCTCGGGTAACGTTGCCCAGGCACGATTGATAAAGGTCATGCCGGCCTCAATCTGTTGTGCAACGGCGTCGGCGTGCTTCGTGTCTTCCGTGAAGATGGCACTGCCTAAACCATAACTAGAGTCGTTGGCTAAAGCAATGGCTTCTTCTTCCGAGTTCACTTTGTAGACGGAAGCCACAGGGCCAAATAATTCTTGGTTGTAGGCGGGATTGTCCTTCGTAATGTCCGTCAAAATTGTTGGCTGGAAGAATTGGCCAGGTAAGTCAATCGGATGGTTGCCATAAAAAACCGTAGCACCGGCGTCAACCGCGGCATCGACCTGTTTTTGCAAAGTGGTTTTGGACTTCGCTGAAGACAAGGGGGCTAGCGTGGTTGCTGGGTCCATTGGATCACCAGGCTTAACCTGTTCAAAGGCCTGCTTCAGCATGGTTAAAAATTCATCATACTTATCTGCCATGACGATAAATCGTTTGGAAGCTGCACAGATTTGACCGGCATTAGATAGACGAGCGACTGGCGCAACCCGCTTGACCTTGTTCATGTCAGCATCTGATAAGACAATGAATGGATCGTTTCCGCCCAGTTCCATAGTGGACTTCTTTAAGTTCTGACCAGCCGTCTTTGCCACGGAAGCGCCACCGCGTTCGGAACCAGTTAAAGCAACACCCACGACTCGAGGGTCGGCAATCGCCTTATCTACTTGGTCGTAATCGACAAACAGGTTGGTTAAACTGGCGGTTGGTGCACCGGCCCGCCGAATAATATCGACAAAGGCTTCGGCGCTACTTGGCGTATTTGATGCGTGCTTCAAGAGCATGGGATTACCAATCATGAAGTTGGGCGCAAAGACCCGCATGATTTGGTAGTACGGGAAGTTCCAAGGTTCAACCATGAACAAGACGCCTAGTGCCTGCTTTTCATAGTAGGCGTCGCCAATGACGGTGTCGAGCGGTTTATGGGCTAAAAATTCGGCAGCGTGGTCGGCAAAGTAATCGGCGATGTCAGCGCAGAGCTCAACCTCAGCTTCTGATTCACCAATGAGTTTTCCCATTTCTTGGGTGACCGTGGTGGCTAACTGGGTCTTTTCGGAACGCATCATAGTAGCAATCCGGTGTAACGTGTCTCGGCGAGTCTCACTGGGCTCGTCGCGCCATTTGAGATAGAGTGCATGACTATCTGTTAAAACTTTTTCCAACTGATCGTCAGAAATGTTCTCATATGAATTCAAAACTTGGTTATTAAATGGATTGATCGTTTGGTAAGCCATTTATTGGTGCTTCCTTTCTATATATTAACTGCGAGTTGCGTTAGCTGAATCACGCAAGTAACCATAGCGTAAACCTTGAAGCCGACTTCAAGGCAAGCCTTTAAGCAAAATCTTTTAGCATTTTGTGAATGGCCTGTTTAAAAGTCGTTTCAGCGGTGGTGTGCCGATACTGATAAAAGTCAGGGTACTTCGTTTTTAAAACGGACTTCGGGTTTAACCGCCAGGCCTGGTCTTTGTAGAAAGCCGTGTAGGAGATGGGTTGCCATAAGGCCAAGGCCGTCTGGGCAGAAATCAAGGTCGGTAATTTGCTGAAGAGTTGTGTGACCTGATCAGGCGTTAAGGTATCCTGTACAACTGTTTCCAGTTCACGATAGGTGCTGGTGAATCCTAAGCCGAGGACCCGGGTGCCATTGCTCTGAGGATTATTCATGACAGCTAGTTCCAAGCCGGCAATATCACGAACGTCCACACTGTCCATGGGGCCATCAACCAGCTGTCGACTGCCGTGCAGATACGCGTAAATCATGTCGTGTTGCCAAGGGGTGAAGCTGGGGCCAACAATGTTGGTGGGGTGGATAACGGTGACCGGCAAATTAATAATATTAGCCAGGTCACGGACGCGTTGTTCCTCACGAACCTTCATGTTAATAAAGGGCTCGTAAGCGGTATCCATGTGGTCGAGGTCGGGCCAAGTGTCTTCATCGATGGTAGTGACAGTCGGATCAGCAATCCCCATGTCAATGGCCGCTGCTGAGCCAATTTGCACGAGCTTCTGAACCGTATTGGCTTGGCTAATGCCTTTAAAGAGATTATTCACAGCCTGAATTTTGGTGGCAATAAAATCAGCAGTTGATTGTTCATGGCCCGTGAACGGTGCGGAGTTATTGAAGACCCACTGGCTCCCAGTTAGTGCCGTTGCGACCGCCTGGGGTGAGTCCAACAAGTCAGCTTGGACACCGTGAATGTTGGGTAAGAGCTCAGTTAGGGTTGCCAGTTTATCAGCGTTACGATAGGTCCCCGTGATGTTCGTGTACCCAGCATCGGTCAGCGTTTTAGCTAACCATGAGCCGGTGTACCCAGTAATGCCGAGAATGACAATTTTATCGTTTTTTTGCATATGATGCCTCCTAGATTTAAAAAGGTGTGCTCTAAGACAATTTCAGATGAGAGCCAGATCATTAGACCTCTCTTTAGTACCAGACTACGCTACTCTAGAAAAACGTTCTGAAATCAGTCTAGATTTCAGAACGTTTAAATTTGCCAGCCATTAAGCTTGTTTGGTTGGATAAATGGTAAATTCATTAACATTAACGTCTTCGGGTTGGTCAATGGCAAAGTTCACGACTTTAGCCACGGCTTCAGGACTGATACCAACTTGCTGGTAGAAGGTATCCATACCCTTCTTGGTATCTTCATCCGTAATGGTATGGAGCAGTTCCGTGTTGATGGCTGCTGGATAAAGACTCACTGTCCGAATGTTGGTGCCTTCTTCAGCACTTTCCATCCGAATAACTTCCATTAAATTACGGACCGCGAACTTGGTTGCGCCATAGACCCCGGCACCGGCAAAGCTCTTAATCCCAGCAACAGAAGAGGTCGTAATGATTTGGCCGTGTTTTTGAGCTGTGAAGATGGGCATGACAGCGGCGACACCGTGGAGAACACCACGTAAGTTAATGTCGATCATCGTATCCCATTCTTTCGTGTGCAGGGCGCTCATTGGTGAGGAAGGCATAATGCCGGCATTGTTAAAGATGACGTCTAGGCCACCAAATTTGTCCTGTGCCAATTGGACTAAGGCGGTGACGTCTTCCTGGTTGGTAACGTCCGTGACACGGTAGGTGGCGGTGCCCCCGGCGTCTTCAATATCCTTAACGATTGCTGCTAAGCGGTCTTCACGGCGAGCACCTAGGACAACCTTTGCCCCATTTTGTGCCAATAATTTTGCGGAAGCTTCACCCATTCCAGATGAAGCACCAGTGATCACGATTACTTTATTTTTAACAGTCATATTTAATTTCCTCCTATTTGTCTGGTCGTTTCAAAACATACGGTCCATCGGTTGGCCAACGAATGATGACGACGCCCAACAAATTTCGAGGGAAATTGCCGGGTTCTTGCGAGTTGCCATAATCCTTGGTGACCTTGATTCAAAATGAGTATGGACCTTCAAGTACACTTTAAGTCAAGCCTTTCTCAAAAAAACTTTTTGGCTTGCTGCCAGCAAATTTTTATTTGCGACTAGTAAAGATGAAGAGACTTCAAAAGCCGGAACGGTCCATTTGACAAAAATGACTTAAAGTCATATTATGTATCTCAACGTAAAAATGACTTCGAGTCATATTTTGAGGAGCGATAGAAATGGACTATAGAACGTTAAATAATGGCGTCAAAATGCCTATGATTGGGTTAGGTGTCTTTCGGATAACGGATGACGCTGAATGTGAAGAAGCGGTGTACCAGGCCTTGAAGCAGGGGTATCGCTACATTGATACGGCAACGGCTTATGAGAATGAAGAAGCCGTTGGTCGCGGGATTCGGCGAGCCGGGATTCCCCGTGATGAGCTATTCATTGCGACAAAGCTGTGGCTAACGGATGCGAACTATGCGGATGCCAAGCTGGGCTTTGAGAGTTCACTAAGACGTTTGGGATTGGACTACATTGATTTGTACATTATTCATCAACCCTACAATGATTATTACGGTGCTTGGCGGGCGATGGAAGAGTTGTATCAAGCCGGGAAGATTAAGGCACTGGGTGTCGATAATTTCCGTCAAGATCGCTTAGCCGATTTTATCCAATTCAATGACATCAAGCCCCAAGTAAATTACTTGGAGACCCACCCGTTCTACCAACGGCAAGATGAGCTGGACTATTTAAACAGCCAGGATATTTTGCAAGTCGCTTGGTCACCATTTGCGGCCGGCCAGTTTGATATTTTTAACAATCAGACACTAACGGCCATTGCTAAGGTTCACGGCAAAAGTGTTGGGCAAGTCATCTTACGCTGGCTGTTACAGCGCGGGATTGGGTCAATTCCTAAGACGAGCCATCTGGATAGAATGCGTGAAAATCTGGCTGTCTTTGATTTTAGCCTATCGGCGGATGAGATGGCTCAAATTTCGTTATTGGATGCTAATAAAACTGTGGTTGGCAAACGTGAGACTGCGAAAGGTGTGCTGGCATTCTTTGATGACTTTAAGGACTTGGATACGCGTGCGTAGGGACTTATTGAAAGGAAGTCGTGAGTTTTGAATAAGCAATCTAACTTAGGTCCGGTCGTTGGGCAGCTAGCGGGAACGAACATCTATGCAAATCAACTACAACGAAAGAATTCTGATTGGGGCGGCGGTAAATACACACCGTCCGATGGCCAGGATACCAATCAAGCGCAACCGCCAGTAAGAAAGCTGACATCAACCGCCAAAAGTATCGTCATTTACTGGTCACGTTCAGGATCGACGGAATTACTAGCCAGTAAATTGGTGGCGGCCACGGATAGTGATGTGCTTGAAATCACCCTGGCACAGCCATATCCGGCAGATTACATGCAAACCCTTGACCGCGCTAACTTTGAACGGGAGAGTAACACCCCGCCAGAGCTCCAGTTGAGGCTGCCGGATTTGAGCCAATATGAGACGGTTTATCTGGGTTTCCAGACCTGGGCAATGACGATTAGTCAGCCAATGAAGGCATTTTTGACCGACTTTGGGGATGCGCTGGCTGGCAAAAAGGTTGCCCCCTTTGAAACTGAAGGTGGCTACGGTAGCGGGGAGAGTATCCGCGTTATTCAAAATATTTTAAGGACGAAGGGTATTGGCAAGGTCTCACTAACCGTACCTCTGGTGATTGACGGTAATCGGGTAGATGAGGCTGATGGTGAGGTAGCTGCGTGGTTAACGCGAATCGCCAGATAATCAGGCTAGAGCTAACACAATGAGAGAAAGTGGATTAAACATGTGATGCACTGGATATGACTGAAGGCCATATTTAGTGCATCTATTTATGAAGGGATGATACAGTTGAATCGAAATAAAAAACTGATCGTCACGTTTGCCTTGATTCTATCAAACGGGATGGTTGGTTTAGATGGTACAATTGTGAATACGGCCTTGCCAGCCATTATTAGTGACCTCCATGGGCTACAGTATATGGGCTGGATCATTGCGATTTTTCTCTTAGGCATGGCAATTTCGACGCCCCTATGGAGTAAATTCGGTGAGCGTCAAGGAAACAAGCTGGCGTACATGGCCGGAACGGGACTCTTTGCTGTGGGTGCCCTCTTACAGGGAATTGCGCCCAACATCGTTTGGTTTATCGTGGCTCGGGGCCTAATGGGCATCGGTGCCGGTGGGATGAATACGATTCCCTTTATTATTTATGCGCAGATATTTAATAACCTGAAGCGCCGTGCACAAGTGATTGGCATTGCGACCGCTAGCTTTAGCACGGCGTCCATCATTGGGCCGCTAGTTGGTGGTTGGTTAGTCGATGTTTTCAGCTGGCACTGGGTTTTCTTCCTGAATTTACCAATCGCTGTGCTATCGATTTTGTTAGTGGCAGTCTATTTGAAATTAGATGAACGCTTAAACCGTGCATCTGTTGATTACAAGGGTGCTACCTTGATGATTTTAGGATTGTCGCTGATTCTAGTTGGTATTCAATTGTTAGGGACGACATCGATTTGGATGACCATTGGTTTAGTTGTAGTGGGGATGCTTGTCCTGTTAGGCATGGCGCGGGTTGAGGCGTACGCTGCAGATCCAATCATTCCAAGTCGGCTATTTAAAAATTCTAAATTAGTGATTGATTTTACATTATTTTCCATCCTGTGGGGTGCATTCGTAGCGTTCAATATTTATATTCCCATGTGGGCGCAGGGAATCCTGGGGTTAACAGCGCTGGTTGGTGGGATGACTCAGATTCCCGGGTCAATTACGAACTTCATGGGTTCTGAGATTGGACCACTGTACCAGCATAAATTAGGTCGTTACGGCATTATCAGTCTCGGTACGGGGGCGTTTTTGATTGCGTTTCTAGGGATGGTACTGGCGGGTAATCGCGCTAATTATTGGTTTTTGCTAGTCATGGGCGCTTTTGAAGGTCTGGGTCTCGGATTGTGTTTCAACGTTCTACAAGTGGCTGTTCAAGACGATGCGGGTATTAAAGACGTGCCGATTGCGACATCGTTTGCTTATCTGGTACGGATCTTAAGCCAAACGTTTATGTCCTCAATTTATGGTGTTATTTTAAATCAGGCGCTAAATTCCGGGGTTAAAGCGTCTCATGGACAGGTGACAATGGGTATGCTGAATAAGTTGAGCAACTCAAAGGTGGTGGGTGAACTTCCACAAGAGCTGCTCCCGACCATGCGGCAGATCATGTACAACGGGCTTCATCACATTATGCTGACCGCCCTCGGGTTAGTTCTGGTGGTCGTCATTATTTTAGTGATAATTTATGTGCGTTTGCTACGGCGGCATGCTAGTCTGATTAGGGAGTAATAGCGGACTGATGCTGTCCAGTTAGGATAAAGGGAATGGTGATTGGAAATGACGAAACGCGATGAGAATGCCAAAACAACTCGCCGAAAACTATTAGACGCTGCCGACCGACTGATTGTTGAGCGGGGGTATGAAAATGTTTTTGTGGAGGATATCACGACGGCCAGCGGCGTGGCTAAGGGAACCTTTTATAATTATTTTCCTAAAAAAGAAGATATCATTGGTGAACTTGAACGAGAACATTTCAGTCAACTGAATGCACAAATCAATGAGATTTCAGATGAGCTGACACCGGCCGCAAACATTTCAGCTTACTTAGCTAACTTTATGCAGATTACGGTGAAGGCGGGGGTAGAACGTGCCCGTGGCTGGATTCGTTTTGTGGCAGTTCCTAATTCTCTCGATGATAAATGGACGTATGACTTTGGGAAAGTTAGTGAGTTGTTGACCCAACTAATTCAGCACGGACAGCTAGAGAAAGAGACCCCTGTGGAAATGATTGCACAAGTATTATCCATGCAATTGTATGGGGTGATATTCTCTTGGGTGATGAATAAAAGCATCGACCCGCAGAAAGCAATTCAAAATTTTTGTGCGATACTGGTCGAACCACTCATTCAGCCATACATTACCGCCGTATAATTGTGAGTTGAGCTGACTACCTTGTCGTAAAAAGAGCTGTTAGCCCAATGACTAACAGCTCATCGCCCGTGCATGAAATTGGTGACAGTCTGGTGACAGGTTGAAACTGGTTGCTGGTTCCGAATGGCCAACGATTCTCAAAGAATGCGGGGAACTAGCGGCTTCTGGTTACCTCTGGAGATGCCTAGAGAGTGGCGTAGAGGCCTCGGGGGGCGCATTCTTTTTCGGAAAAGTGAATAGAATCGTTGAGTTGACGCCATTCTTATGTGGCGTCTTTTCTTTTGGTGACAGTTTTGGTGGACTTCGTAAAATTTTTAAAACTGTCTCTTGCTATGGAGCGCACTCCATAGGTTATGATGTAATCAGAAATGAAGGTGCGTATTCGTGAAAAGTAGCGAGGTTGCTAAAAAATTTAATGTCTCCATTGATTCCCTACGATACTGGGAAAAGGCGGGGCTGATTCCAAAGGTTCCACGGAATTCGCGTGGCTATCGTGAGTACACACAAAATGAAATTGAATGGATTGATTTTGTGACTTGTATGCGGAGCTCGGGGATTGGTATTTCAACGTTAGTTACTTATTACCAGCTCTTTAAGGCTGGCGCTGAAACTAAGCAACAGCGTCAGCAATTGCTAGAAGGACAGTTGGTTGAGATGGCCCAACGGATTAAAGACATGCAACGGGCGTACGCTAGACTGGCAGAAAAATTAACCCACTATGACGATCACGTTGAGGGCGTTTTTAACAAACAGGAGGACGAAAAATGAAAATTGTTGTAATTGGTGGCTACGGTCATATTGGGTCTTACTTGGTGCCAAAATTAGTAAAGCTAGGAAATGAGGTCACCGTAATCAGTCGCCATGAGCGCCAGCCTTATATTGACGACTGGGCCTGGCAAAGTGCTCAGTTTGTCGCATTAGATAGAAATGATACAGCAGCATTCACCAAGAGCCTAATTGCCCTGAACGCTGACGTTGTCATTGATCTAGTGAATTTCAAGTTTGAGAATACGAAAGAAATTGTCGCGGCTTTAAAGCAAACGTCAGTTAGTCATTACTTGTTTTGTTCTTCTGTGTGGGCACATGGCAGAGCACAGGTCTTGCCAGTTGATCCCAATAGCTTAAAAGAACCGTTAGATGATTACGGGAAGAACAAGTATCAAAGCGAGCGGTACTTGAAAGAGGAGTACCGCCAAAATGGTTTTCCAGCAACTGTCATTATGCCAGGTCAGATTTCCGGTCCGGGTTGGGATATTATTAATCCAGCAGGTAATCAAAACAGGCAGGTCTTCCAAGACATTGCGGATGGCAAGGAAATTGCTTTGCCTAACTTTGGGATGGAAACGCTCCACCACGTCCATGCAAGTGATGTGGCGCAACAGTTTGTGGATGCCATTCAACATCGAAACCAGTCATTGGGCGAGAGCTTTCACGCCGTGTCAACGAATGCAATCACCCTTTATGGCTATGCGCAGTTGCTATATCGTTTCTTTCATCAAGAAGCAAAGATTACTTTCTTACCATGGCCTGAATGGGTAGCTCGGGTAAATAATCCAGTTGATAGTGATAAAACGTATTATCATATTGCGCGTAGTGGTCAGTACAGCATTGCGAATGCGCAGCGGCTTATTGACTATCGGCCACAATACTCAGTGGAAGAAACTATCGAGCTGAGCATTCAGGGCGCCGTGGAACGTGGCGCCATCCAGGTGAAGTAGAAGCAAGTTTGAAGATCGTCATTAACTTCCAGCTTGGTCATTAAGGGGACCCCTTCGAATTAGTTTACGCTGATTCAAGGGAGTCCCCTTAATTGATTTTAAATCTGGTCGCAATTACGTTCGATTTAACCACCGCTGACTTTACAGCTAGCGGACTAGTCCTGCCCATGCAAATATAATTGAGGTAAATCTGTCAAAAACTGCTGGCGAACCGCATCGGTCGTCGTATTGGCCTCACCCAAATGAATCCAGTTTGTGTGCTTAGGATCAATACCAATGTCCGTGAAAACTCGATTGATTAGATTTTTCTGAATCGGATCACCCGACTCAATTTTCAAGTAACTTTTGGTTAACGTTGCCGTTGTAATCACGGTTGCCTTTTGAATGTAGGTCAGCCGGCCTTGCCATTCTGGCGCTTCCTCGTAAGCAAACCCCTTCAACATGACTTTATCAAAGAAGCCTTTCAGCTCTGCCGGTAGTTGATGCCACCAAATGGGGGTGATGAAAATTAATTCAGTGGATTGACTGATTAGCTGTTGATAGTGTTTGACCAGCTGATAGGGCGTTTCGCCGCGGCTAAACAAGCGTAATTCTTCTTTAGAAAAACGTGGATTGAAGTCGTCTTGATAGAGGTCAATCACTTGGTAGGCCTGGTCAGTCTGCGTAAAGTAATCGGTGAGGCGCGTCAAGATGGCATGATTAAGACTACCTTCGTAGGGATGTGCGTAGATAATTGTTTTCATGAATAATTCCTCCTTTGAGTTGATAAGTTGAGTCTATGATATAATCAACGTGCAAACAAGTACGCAAATAAAAGTGCGGTACTCACCCAAAGGAGAGTGTCATGGCAGATATTGATTACATCAAGGAGAATCGCTTACAGGATACGGGCTTTGCTTACACTTTACGGCTAATTGGTGGCAAGTATAAAATGCAGGCGCTTTACGCCATCCACCTAAATCACCAACCATTACGTTACAATGCGCTCAAACGCTTACTGGTTCCGATATCGTTTAAAACGCTAACGAGCACCTTGCGCGAGTTGGAAACTGATGGTTTAGTCCATCGTGAGGAGTATCCCCAGATCCCACCCAAGGTTGAATACAGCTTAACGCCATTGGGCGAGTCTTTGATTCCCGTGATGGAGGATATTTGTACCTGGGGTGAGCGGCAGAAGGTAAACGTCAACCGTGACCGGTGATTCGTAAATTTCTGGAACATCCACCAAACATAGAACAGTAAAAAATGAGGTGGGGTAAAAAGTCAGCGTCGATTAAGTTGAGCCAAGAGGTATCTCCCGCGCACAAGACTTTTAGACAAAACTAAACCAGGGGGAGAATCACGTGGTCTTAACTAGCTGATACCGAGGGTTCCGTATGCTTAGGCGTCTCTCTTCGGGCATTGGCTTTTGGAAAAGTAAAGAGAATCATTGATTTGACGCCATTTTTATGTGGCGTCTTTTTTTTTGATGACGGATTTAAAAAAGTCTTGCCTTGAAGTAACTGCAAGGGACTATTCTGATTCTATTGAACGAGAAATCGGAAAGGAAGCTATTTGATGCCTAATAAAATTGCGCAACAGAATCATGATGAGATGTTCCCTAATCACAAGTCAACGTTAAAGCAGACTGATCCAGAATTTATCGATCTTTTTGATAATTTTGCGTTTGATGAGGTCTTACAGCACAGTCACCTGGAAACGAAGCTCCGGCTGAAAGTGACGCTGGCCTCCTTAATTGCCATGCAGTGTTTGAACGAATACAAAGCAATGGTGACGGCCGCCTTAAATGTTGGTGTAACGCCGATTGAGATTAAAGAAATTGTGTATCAAGCGGTTCCTTACGCTGGACTGGGAAAATTTTTTGATTTTTTGAATGGCACTAATGACGTTTTTCAGGCTAAAGGTATGCAATTACCAGTAGAACCACAAAGTACGACGACGCCGGAAACACGTGCGGAGAAGGGTTTAGCCACTGTTCGCCAGATTGCGGGTGATAGTGTTGATCAGATGCTGGCGACAGCGCCGAGCAATCAAAAACACTTCGCAACCTTCCTAGCTGATAATTGCTTTGGTGATTTCTACACTCGGACGGGGTTAGATAAGCAGACTAGAGAACTACTGACCTTTTCAATGCTAATTTCTATGGGTGGAGCAGATCCACAGGTTCGCGGCCATATCAGCGCCAATCAAAAGGTGGGCAACAGTAAGCAACAATTACTGGATGTCATCACGGTATTATTGCCATTCATTGGGTACCCACGGACATTGACCGCATTGAAGTTAGTCAACGAAGTTATACCAGAAAGGGAGAATCAGTAATGACTGTTTTTGAAGATCTCCGTCAGGGAAAGACCATTGATATTCGTGACGCACAGTATCAAAAGGAAGTTCATGGTGAAATTGATCGGTGCAACGACCTGTGTCATGAAATTAATGCGACGCGTCCAAGTAATCGCGAAAAAATTTTGGCGCTAGAAAACGACCTGTTACACGGCCAAATGCAGAATGGCACTTTCTTCACGCCGCCAATGTATATTGATTGTGGTAACCGAGTGAACTTGGGCAAAAATGTTTACGCAAATCATAATTTGACGATGATGTCCGTCGGAACCATTACGATTGATGATGGCGTGATGATGGGGCCAGGGGTTGGATTATTTACCGACAATCATGAGCCCAACAATATCCGGATGATTAGCACAAAAGAAATTCACATCAAAAAGAATGCCTGGCTAGGCGCGCGGGTCAATGTGGCACCTGGAGTGACAATTGGGGAGAACGCTATTATTGGTACCGGAGCAGTCGTTACCAAAGACATCCCCGACAATGCAGTAGCTGTTGGTGTACCTGCCAAAGTAATCAAGTATACGAAGTAGATACGGATACCTTTCCCGCGTCGAAATGACGAACAGTATTACACAGTGTGAGCGCAACTAATCTTAAGCAGGTCGGTATTTTTTAGAAAATTCTGAGAGTACCAGCTTTGCCTGACATTGGGTTAATGCTATTCTATTCTTAATCCCAGAAACTGATCGGCTGGTAGCAGGAAACCGGCACATTAATAGCAGGGTGACCATTTGAGACCGGTCACTCTTTTTGCTAATCAGGAGGTTGGAAAGATGGAGCTGTTTACCTCAACTTTTGTTTTGTTAGTTACCGTAGCGATTGCTAACATAGTGGCGCAGTGGGTTCCGCGAATTTCTAAGACATATTTAGCACTGTTTGCAGGTGTTATTGTGGGGTGGGTGCCAGCGCTGAACCAGTTGGTATTGAACTTTGAAAATGAAACTTTTATGATTTTAATATTAGCACCACTGTTCTTTTTTGAAGGGCAAGTTACCCCGATACTTAAAGTTAGTAAGGGTTTTTCAAGCATTTTGGGCACGGCTTTTGTGCTGGCGATTGGTTCAGCCATTGTGGCAACACTGGGCATTCACTGGGCGTTAGCAACAAGCTTTCCCCTAGCTTTAGTGATGGTGGCAATCAGCACGCCAACTGACGCCACCGCCTTCGAATCCGTCGTGACGGGTCGAAAGTTCAGTGAGCATCTCGGCAATCAACTGAAAATGGAGTCGTTATTTAACGATGCAACCGGTCTGATTTTATTGCAGGCAGGATTACTATGGTGGCAAACTCGTCAGCTATCTTTGGGTCAAAACATCGGCCGACTATTATTCTCAGCGGTTGGTGGTGCAATTGTCGGCATGGTGTTGGCTTTCGGATTGATGCTTTTTCGCCAGGCCCTGGTTCGTAGTGAAGCAAACGTGATTTCTTCGCAGACGCTAATCTACCTACTGACGCCAGTTATTATTTATCTGGTTGCGGAAAAATTAACTGTATCCGGTATTATCGCCGTAGTTGTTGCGGGGCTGGTACATAACAGTGAGGCCAATGGCAGTCGATTTACAGCATCGCGCCAGATGTATTTTGGGACGGAATTAATGAATTTTGTGGTAGAGGTTCTAAACGGTGGCGTCTTTGTTATTCTGGGCATCAGTTTAGAACGAATCGTTCGGGAACAGCATCAACAGATGGTCGCTTCGCTGAATTGGCTTTGGCTGGGATTGGCTATTTATGGGTTCTTGTTAGTCAGTCGGTTCATCTACGCCTACTTTTTTGTTGCCAGCAGGCAGGTCAAGGACGGCTGGCTCTTTGCGTTCGGCGGTGTTCACGGAACAGTGACCTTGGCCATGACCTTCTCGATTACGGGTTTAATACCGACGACACAATTCCAACAGGTCATTTTAGTAGAAACTGTGGTCATTATTGCCAGCATGTTGGTGCCCACGTTAGTCTTCAAATGGCTCTTACCTCGGGACGGTGATGTGCTCAGCAAATCCGTCCTCTTGGCTCAGATTCGTGAGCAAATGACCGCGATGGGGATTGCACGTGTAGAAAAATTGCAACTCAATTCGGAAATCAAAGCAACGGTCATTTATGACCTGCAGGATCAAAATAAGACCAATCCATTACCGTTGTTCTTACGACGCTGGCGTGGGATTACCAATCATCATGAGGCGGTCAGTATTTTGCAAAGCCGTGATCAGCGCTGGGCAATGATGCAGGCCTTTGCTAGTGAACGGGCTTTTTTGGCCGAACAGGCGCGACAGCATGTGGTTGATGTGAGCTTACTTCACGATATTTACACGGAAGTTTTGATGGCTGAAGCATTGGTAGTGGATCCCTATAGTCGGTTGGTTTAGCAATCAGCCGAGGGTTAAACGCCGAATGGGCGTCCTGGGAGCAACGCTAATCAATGGTGAAGATGGTTACTGAGCCGAAATTGCCAGCTCGTTCATATAACCAGTCTCTGGTATGGATATCAGTTTTAGCCGTGATTGCATTGCTTTTCGCGATTGGTATTGTGAAGGGTGAAAGAAAATTGTAAAAGGTCTTGCCTTGCAGTTACTTCAAGGCGGTAAGATGAGTCATATTAACTGATAGGCGGTGATTTGTATGAAATTACGTTATCAAGAAAAAAGTTTTCCACTGGTGGTTAATCCGGATTTTGAAAAGCAGGTGCTACCGAAATTGCCTTTAACCCTGACTTTTAAGTTAAATGGGGGTCATGAATATTTTGGCCAATTGCCAACGACCATTGACTATTCAGCGGATTTAACTGCAAAGGTAGCGGCTGGTAGCATTTACTTTTTCCAGGATTGGCAGGCCTTTTCACTGAATTTTGGTGATCAAGACATTGCGCCGTACCAAGTTAGCCGACTAGGTAGTTTTCCGGCTGAGCTCTTATCAATTTTACAAAAGAAGGCGGACAGCTTAGAGCTAACGTTGACTGAATAACGCGTGGCGGCTGGGTACTGAATCATAGAGATTAAAAAATTGAAAGTTATTTTGCTATTGTACTTGCCTTGTAGTTACTTCAAGGTTGTAGACTGAGGTTATTCAAAGATGAAGTGGAGGAATTTCATTATGACAAACGTTTTAATTATTGGTGCAACGGGTTCTGTGGGTAGCGTGACTCGGCGGTATTTCCTGGATAATACGGATGACCAGTTAACGTTAATGGCACGGAATACTGGCCGCTTGGGACAGTTGCGTGCTGACCGTGAACGGGCAATTACCGGTAGTGTGACTGACAGTGCTGTTCTACAGGAAGCCTTGGCTGATCAAGACGTGGTTTTTGCTGCTTTGAGTGGTAACTTAGCGGGGATGGCCAAGAGTTTAGTGACGGCCATGGATCAGGCAGATGTTAAACGGTTATTATTCATTGCCTCAATGGGTATTTATAATGAAATTCCAGCTAGTGTCGGTGGCGGGAACCTGGCGGAGAATCCCATGTTACAAGGGTATCGGAACGCTGCTGACGTTGTCGAGGCTTCTGATTTAAACTACACGGTGATCCGGCCAGGTTGGTTTGATAATGGCACTGATACGGATTATGAAGTGACAGAAAAAGGCGAACCCTTCGGTGGCCACGATGTCTCACGTAAGAGTATTGCCGACTTGGTTGTCCGGTTAGCCCACGATACTACGATGGGCACGCGAAACAGTTTGGGAATTAATCGGAAATAAAAAGGAGATCAGACTGATGGAAAAAAAAACTTGGTTAATTACGGGTGTTAGCAGTGGCTTTGGTCACGCAATGACGGAACAACTTTTGGCACAAGGTAAGACGGTCATTGGTACGGTTCGGAATGCAGCTAAGGTACAAGACTTAGTGAACCAATACCCAGACACATTTGTGAGCAAGTCATTGGATGTGACGGATGTTGCGGCCATTCATCAATTAGTTGATGAATTAACGCAAAACTATCAAATTGACGTGTTGGTTAACAACGCGGGTTATGGCTTGTTCGGTGCGGCTGAAGAATTAAACGATGCTGAAGTGAACCAGATTATTGCGACCGACTTGACGGGCTCAATCCAAATGGTCCGTGCGATTTTACCAAGTATGCGGGCGCAAGGTCATGGACGCTTGATTCAGATTTCTTCATACGGGGGTCAAGTAGCTTTCCCGGGGAACTCAATGTATCACGCGGCTAAGTTTGGGATTGAAGGTTTCATGGAAGCCGTCGCCCAAGAAGTTGCTAGTTTTAACATTGGTGTCACGATTGTTGAGCCTGGTGGTGCGCGGACTGAGTTCCGTTATGGCAGTGCGCAGGTTGCGAACTTCTTGCCAGCCTATGAAGGTAATCCGGCGCATGCATTCCAAAAGATGCTTGATCCAGCTAATGGTCTTGCTCCCGGAGACCCGGTACGGATGGCCAGTCGCATCATTGAGAGTGTTGATCAAGAGCCAGCACCTCTACGAATGGTCTTGGGTTCCCAAGCGCTTGAGAATACGATTGTCACGCTGGAAAAGCGCGTTGCTGATTTTAAGCAGCAGACTGATTTGGCAGCGTCAACGGACTTTCCTGCCGGGGAGTAGTGTTTAAGATTTAAATGACGTGGTATGTAAAAAATGGTCGTGTCTTTGTGGAGGACCGTGGATAAGATGTTTTGATCTTATGAAGTAACTAATGAGACATTGTTAACTGAAGGAGGATTCCGAAGATGGATGAGGAATTACGAAAACTCTATCGTGACTATAATACGGTGATGGCGGCTGATGATACGGTGAGGTTAGACAAGTTGTTAGCACCAGATTTTACGCTGACGCATATGACGGGCTACGTGCAGCCCAAGGGTGAATGGTTACAGGAATTAGGACAGGGAACGATGCATTATTATTCTTCTGTAGAAGATCATGTCAGTCTGCGAGAGACGAGCCGTGGCTGGCACATCATTGGAC
Source organism: Levilactobacillus muriae (assembly GCF_045862015.1). NCBI lineage: Bacteria > Bacillati > Bacillota > Bacilli > Lactobacillales > Lactobacillaceae > Levilactobacillus > Levilactobacillus muriae. The sequence continues at coordinate 89,501 of NZ_BAAFRU010000010.1, forward strand.
AAAGCCGTGTGGTTGCCAGCATTCACGGCAGCGCAAAGAGTGAGTGGCCACTGAATACAGATCTCTACGTGCAACGTGTAAACGGTCAATGGCAAATTATGAGTGCGGTGGTAACGACGTATTAAAAAATGTCCAAGCGCATACCCGGTGTGGACGGGGGTTGCGTAGATGTGGATTCAAGCCAAGGTTAGAAAAAATCGAAATAAAGTGGAGTGGTTTTTATGAGTCAATCAGTTAAAGCTCTATCGGCCAATATCAAAGGTGATTTTGCTTCATTCAATCAGACAGTAATTGAGCGGCGTAACTTACGGCCGGATGATGTTGCCATCGATATTAAGTATTGTGGTATTTGTCATAGTGATGTCAGTATGGTGCAGTGGCAGGGTGCCCATTTCCCGATGGTTCCTGGACATGAAATTTCAGGAATCGTTTCAGCAGTTGGGAGAGATGTTAAAAACTTTCAACCTGGCGATCGAGTCGGAGTTGGCTGCTTTGTGAATTCTTGTGGTCAGTGTGCAGCATGCAAGGCTGGCCAAGAGCAGTTCTGTGAAAATGGCGTTGTCGTTGTTTTTGATTCTGAAGATGATGATGGCACAATTACGCAGGGGGGTTACTCACAATCAATCGTTGTTAAAGACCACTTTGTCCTGCACATCCCGGATGAATTAGCTCTTGAGGATGCGGCACCGTTACTGTGTGCTGGGATTACCACGTATAACCCACTGAAGCGATTCAATGTGGGAAAGGATAGTCAAGTGGCCATTATTGGTTTAGGAGGCTTAGGCCATATTGCTGTGCAGTTTGCAGCAAAAATGGGTGCCCGGGTTACGGTATTGGGGCACTCTGAAAGTAAGCGTGGTGAGGCCCAACAATTTGGTGCAACGGATTACCAAATCCTGAAGACACCGGAAGATTTCCAAAATTTGGCTGGTCATTTTGACTTCATTCTCAACACAGTGGCAGCTGATATGAATCTAGATAATTATTTGCCGTTGGTCAAAACGGACGGTGTTTTCTGCTATGTGGGCATTCCAAGCAATGACATTCAGTTTAACCTGTTCTCAATCTTCGGAAATCAGGCAAAGGTTACAGCCTCCAACGTTGGCGGAATTCAAATGACACAAGAAATGCTAGACTTTGCAGCTCAAAATGACATTAAACCTCAGATTGAGATAATTGGCATTAATGATGTTGAAAAAGCTTACCAGAATATTTTAGATAGTAAAGTGCATTACCGCTACGTGATTGATATGTCAACGCTTAAGTAGTGCGGTGAGCAAATCAGTAGGTTAGCTTATCTAAATTGATATTTCTCGGCCGGCCAAGGGTTAAACGATTCTCTGCACAAGGCTTCAGGCTGAGTATCTCCAATAGAAGTTGTGCCAATTTGTCATCGAAAAAAAGTTAATCGACTATTGCAGCTCATCGCAGTGCATGAAATTGGTGACAGTGTTGCAAATGGCTGTAACATTACCTAATCATAGAACTATCAAAAAATACGGTTAGCCCTAACAACCAGGGACCAACCGTATTTTTTAGACTACGCCTGTCCGCCAACCAAGGTAATGCGTTGGCGAATGTAGGTGTTCTGTTCGATAATATCCAGCATGCCCGTAGCGTAGTCGGCATAGCTGATGTAACTGTCTGCGTCGGATTTCGCTAAATAGTTTTCGCCGTCCACGTGGTAAACGCCAGTGGCCGCGCCATCTGCATCGTAGTTGAAGGCCGGTGTGACGTAGGTCCAAGCTAAATTGGCGTACGAACGTAACCGATTTAAACTGGCAACCAACGCATCAGCTAGGGGTAACCAATCAGCTGGATAGTCTGCGCGATCCTTCAGCATTTTGGTGTGGTCCGCATTGATGTAGAGGGTGCCGGCGCCGCCAACCTTCAGGTAGCGCGTCTCAGTACCAGATAGAATCTGTGCGAGGTGCGAGAGACCCGTAGTGTGAATGGCAAATGTTTCCGGCGTCCAAGCACTCACGGCATCAATGACGGCATCGACGCCGGCTAAATCAGCCGCGGTTAAATCCATTAAATCCTTGATGAGCAGATTGTCGTAAGCGACGTCATCGTGTTGACGATGGGCGATGGCCAGGACAGAGTGACCGCGTTTCGTGGCTTCTTGAATCAGTGCTCGACCGGTTTTTCCGTAGGCACCAATGACAGCAATTTTCATGATAAAACTTCCTTTCAGTTGGGTAGTCGTAAAATAGATTTGTTTGTTCCGGCTAGGATTAGCGTAAAGAAATCGCTAGGTGAACCGCCGTTCTTTCAAGAACAAGGACTAGCATACGCGCCACGACGATATAATAAAAATGCTTATCGTACATGTTCGTGATACATAAAATGTATATCTGATGAACTGTGATAAAATACATCGCTCATAGCAGCGACAAAAATAGCAGATTCAAAGTCGAATAGACTTCAGAATCTGCTACTCATTTTAAAATTTTAATGATTTGTGGTCTGAGTTGGAACAGCCAAGTTAAGCGGGCATTACCAAGGTAGAGGTTGCCCATCGCGATAGAATCCGCCAGTAGGGCCATCGTCAGGCAAGGTTGCGGCCCATACAACACTCTTGGCACCTTCACCAACTGGTCGTCCAAAGCCCGTGTCGTTACCTGAAGTATTAACCACATCTGGGCAGACTGCGTTGACTAAAACATTATCCTGTGAAAATTCCTTAGCCATTTTAACGGTTAAGCCATTGATAGCAAGCTTCGTCAGGGCATAGGTTGAAACTGGCATGCCCATTGAACCGTTCAAGATACCATAAACCGGATCCGCGAATGAGCCTGCACCACTTGAAACGTTGACGATACGTGCCGTATCAGCGTTAGCCAATAGTGCATAAAACTTTTGCGTCACTTGCCAGGTGCCTAGAAAATTAGTATTAAACGCTGCCTCAACGTTCTTAATGTCAGTCTCTAGAACTGACGTGAAGTCGCCAAAGACTGCGGCGTTGTTGACCAATACGTCTAATTTTGAATCCCACTGTTGAACGGCATTCACCGCTTGCGAGATGCTGTTCTCGTCAGTTAAGTCCAGAACAACGCCATGGGCTTGGAATCCTAGGTCCTTCAACTCAGCAACTCGCTCAGTCACCTGCGCTGATTGACGAGCAGCAATGATAATCTGATAGCCTTGTGCCCCAAGTTGTTTTGCGACTTCAAATCCGAGACCAGCTTGACGACCAGAACCAGTAATTAATGCAGTTTTCATATTTTTCACCTTTTCCTTTGTATTTATTGTTAAAGTTCTTGTGCAATTCCGTCTGCCAACTCAGCGACTATCTTCTCGACGGGCTTGATTTCGTGAACACTGGAAATGCCTAGACCTAATGAGGCGTAACCTTGATCTAAATTGCCTAGAATCATCCCTTGATGCATCCCCTCAAAAGCACCAGCAGCTGTAAAAATATCTCGACCGGAAGCACCAGATTTGTCCAAGGTCACTAGTTTGTCTGCCAACTTTCCTGGTAAGGAACGGTAATAGCCAGGAAATGCACGGTACATGAGCAACTGATCAGCAGCGGCGTTCACGGCCAATTGTTTAACGTTCTCTGCCATTCGAGATTCTTGTGACAGTAGGAAAATCGTTCCTGCGTAAACCCCGTCGGCGCCTAACGCCATAGCGGCACGTGCTGTTCGTTGGTCAACAATCCCACCAGAAGCCAGCACCGGCGTATGGTCAACGGCATCGACAATCATTGGAATCATGGAAAATGTGCCAACGACTTTTTCAGGTAAAGTACCACCGGCATCGAAACCAGATGCAACGATGATATCTGCACCGGCTACCTCAGCCTCACGTGAATTTTCCGGAGTTGATGCCACAGTACGGAAGATGACCTTAACATTGTGTGCGTGGAGTTCTTGGAAAATCTCGGGTAGAATTGCACCACCGTACGCTACGGCGGTTAACCCTTCGTCAAAGACTAATTGCATCATTGGCCCGGTAAAGTGATCAGTTTCTTTACCGGTAGGGTTTAATTGTAAGCCGAAGGGTTTATCGGTGAGCTGCTTAACTTTTCTAATCTCTTGGCGCATCCGCTCGACCGTTTCATCAACGGATCGGGTAACCGTTGTCTGACCAGCGTTAAAACCAAGAATTCCTAGTCCACCAGCCTCACTAACGGCTGCAACTAGTCAGGCATCAGTTAACCAATGCATTGGACCTTGAATGACAGGGACTTCGATATTGAGTATTTCAGTAGTTTGGTTTTTCATTATTTATTCTCCTAACATTTCATATAAAACTTGTTGTAATAAAGCTTGATCATTGAAGCTAATCTTCGAGTGCCTGCTAGAATTCAATCTGGGATAGAACAAAGTTATCTGTCCGGAAGAAATCACTGGCTGATGCATTGACTTGTTGGTGTGCTTCGCTGTTAAGCAGCCGATTGAAACTAGCCTGATCCTCAACGTCAATTACCATGCTGACGGTGTTGGCATTACCAACCCACCCTAAGGAGCGGCCGACAGTAATAGACTTAATTTCAGGAACCGTGTTTTTCATGTTGCGCATGGCTGTCATGGCTTGTTCAACATCGGCATCTGAAATGCCAGGCTTAATCGTTGCAATAAAAATATGCTTAATCATGTGATCGCCTCATTTTTTAATTTTTTGAATGACACATGTCATATCAACAAGGCCAAGTATAGTAAAAGGTCGGACAAATTAAAAATACTTATTTCATCAGTCTAGTTATTTGATAATTGTATAACTAAGAATCGATTAAAAGGGTTATAGATGCGCTGTTGTTTGTTATGAACCTTGAGCGTAATTGGTAGTTTGATCTGCACATCGACGAAATGATTCTTGAGGGATAAATTTATTGAAGAGAGGCTTGTGGTTGAGTCAGACGTGTTTAGTATGAATAATGATTGCCCGATGTAGAACTGGCTGATGGGACAATATAGACGGGTTAAAGGTCAAAACGCTAATGAAGGCTCAGCCTGAGAGTCTAGAATCTGTGCTTGTGATACGTGAAATGTATTTCAAGTGAACTGTGATAAAATTAATGTAAATAACCACTTGCCTAAAGTAGAATCAAATTAGAGATACGTGAAAGAGGTTTTTACCATGGATGTCCGGGTACTGAACTATTTCTTGATGACAGCAAGAGAGGAAAACGTGACACGAGCGGCGGCATTGCTTCATTTAACGCAACCAACTTTGTCACGACAATTAAAATCCTTGGAAGAAGAGCTGGGCGTCGAGTTGTTTCGCCGCAGTAATCACAGCATCTATTTAACGAGAGAGGGACTGTTGTTCCGGCAACGCGCACAGGATTTGGTGAATATGCTAGACCGTGCGCGGGAAGAGCTGCAGCAGACTGAGGAGCTGGCGGGAACAATTGCGATTGGGTGTAGCGAGCTGCAGAGTATGGAAGAAGTCGCAGACCTCATCGACCGGTTTCAGCAGGAACATCCGAAAGTGAAATTCGCCCTCCACAGCGGTAATAACGATGATATTAAAGGCTGGATTGAACAGGGGACGATTGACCTGGGTCTCTTGATTGAGCCCGTGGAAATTGGTAAGTATGATTTTGTCCGGATGACGGCTAAAGAAGAATGGGGGATTCTCGCGCACGAGGATTCTAAGTTTGCGAGCTATGAAGCGATTCGCCCTGGTGATCTTGTCGGAACGCCGGTGATTACCATTCTGGATAAGGTCGTTCAAAATGAGTTGGCCAATTGGTCCGGTGAATATGCGGCTAAAATGGGGAACAAGGCCCGCTACAATCTGGTTTACAACGCTGCGATGTTAGCGCAGAGAAATCATGGCGTGGTGATTTGCTTGAAGCTGAATCAGCACTTTGATCATTTGGTTTACGTGCCATTAGTGCCCAAGCTGACGCTGAATTCTGTGTTGGCCTGGCGGGGGCAACAGCCGCATTCGCAAGTAACGGCGGCGTTTATTCGATTTGTACGGGAAGAGAAGATGCAGAAGAACTGAGTGGTAAGCCGTGGCCTTTAAGGGACACGGTTTTTATTTTACAAGAAATGCATGATATGAATAACTAATCAGTCATAATAAGCATTTAACATATCAGTAAAAGGGCGATACACTATTGTCATCAACTTAGGAAATGCGATGGAGGTAATCAATATGCAAACTAAAGCAGTCGTCATGAATGACTATGGAGACAGTTCAGTTTTAGAGGAAAAAGAAGTATTGGTGCCGGACTTGAAGTCCAGCGAGGTATTAATAGAAGTTCTGGGCACGTCCGTAAGTCCATTCGACATTGGCATGCGGCGTGGTGATTTCCGTGAACGCATGCCAATTCAATTGCCAGCAGTTCTCGGAACGGATGCCGTTGGTCGGATCGTTAAGAAGGGCTCGGCGGTGACCGATTTCCAAGTCGGCGAAATTGTCTTGGGTATCGTGGGCAATACCAGTCTGGGAGCTTACGCGGAGTTGGCTATCTTGGATGCGCACACCATTGCCCGGCTGCCACAGGACGTTGCACTGGATCAAGGAACCGTTACGATGGTGGGCGTGCCAGCATACTTGGCGTTATTTGATAATGGTCAGTTGCAGGCTGGGCAATCGGTCTTGGTTCACGGTGGTGCTGGTGGTGTGGGGTCGTTAGCAATCCAGTTGGCGAAACAAGCTGGTGCAACGGTTTATACCACGGCCAATCCTAAGGATGAATCACGATTAAAGGCTTTGGGCGCTGACAAAGTTATTGATTACCATACTGATTTCCGTGATGCCGTCGCCGATTTAGACCTGGTGATTGATACTGTTGGTGGCGAAGTGTTGCGGCACAGCTTTGACGTTGTCAAGCCAGGTGGCCGGTTAGTCACTTTGGTAGAACATCTAGAAAATGATGTGACGGCTCAATACCCACAAGTGCAGGCACAGTTCTTGAGTGCTCAGGGAACCGGAACACTGGCAAAAATCTTGGCTATGATGGCAGCCGGTAAATTGCGGGTACCCATTCAGAAAGTGTTCCCGTTGTCCCGTGATGGGGTGGCCGATGCGCAGGACTATTTGGAAAAGAATCACGTGTTTGGTCGGGTGGCTATTTTAAAAGAATAGTTATGGGTCCCATATCTGAAAAAATAAAAAATTAGTGAGGTGAGGGCAAGTGGATCGCTTTACGGTACAAGCAACCTATCAGTTGTCTGATCAAGTTTTAAACGATTACGACACCTGGATAAGGCGTGATGAGGCCGGGCCTGCTGAACGTCAGTACGACGACGCTGACTTGGTCTACCTGCAAACCATTGCGGCACTTTACACGATGGGGTTTACGGCAGAAGAGGTAGCAATTTACCTGCAATTTGACGAACAGGATCAGCGAACAACTGAACAACGGTTAAGGCTCCTGACGCGCAAACGAAAGGAAAGGCTAGCCGAGATTCACCAGTGTGAAAGCCAGGTGGCGGCGATTGACTATCTCCGCTTTCACTTGAACAATCAAAACAAAGGAGCTGAAGATAATGGATAAAGTGACATTGAATAATGGGGTGCAGATGCCCCAGCTAGGACTGGGCGTTTTTCGGGTTACCGATTTAGCTGAGGCCGAAGAAGCTGTGTTTCAGGCCATCCAGATGGGCTATCGGCTGATTGATACAGCCGCAGCCTATGGTAATGAGGAAGCTGTTGGCCGCGCCATTAAACGTAGTGGTGTGGATCGGTCGGAGCTATTCATTACGTCAAAACTTTGGCTGACGGATAATTCTTATGCGGGTGCACAGCGTGGCTTGGCGCGTTCATTGGCAAAGCTCGGGCTTGACTATGTTGATCTATACCTTATCCACCAGCCTGTCGGTGACTATTATGGGGCTTGGCGTTTCTTGAGTGAAGCCAATCAGGCGGGAACAATCCGCGCAATTGGCGTCGATAACTTTAGCCAAAAAAAATTGGTAGACCTGATTAACTTCACTGACGTTAGACCGGCAATCAACATGGTTGAAACGAATGTTTTTAATCAGCGTGAGGAAGACCAGCAAGCAATGGTGGACTTCAATGTCCAAATGGAGGCCTGGGCGCCATTCTCCGCTGGTAGCCAAAATATTTTTGACATGCCCCTTCTAAATGAAATTGGTGCGGCACATCATAAGTCGTCAGCACAAGTCATTCTTCGTTGGTTGCTTCAGCGCGGAATCGTTGCGATTCCAAAGACGACCCACGTTGAGCGGATGCGTGAAAATTTAGCAGTCTTTGATTTTACGTTGACGCCAACAGAGATGACACAAATCAAGTCTTTGAATACGGGTGAAGGTTTTGCTTTACCAAGCGATGCCCACGGATATCAAGACATGTTAGATATGTTTCAACAGTTCTCAATTAAAACAGAAAAGGATTAGGTGATTAAAATGGATATGACAGCAACTTACACGTTAAACAATGGGTACAAGATTCCAGTCGTTGGCTTTGGCACCATCATTCCCGATGGCCCGGATACGGTGAAGGCGGTTAAGGATGCCATCAAGAGTGGCTACCGGTTGATTGATACGGCCGAAGCTTATGGCAACGAAGTTAGTGTCGGCCAAGGGATTCGTGAAGCCATGGCTGAAAATGATTTGCAGCGGTCGGATGTACTGGTCAGCACCAAGGCTTGGTTCACGCACCGGGGCTATGAGGGCACAGTTAAGGCTTTCAACGATTCCTTGGCACGACTAGACTTGGACTACGTGGACGTTTACCTAATTCACTGGCCAGCCAATGCAAAATGGCATGATGACTGGCGTGAGCTGAACGCAGATACTTGGCGCGCATTGGAGGATCTCTACAAGGCCGGCAAGATCAAGGCGATTGGTGTTTCTAACTTCTTGGATCATCACTTACAAGCGTTGATTGAGGATACTGAGATTAAGCCAATGCTGGACCAAATTGAGTACCATCCCGGGTTTGCCCAAACGGCTACGGCTAAATTTGCACAGGATAATGACATTCAGGTTGAGGCGTGGAGTCCATTTGGTGGTCCCGACAGTAATGTTCTGACGGAAGCGACGGTCAATCAGATTGCGACGAAGTACGGCAAGCAACCGGGCCAAGTGATCTTGCGGTGGTTGATTCAAAAGCAGATTGTTCCGTTGACGAAGTCCGTGAGCCCGGCACACATGGCGGCGAACTTGGATGACTTCGACTTTAACTTAACCGACGAGGAGATGGCGGCAATTGATGCGGCACCTTTCAGCGGCGGGATGCAGTTTGATCCGGATACGGCGCAGTCTTAAGGGTGAATTGCAGATATGAGTTAAAGATGGCTGATTCCGATTGGAGTCAGCCATCTTTTTGGACGTTTTACACTTAGAAACCGCTACAAGAAAAATGTGTTAGTTATCGAACTAGCAGAAGTACTGTAAGAAGAACCATCAACTTTTACCTCTCAGAATATGAATTCCGGTGAATGTGGACAGCAGTGGTTCAAACTGAAAAGGAACAGGTCAACGCTCATAGCTGAGCTTGCCTGTTCCTTTTTTAGTTGAACCATTGAAATTGCAATAATTACTTGGTTAATTGAGCGATAGCTTCGCCCAGTTTAACTGGGTTCATGTACTCACGGTATTCACTGATTAAACCATCATTATTGATACGAACATAGAAAACATAGTTTTGATCATACGGCGTATCGTTAGTTAAGGTGGCATCCGCATGTGCAAAACCGATGGCGAAGTTGTCATCAGTCGTTTCTACAATTTCAACATTGCTGTAGTTCATGTTTTTAAACATTTGTGGTAAGCTACCGAAAGTGCTGGCAACAGCTTGTTTACCCGTAATTTTATCAGGTGTTCCAGCTGGCGCAAATGGGACGAGTTGGGTGACATCGTTAGCGAACATGCTTTGAACGCTTTCAATATCCATCTGTGAGATTGCGTTTAAAAAATTTTCTAAGGTTTTAGTTGCTTGTGACATTGTAATTTCTCCTTCACAGTTGACTGACATATCGAACGGCTTTATTATAAATGGCAGTTTTGAACTGAACAAGTACTAAAAAAATGTTTAGTGGGTAAGAAATGGAGGCTGTTATGGAAAACTGTGACACTAAATTTGCTTTGGAAATAATCCAAGGAAAATGGTGCTTGCGAATTATTTGGGAACTCATAAAAGATGAACCAATTAGATTTAATGAGTTACAGCGACGGGTAACTGGCGTTTCGGCAATTGCACTCTCTAATGAATTAAAGCGCCTACAAAAATTAGGCGTAGTTGCTCGACGACAATATGATTCAGTACCACCTCAAGTTGACTATCGATTAACCACCATCGGTCGCCACTTGGATCAAGCATTATTTGCGCTGGGTGATTGGGGGCACCAAGTTCGCGATGAACATCGCTAAAGCTGTACGGTCAGAAACTGCCGACAGAAAAAATATACATGAAATTGGGAACGATGGCAGACTTGTAACTTGTGGGCCTTTCTGGATGGTGTATCCCTTTTCAGAAAAGTGAATAGAGTTGTTGAATGGACACCATTTTCATGAGGCGCCTTTTCTTTTGCGTTCTAGTCAGCTAGACAGAACGTATTTGATTCTCGACGCAGTTGACTAATTATTAAATGTAGGCAGACGGATCATAGAATCTATTTTGATAACGATTAAAATAGTCATCATAGTAAGGTGAGTTAGATTGCGCGCCTTAAAACGGGTGTTATACTTTTTAATTTATGTGACGTACACTAATACGCTGGATTAGACTAAACGGTGTTAACCTTTTTGTTGGCACAGATCATATAAATGGCACGATAGCAATGATTTCTTGCAGGCATCTCAAGATAATTCAATAGTTTTTTAAAAGCAAGAGTATAAAAACATTTGTGGATATGGACTAGATTTTAGCCGATTGATTGGATATAATTAGTTTTAGGAAGCGCTTGCATTAGCGGAAATGAAATTTGAGTAGCCATCATATGACAAACTGTTTTTCAAGTGATCATAATATGTTTTAGGGGGGTATTATTTATGTTTCGTTCAACGAATCCTAAGGAGCATTATAAGATGTACAAGAAGGGAAAAATCTGGATTGTCGCCGGAATCGTAACAACTTCTCTGGTCTTGGGGGCTGCGGGTGGTCAAACAGCTCATGCGGATACGGTCGGAGATAGTTCTGCAGTGAGTCAGAAAATGACACCAGATAAACCAGCTACACCGGATGGACAGGCGACGTTGACCGCACCTCAAGCAGATGTTAGCGATGGCAATCAAAAGCAAGTTACAGTTGATTCAGAGGCGGCGAATAAACAAGATGAAAATAAGTCTGATGCTCCGGCGCCTGTTGAAAAGCCGTTAGCTGATACTGACCAAGAGTCAACTGGCGATACGACTGATAAGGGGGCAAAGGTTACTGATGACGATGCCCCAGTAAAGACTGATACACCGGTAAAGACCGACAGTTTAAATCAAAATATGGCGCCCACCCCAACTGCTCGCATGGCGGCGCCAGTGGTTGCAGCTGATACAGCGATTGATACTTGGATGCCAAACAAGACCTTACAAGCGGATGTACTATCGACTTTAAAATATGCGGATACGAGTAAGAACCCTGCTATCCAAGCTTCAGGTAAGACTTGGACGACTGTCGATGACATTACGCAGGCTGACATGTTACTTCTTAACAATTTTGATTTCCGGAATACATACATTGATGGTAAGCAGTCGTTTTCAATTAAAGGGTTGGAGTTTGCGACGAATTTAACTAATTTAACCATTTCCGATGATTTGAATCACTCTCCTTATATGGTTCGAGGGGATGTAACTGACCTGACGCCATTAAAATATCTGACTAAATTAACCGACTTAGAGGTCTTGGGGCAACGGGTGTGGGACATTACACCGATTACCGGTCTTAAGAATGTTAAGAATTTGTCAATTGGAAATAATTGCATCGCCGATTTCTCATCGCTAAATGCCGCACAATATTCAGATTTGAGGTTAGATTCTCAACTCATTGAGAATGAGCTGATCTATATGCCAAAGACTGATAAATATGTTTTGATTAGCCCCGTCAAAGCGCCACAAGGGTTGACCTTTAAACTAATGGATTTACAGACAGTAACTGGTGTTCCAATCACAGCACCATTCCATCCAGATTCAACCGTTCGTGCATTTTGGAGTGGCGCAATCAGCAGTGATACGTTGGACGGCGATAAAATTTCTTACGCGGGGATTAAGGATCAAATTATGCCTGGCCAAACAAATAATCCTTGGGCACAATATTACCCAAACTTAGTACAGGAAGATTACGCTTACTTCTTGAATGCTGTTTATACGACGACCATTAACGGTAAGGATGTCAATGTGCTCCAAATGATCACCCCGTACGTCAAGGCTGACCAAGCTGCCAATGTCACGATAAATTACGTTGATGAACGTGGTAGCAAGGTCGCTGAACCGGATACGTTAACTGGCTTTATTGGCGAAGACTACGTGGCAGTTGCCAAGACCATTGATGGTTATGAATTGAAGAAGACACCAGATAACGCTACAGGAACTTTCTCCAACACAGCTCAAACTGTGACTTTTGTCTACAAAAAGGTTGGTGGAACGGTAACGCCTCCGGTTGACCCAAGCCCAACGGTGGTGATCACGGTTCATTACGAGACTTCAAACGGGAGCCAAGTCGCGTCAGATGTCACGCTAACCGGGAAGGCCGGTGAGCGTTATACCTCAAGTCCGGTAACGGTTGATGGGTACAAGTTGATCACGTCGCCAGCCAACGCTACCGGTACCTTTGGCAATACGGACAGCGAGATCACCTACGTTTATGATGCCGTTACTAGTGGTGGTAATGCTGATAAGCCTAATCAGCCAAGTACACCAAACAAGCCCAAGCAACCTAACAAGCCGGGTAAGATTACGCCTAACAAGGGTGGCCAGGCAGCTAATATTAATTCAACTCCAGCTAAAGGGGCTGCGGCCGCCACCGTGACACCACTAAGCCAATCGACAATGTTGCCTAACAAATCAAAGAGAACAGCTTTGTCACAAACGCATGATGAGACAACTTTGCCACAAACCAATGAGGACACGACTTCCCCGCTTTGGGGATTAGCTGTTCTGGGGTCACTCTTGGGATTAGTCGGTGTCAAATGGCGTAAGCACACGAATTGAAAATATTTTGATGATCATCTGTGCATGAGATTTTGCATATTGAAAAGTCGTGATAGAACGTGATAAACGTTGCTATTACGGCTTTTATGTTGCTTTAACCATGATAAGAACAAACTGATTAAGGAGACAAAGGTAAATCAGAGACTAAGTAGTGCTACTAATCGGGCATATACTGGTAGTAGCTTGATAGTGGCAGGAGCCGCGCCACTGTCATATAATGCGAGAATGGCAAATTAAAAATACTTATCGGGGGTTAGTGACAATGAAATATCTTATTTTCACCTGTGAGCTAATTGCAATTGGCGCCTGGCTATTCTTCGGCGCGGATTTTTCAATCGTCCTTAAAGTCGTGGGCGTGCTGGTCATTATTGGCCTTTCCCAACTGATTCATTCGTGGTTGGGCGCGCGTTAGGCTTTGCTGAACACAGAATGACACTGATAATTGCCAATAACACCAGTACATTGACGCCATTTTCACGGGGCGTCTTTTCTTTTGGGCCACTTTACCTGATGCCAGCAAAAAGGCCGTGATCTTCGCCACAGCCTAATGCAACCAATACTATTCGTATGACAATGCTTCAATTGGATCCAGCTTAGCGGCTTTCCGGGCCGGTGCCCAAGCGGCGACCAAACTGATGAGCACGCCGACCAAAATGGCGAAGAGCATGAAGCCGGGCGCCACCTGGATGATGCTGTAGTGCACGAATCCTTTAGCGGCAGCGTTGATTGCGAGCCCCAGCAACTCTGCAAAGAGGAGCCCGAGCACACTGTACAGGAGGCCGAGAATCATGGCCTCGGAGACGAAGAGTGCTCGAATATCCGCCTTGCGGACGCCTAATGCCCGGAGAATCCCAATTTCCTTGGTTCGGGTACCAACGCTAATGTAGAGCACAACAATAATCATAATAGCGGAGACAATTAGCGAGATTGCGGCAATCCCCGCGAGCACGTAGGAAGCCAGGGCGACGTACTGGTTGATCGTGTTGATGTAGGAGCCGACCCCGGTCAACTTATAGTTCAGCTTCTTTGCCTGAGCTTCAAAGGTCTTGACGTCCTTGAGTTGGTGGACCGTCACGGCGAGAAAGGTTGGCTTGAGCGTCACGTTCTGGGCCTTCGCCATGTTGGCCACCGTTTGCCAGCTCAGAACGGCCGTGTTACTGGACTTGGTGAAGCCGACCACGCTGACTTGCTTCTTTAACAAGACGGGGCGTTGGTGGGCGTCGGTCGCGTTGACGTACACCGTGACCTTTTTGCCGAGCAACGCCTGGTAGTGGCGTTTATTGTATTTCTTAGCGATGTCGCGGCTGAGGACAATCGTGTTGGTCCGCGTCGGGTTCTGCCCCTTGATGAGGTTCTTGCGCAAGAATGTCCGATTATAAGTCTGAGAGTAGGAGGTCGTCACGTTGCGGCCGTGGTACTGGACCTGGACGCTGGGCATGAAGAAACCCTTCTCCACTTGGGTGACGTTGCTGAGACCTTTCAGTTGCGTCACGTCTTTGGCAGTCATTTGCACGGCCGCGGTGTTGCCGTCCTTGACCTTGTGCGTGACCTCGCTGGTGGTCGGGTTCAGGTTACCACTGATTTCGTGGCTGATGTATCCGCCGATGCCTCGGCCGAGCGCCAACATGAGCACGACGCTGAAGATACCGACCGCGCCGCCCAGCGTGATGAGCAAATTGGTGCCAAAGTTGCGCTGCATATGTTTCAGGGCCATTTGGATGATTGCGCGAAAACGCAAGTGCCGGCTCCTTAGTGTGGGATTCTGGGTGGTGTCACTGTAAGGCATTTTCAGTGTCTCATCACGGTCGAGAATGCCGTGGTCCAAATGAACGATCCGCGTACCGTGCGTGGCGACGGCTTGGGAGTGGGTGACAGCAATTACCAGCTTCCCCTGTGCGGCAATCTTATCCAGTAACTTTAAAATTTCCTGGGTGTTCTGCTCGTCCAAAGCGCCAGTCGGTTCGTCTGCGATAATAATCTGTGGATCGGTCGCCAAGGCCCGGGCAATCGCCACCCGTTGTTTTTGCCCGCCGGAAAGCTGATTGGGATACATGTTTTCACGTTTAGCCAAGCCAACTTCGGCCAACAACTGCTGGGCTTTCGCGACCTGGTCCGCGTGCGCGCGAGTGGTCATTTCCAGACCGACCAAGACGTTTTCCAGAATTGTGAGGTGGCTAATCAGATTGAAAGATTGAAAAATAAAACCGACATTTTCGCGGCGATACTGATCAAGCTCGTGTTCGTTCATCTGACTGAGTGAGCGTCCGTTAACGTTGACGTCGCCGGTGTAATCGCTATCCAACCCGGCAATGATGTTCATCAGCGTTGACTTGCCGCCACCAGATTCGCCGACAATGGAAACGAACTCGCCAGGACCAAACGTGGCGTTGATGCCGTTCAGCACGGCCAGCGCGGTGCCGTCCGCTAAGTGATACGACTTGTGAACATGGTTAATCTCTAAAAAATTCATGTAATTCCCCCTGAAATGGTTTGACCTAACACTGTTAGATTAATAACAAAAAATTATTTCCTATTCGTATGAGACTGTTTGAACGTGGCATCCATACCCTTTAACGTCACTGCCGTGAAGAAAATACCAACCATGATAATTGAAACCGTAATAATAACAATCATTTGTAACCCTCCAATTTTAAATTCAGTGGCTAACCTAACACTGTTAGCTTTATGACCATATTCTAACACCGTTAGGCCATCTGTCAAGCCCTTTTTTACATAAATCGTGGTATACTGATGACATAAACTAACGATGTTAGATTGGAGACGACGACATGAAACTTGATCGGCAAACGATTCAACTGGCAGCGATTACGCTCTTGAATCAAGATGGCTTAGAGAAGCTTTCCATGCGAACGCTAGCGAAGGCGCTGGATGTGAAGGCGGCCTCTCTTTATTTTCATTTTAAAAATAAAGATGAGTTGATGGAAGGTATCGCTGAGCTCATTTCCGGTCGGATCAGTCAGCGCTTGACCCAGGTCAGAGACTGTGACTTTTATCAGCTGGCACATATTTTGCGGGAAGAGTTGAAGCGGGTGAACGACTCGCCCAAAATTTTTGAAAATACCTATCCCTTTACGCCTAACCGGACGAAATTAATTGTGCTGGGCATGAAATTGATGCAGGACTTGGGGGTGGATCAGCAGCATTTGACGGTCGCTGGGAACATGGGGAATAACTTTGTTCTGTCTTACGTGGCTGACGAGCAGTACTTTGCTCGGGGCACTCAGCGGCAAATGCCCGCCGAATTCGCGGCGAAGTTTCCCTCACCGATTGATTTAGCCAATCCGGATGAGGCCTTTGATTACGGTTTGGCTGTCTTTATCCGTGGGGTGCAGGCAACGGCCAAGTAACGGGACGTCAGTTGCCAATATGTTCAAATAAATTTCTATAACAAATAGCAACGGCAGAGACAATCGTGAGGGGTGTCTCTGCCGTTGCTATTTCAGTTAACCGGCAAAAGCGAGTAGGTGTTGTGGAATGGGCGTCTGCTTTATGGGGTATAAACTATTTTTCTTTTCAGGAGCAGGTCGGTCACTAACAATATCGATTTTTTTGTAAACGCTGCCAGTAATTAAACGTTGACAACCAGTCGAAAAGACCTATACTTAATAAGTCGTTACGACCTATTAGCTAGGAGGCAAAAGATGTACGAACTATTAATATTAGGGACTTTGGAATCACGAGACATGTCTGGGTATAAGCTGGGACAGGTTCTTGAGACCACATTGGTACCACGCCGAAAGATTTCTAATGGGGTCATGTATCCCATCTTGAAAAAGCTGGCAGCGGCCGGTGATATTATCTTTGTGTCGGCAAAAGAGGATGCACGGGGGAAGCGCCTGGCCCAGATCACCGCACAGGGGCGCGAACACCTTCACCAGATGCTGATGACCCCCGTTGCCGTGGACGCGAAGCGGGAATCACTCTATCATTTTAAATTTAAAGGAATGGCAAACGAAAGCCTAGCCGTTCAACTGCAGATTCTCAATGAATATAAGGCAGCCGTCTTAACGGATTTAGAAATTTATCAACGGGTCTACCTACACTTGCAAGAAAAGTTAGAAAAAGCACCGACAAGTCGGATTAATGCCTTGAAGTGGGGGATTCGCTCCCTTGAACTACAAATCGCGGGTAGCGAAACGAAAGTAAAATGGACTAATCGGCAGTTGTCTGACTTGGGATCAACCGAAGCAAATGGAGGAAGTTATCAAAATGACTAAGTCAACGCGAAATTGGATCGGGCTAGCGGCCCTTTCCTTAGGGGTCTTTATGGCCTTACTGGACGTCACCATAGTTAACGTGGCGCTACCAACCATGGTTCGTGATTTTAACGAATCGTTTAATAATGTTCAGTGGGTGTTAAACGCCTACTCACTGGTGCTTGGGGTCACCTTACTGATCGTTTCTAAGATTGGGGACATGTTCGGGTTAAAGCGAATTTTTGTCATTTCCCTGGGTATCTTTGTTCTGGCATCGGCTGTGAATGGGATGGCGCCCAACCTCTTGGTCTTGGATATTGGTCGTGGGGTGCAGGCCCTCGGTGGTGCCGGGATGAACGCGCTTGCCATGGCGCTGGTTGCTGTTAGTTTCAAGGGGAGCAAACGGGGCGTGGCTCTCGGTATTCTGGGATCCGTTATCGGGTTATCCTCGGCTTCCGGTCCCCTAGTTGGTGGTTATTTGGTTGCGCAATTTGGCTGGCGATCAATTTTCTACGTCAACATTCCAATTGGGATTATCGCTATCATCTTAACCTTGATCTACGTCGATGAAGTACCGGATCTGAGTCGGAGTCATCGGATTGACTTTGCCGGAATGATCCTATCTGCGGGAAGCCTGTTTGCGCTCATCTACGGCTTGATTTTAAAGGAAAATCACCCGAATTGGCAGTGGACGAGTCCACAGATGCTGGGATGGTTTGGTGCTGCTATTCTCTTCTTTGCCCTCTTCATCTGGATTGAAAGCCGTTTGAAGCAGCCCATGGTCAACCTGGCGATGTTCAAGAATCCTCATTTTGTCGGTACCGTCATCGTGGCTTTAGCGTTAGGTGCCGGAATTTATTCCTACAACACTTACCTGACGGCCTTGATGCAAAACTATATGGGCTATTCAGCGCTACAGGCGGGGGTTCGTCAATTGACGATTAGTATGTGGTCCTTAATTTTGGGACCGCTGACCGGATACTTAGGGAATCGCTATTCGAAGAAATGGATGATTAGTGGGAGCCTCTTCTTAGGTGGCATTGGCTTCCTCATGCTGGCCAACGCAATGACCGTGAGAGTCTCCTTCGCTGAATTATGGCCCGGAATGGTTCTCATGGGAATCACGAATGGGATGGTCAATCCTCTCCTGAACAGTACGGGCATGGAAGGTGTACCCGTGAGTGAGATGGGGATGGCTTCTGGGTTAATTAATGTTTTTCGGCAAATAGGTGTGACTCTGGGGATCGTTAGCCTGGGGTTGGTTCAAAATAATGTTTACGAAAAATATTTAACGGCGCACTTTGGTCAAATCAACATGCCACAGGCAGCTGCAAGCGGCATTCATAAGGCCTTGGTCAGTGCGGGGCCATTCTCGGGGCACAGTATTGCCTTTAGCACGCGCGTATCAAATATGCCATTCGGCCACGCTATTCAACAAACAGTTTGGCAGGCTTACGCCAATGGTACCCGTGCCGTGACGTTAGCAGCGGCTGGTATTGTCGTCGTCGGGGGTATCTGTGCAGCTATCTTTATGCGTAATCGGAAATGTAAAGTTACTGAACAGGATTAAATTATTTCGGCCGGACAGGTTTGTCCGTGCCGATTTTTTTTGCGCGTTTCCATTTGCCAAAAAATACAGGTAGGTCCACAAAATTAGGATCTGCCTGCATCACTGTCAAATGCGTGTTTATTGAAATTCTCGTGTGTCTCCTTCAACCGTAATACGATCGCGACCAGCTTCCTTTGCGAGATAGAGGTAATGGTCGACACGTTTGAACCAACTGTTGAAGTCAACATCATCTGCTTGTAGAGCTGAGATGCCAATGGAGACGGTCACGACCAGCTGCGTGTTATTTATTTTTACGGGATGCTGTTGCAGCGTGTCGCGAATTGACGTGACAATATGCTGGGCATCGGTGGGAGAGGTGTCTTTAAAGATGATGACAAACTCCTCACCACCATACCGGAAAAGCTCGCCATTGTTGGTTTGCCGAGTCAACTCTTCGTTGAAGTGGTGCGCGACGTGCTTGAGCACAGCATCACCGGTCAGATGGCCGTAGTCATCGTTGAATTGTTTGAAGTGATCGATGTCAAACATTGCCATGGTGATGGGTGTCGTGGGGTGCTGACGATAAACACCGAAGACGCCTACCGTTGTTGTATCAAAGTTGGCGCGGTTGCGGACGCCAGTCAATTCGTCGTAATTGGCCGCCTGATCCAGTCGGGCAAAGTGATTGATGACACGATTGACCCGCGTAACGAAGAACCGAATGAGCCACATGTAAATAATGAAGACGACGAGGACGTTGACTGTATAGAAGAGATGGAAGGGGCGCACGGACCAGATGACCATGCACCAGGCAAAAGCATACAGGAGTTGTAAGAGTAAAAAGCGCCACTCGGAATCCAATGCCAGCGCTTGCTGGTGGCTGATATAGAGAATGACACTAAACAGAATGGCCAATGCAAGGGCGAACACCCACCAGCGTTGGGGGCTGGCGCCCAGGTACAGGGCCTGGCTATAGAAGAATAGTGGGATAAACAGGTTGACTAGGGTTACTGCAAAGTTGTGCATGGCATAGAGACTAAATAACAGAATCATCAACTGGGCAATGGCATAGCCCCAACTCAGGACGTTACCGCCGTTTAGGACCCAGAAGGTTTGTCGAAGAATAAGGACACTAGCAGCGACAATGACGGCTTCAATCAACTCTAGAATAATGGTGGTGGTCCGCGACAGTCGCGCGACCCGTTGCGCTAGGAAATAAGTCATGACTATCATAATGGCGATGAGGCCGACAGTGATTAAGGCCATAATAACTGATTTTATATTAAAGATGTCGTGAAGAAAATTTTCAAAAAGATCCATTAGACTCACCCGCTCATCTTGTCGGTCTAAGATACACTGATTAGCATACCATAGATGGGGATAATGATTTCATTGATTAATAAATAAATTCATAAAATGACCGGGGCCAGTGTTAATCGGGTGGTGTCAATGAACTGGGAAGGGTGACTATTGCGTGGTGTAAGCGGTGAATTTTCAGGTGATGACCATAACCACTAACTTATTAGAAGAGTTAACCCTCTAATTTAGCATGTAAAGCGTCGGTCAATGTCGCAGAAAAGTTAATTTGGGCAGCGACACCTAAATCGTTGAGATATTTTGGAATCGTCAACGTTTTCTTGATGCTGCGGTTATCCTCCCGTTCGCGTGCAATTCGTGTGTCAACCTCAATGGGAACAATCAATTGTTGCACCGTGTGGGAGATACTAATTGGGTCTGACGGTTGGGGTAATTCTTCATGAGTATCCTCAGCCGTGAGTAGGTAACCCGTTAGTGCATCATTTGCCATGTGCAGAGCATCTGATAAATTTTCACCAAAGGTTGCGGCATTGGGTGCCAAGTCTGGAAAAGTAACCTCTACTTGACCATCTGTATTTTGTGAAAAAAGTGCGGCATATAGGTATTTCATGAGTGGAACCTCCAATTGTGTGCTAATTCTGATTACGTTTTAGAGCTTACTTCAATCCAGCCTGTTTCAAAATGCTGTTGAGCGTTCCTTTGGGAATATCTTTTCGAGGATGAGGGACAGTCACAATTCCAGGTTTGACTGGATTTTTAAAATGATAGTGATCTCCAGTAATTCTGGCAAGGAACCAGCCGTCTTTTCGAAGAATTTTGATAATTTCACGGGAATCGATAGGGATTTCCTCCTAAGAATAGATTAAGTATAACACGTGTAATAACACGTGTTAAATGATTAAGCTAAATTCTCTCATCTTTTTTTAATTTACCCATTGATTTTTAATAATCCACGGTCTATAATACTCAACAATACTTATAAAACGTTGAAGAAAGTAGTAGCGAACCCGTTGGTGCCTAGGGAGTCACGCAAAGTGGAAAGTGACCACCGCGCGTTCGTGAAGGTTAATTCTGAGTTCGACAGTTGCTAAGGCCGTCGTGGTCGCCACCATTACCTGGCTAGCGGATGTTTGTTCGCGATGAGTGTGGTGGGTGACTGCCGCAAAAAGGTGGTACCGTTCTACTTGTAGAGCCCTTTTCCCGTATGGGAGAGGGCTCTTTTTCACGTTTACGGGTAAAAAATTAAGTTATGGAGGAATTGAAGATGGAGAAAATTGAAGCAACACCGCAAAAAAGTTGGGGGCAATTATTAGTCGTCAGTTCGTTGATCTTTGGCATGTTCTTTGGTTCCGGTAACTTGATTTTTCCCGTACATTTAGGGCAAATGGCTGGGTCCAACTGGTTTCTTGCCGCTTTGGGTTTTGCCATTTCCGGATCACTGTTTCCGCTGTTGGCTATCTTAGCCGTTGTGGTCACCAAGAGTGATGGCCTGCTCGACTTTGCGCGGCCACTGGGACGACACTTCGCCGCTATTTTTCTGGTATTGGTCCACTTGACGATTGGCCCATTCTTCGCCACGCCACGGACGGCCGCAACTGCCTATCAGATGGCAGTGGAACCCTTTATTCCCAAGCATTTTTCGACGCTGGGGATGTTGCTATTTACTGGACTATTCTTCGGGGTGACCTATCTCGCCGCGACACATCAAAATAGTCTATTGAAGATTGTGGGTAAGTACCTTAATGCCGGTTTTCTGGCGTTACTGGCGATCGTCTTTCTGGTAGCCTTTATCAAGCCGATGGGCAATTTCAATCAGGTACCGACCGCTACCTATCAAGCAAATGCTACGATTGGTGGATTACTGGAAGGTTATAACACTCTGGATGCCGTGGCCTTACTGGCACTGAGTGTGACGCTGATTCACGCTATCCGTGGTCTGGGCTACCGTGGTCGCGCATTGACCGAGCTGACGGCAAAGGCTGGCCTGATTAGTATCTCACTAGAGGTCTTGATCTACTTCGGTCTGGTTATGCTGGGTGCGTTGAGCATGAACCAGTTCAAGCTATCCGCAAATGGCGGCATTGCGCTTTCTCAAATTGTGGGACACTATTTCAGCAGTGTAGGAACACTATTGCTGGGTGCGCTGGTCACGTTGGGCGTGTTGACCACCGCTATTGGGTTGGTTTGTTCGTTTGCGCAAGATTTCCACAAATTATTCCCAAAGGTCAGCTACCGAGCCTGGTTACGGACAACGACGATTCTATCCTTTCTAGTGGCCAATGCGGGCCTCGATACCATTATTTCCTGGTCACTCCCCGTACTGATGCTGATGTACCCGTTGGCCTTGGCACTGATTCTGTTGTCACTGACCATTTCGCAACGACCGTATGCCGGTATCGTTTACAAGGTTACAATTGCGTTTACCATCCTACCCGCAATTCTCGATATGCTGGCAAATACCCCGGCCACAATCTCTGGTTTAGCACCAATTCAGCGCTTGCTGACGCTGTATCACACGACGATTCCGTTTGCGAATCTGGGCCTGGGTTGGCTAGTACCAACACTGATTGGTTTTGCTATCGGCATTATCTGGGGGCGTTTGCGGTGGGCCGGTCAACGGGGAACGCTACCTGAAAGCGATCGTTAGGAGAGCGCGGAACCGGCTGTCTTTTGGCACACGTTTCGACCATATAGGATTGGACAGCAACAGGGTCTGGGACAAGATCTCAGGCTCTGTTTTAGTGACCGGATTTATTGGGCGATGGCCTTGAGAAAGTCGGATTCACCGATGATGGTGATGACTGGGAATACCCGATTGAGTTCCTCGGCTTTACGAATCTTGGGTGACTTGCCATCGTTGCCGACGACTTGTGGATTGGTGTGGCCGACCACGAGAAAGTTGGTCGTGGCAGTCAGGGTGTGCTGTGGGGTACCACCGACTGCGGTGATTTTCTGAAAGGCCGTAGCCCGAGTCATGAGCTGTAGGTTGCCGGTGAGAACCACGTTGCGTTGGTAGAAAAGCGCAGCGGGGGTGAATTTTTCGAACGTCGCCGTTTTCACGTCAGGTGAGATGTCCATCAGATCGAGAACGCTGGTTCGTTGGAATTTCTTCTGTTCCAGTTGGGAGGAAACTCCGAGCTGGTGAAAGCCCGCCGCGTTGAGAAGGCTATTGAGCGTGGGGACTTCGAGCTGAGTGACGAGGGCAGCGATGATGTGGCCGCACGTTTGCGCGTCGCTGAGAGCGTGATGGTCGTGGGCGTTAGAGATGCCGAAGTAGGCAGCCATATCAGTTAGTCGGTGGTGGGGGGCGTCGACGAGTTGCTGGCAGACGACATAGCTGTCGAAATATTTAAACGAGAGTTGCGGTTGGTTGTATTTGGCCAATGTTTGCCGCAATGCTGAGATATCAAAGTTGGTGTGGGAGACGACCAATTGGTGATCGATCCAGCGATGGAGGAGCGGCAACAGGTCACTGAAGGTTGGCGCTGTAGCGACCATGGCGGCGTCAATACCATGGTTGGCGGTGTTGCGGGCAGCGAATGATTCGTGCGGATTGATGTGACTGTAAAAACTGTTTGTCAGTTCGCCGTGCCTGAATTGGGCGATACCGATGGCACAGATTGAGGCACGCGAGGCGTTTGCCGTTTCGACATCGATTGCAACGTAGTCTTCCATAGTAAGGAGGCTCCTTTGATTGGCCAGTAAATGTAACCCACAGTTAGCAGATTCGGACTGGACATTTTCTCCATCATACGGTATAGAGTTAAGAAATACTAGACAATTCACTGTGGCCTTACTGGATAATATGGTTGCCCAATTAGGGAATGTGGGGCGATAGTGGATTGGGGAATGCTGTTGGGGCGTGATGGACGAGGGCGTGTCTAAAAGCTAGCCCGGTCTTGCACCCTTTGTCGCTTGGATGATGGTGAGACTAGTTTTAATGACTTTTGTTCAGTGGCTAAACGGGTTATGATTGACCTAAAAGGGTGGTGATTCTCATGGAGCAGGAGTCGTTATTTGACAATCAACAGAATAGACCGTTGGCTAGCCGGGTGCGGCCACGGTCGCTTGCAGATTTCGTTGGTCAGGCACACTTGCTGGGACCCGGCAAGATTCTTCGCGAGCTGATTGAAAATGATGAAGTCTCGTCGATGATTTTCTGGGGACCACCAGGTGTCGGTAAGACCACGTTGGCGGAGATTATTGCGCGGCAGACACAGGCTAAATTTCTACGATTCAGTGCCGTCGATAGCAGTATCAGCCAGATTAAGAAGATCATGAAGCAGGCGGCAAGTGATATGGCGATTGGCGAGAAGACCATCGTGTTTGTCGATGAAATCCACCGCTTTAATAAGGCCCAACAGGACGCTTTCCTCCCTTACGTGGAGCGTGGAAGTATCGTGTTGATCGGGGCAACCACCGAAAATCCCTCGTTTGAAATTAACTCGGCGCTACTTTCTCGGTGTAAGGTGTTCGTGCTCAAGGCGTTGGAGACCCAGGATGTCGAGCAACTCTTGACTAATGCGCTGGCGAGTCCAGACGGATTCAAAGGAAACGTTAAAATTGGGGACGATGAGCTGCGGGCTATCGCCGAATTTGCTAATGGAGATGCGCGTAGTGCCCTGAACACGCTGGAGATGGCGGTGCTAAACGGCAACAAAGAGGGTGACCAGGTGACCGTCAATATGGCAGACCTGAAGCAACTGATTTCGCAGAAGTTTGTACTTTACGATAAGACTGGCGAGGAACACTACAATATTATTTCTGCACTGCATAAATCCATGCGTAACAGTGATCCGGACGCCGCTATTTACTGGTTGTCGCGGATGCTGGAGGGTGGTGAAGATCCCTTGTATATCGCGCGGCGGTTGGTACGGTTTGCCAGTGAGGATATTGGTTTGGCCGATACGAATGCTTTGAATGTGGCGGTCAACGTCTTTCAAGCGTGCCAATTCTTGGGGATGCCGGAGTGTGATGTGCATCTGACGGAGGCCGTGACTTATCTGGCGTTGGCACCGAAGTCCAATGCCATTTACAAGGCTCGGCAAGCGGCAAAACGGGACGTCAAGGAAACGCGTGATGAACCGGTTCCTCTACAGATCCGTAATGCGCCAACTAAGCTGATGAAAGAGCTAGATTACGGCAAGGATTACCAGTATGCTCACGATACGAAGGATAAGCTAACGACGATGCAGACGCTGCCGGATTCGTTGGTGGGTCACGAATATTACCAGCCAACGGACCAGGGTCGCGAAGACCTATTCAAGAAGCGCCTGGACTATGTGAAGCAGTGGCGGCGTGAGCATGCGGATGATAGCAAGAAGTAGGCTAGTCGTTAAATGCTGTTTATTTAAATATGGATGATATTTGGATTAACGGGGGATATTTGGTGCTGTTTATTTAAAATTAGGCGATATTTGAATAAATAATGCCATGCTATGTGCTGTTTATTCAAATATCGCCATTTTTTAAAATTAGAATTGAATTTCAGCGGTAAGATTCATGTGTGACATCAACGCTTTGAAAAATGAGAAAATAATTAAAATTACCATTGCGTTTTCATATACACCCACGTATAATACAATCAATACTTAAAAAACGTTGAGGAAAAAAGTAATTCCCGTCACGATGCGTAGTGAGTCACGGTCAGTGGAAAGTGACCATCAAGCGGGAACGAAAATCATTTCCGAGTTCGATACTGATATGTAGGTAATCGTGGTGGCCACCATTATTTGGCTAGCGGATGTTAGTCCGCGATGAGTGTGGCGGGCAACCGTCACAAAAAGGTGGTACCGTTCTACTTGTAGAGCCCTTTTCCCGTGTGGGAGAAGGGCTCTTTTGACGTTTAAACGTAAAATGAAGGTGTGGAGGAATCGATATGGATAAGACAGTAACGCGCAAGCGGCGTAGAAATATTGGGCAATTGTTAATGGTAAGTTCCCTTATTTTTGGGATGTTCTTTGGTTCCGGCAACTTAATCTTTCCCGTTCACCTGGGGCAAATGGCCGGGGGGCACTGGTTTACTGCCGCTATCGGGTTCGCCATCTCCGGATCATTATTTCCGCTGTTGGCAATTCTAGCGGTCGTGTTCACCAAGAGTGATGGGCTCTACGATCTGGCCAAACCGGTGGGGCGGCACTACGCTGCGCTGTTCTTAATCCTGGTTCACCTGACTATTGGCCCCTTCTTCGGAACGCCCCGGACGGCTGCCACGGCGTACGAAATGGCCCTGCAACCGTTCTTACCTAAGCGTTTTGACACAGTAGGGATGCTGGTCTTTACCGGCTTGTTCTTCAGTGCCGCCTATTTACTAGCGACGCATCAGAATAATTTAATTAAAGTTGTCGGTAAGTATCTGAACGCAGGTTTCCTCGCGATGTTGGCTGTCATCTTCGTAGTCGCATTTATCAATCCTATGGGAGGCCTGGACCACGCGGCCACGACAGCTTATCAAAGTAATGCGACCATCAGTGGCTTTCTAGAAGGCTACAACACGGTAGATGCCGTAGCATTACTAGCTTTGAGTGTCACGTTTGTCCACGCCGTCCGCGGATTAGGTTACCATGACCGCGAGCTGACCAAATTAACGGCGAAGGCCGGGACGTTGAGTATCGTTTTGGAAATTCTGATTTACTTTGGCTTGGTTTTGATGGGGGCGTTCAGCCTGAGTAAGTTGACGTTGTCCGCTAACGGTGCGGTGGCCCTCTCCCAAATCGTCGGTCACTACTTTACGAGGTTCGGGACGGCCTTCTTGGGTGTTCTAGTGACTTTGGGCGTCTTTACCACGGCGCTGGGCTTGGTCACGTCCTTTGCACAAGATTTCCATAAACTCTTCCCCAAGGTTAGCTACCTCAACTGGTTACGGACGACCACGTTTGTTTCCTTCTTAGTCGCCAATGCGGGCCTGAATACTATCATTGCCTGGTCGTTGCCTGTATTGATGTTGCTATACCCGCTGTCATTGGCATTAATCCTGGTTTCATTGACCGTGTCCAAACGCCCATACGCCGGGATTGTGTATAAGCTGACAATTGCTTTCACGGTGGTGCCAGCCGTACTGGACATGTTGGCGAACTCGCCACAAGTGGTGACTAGCTTTGGTCCAATCGCCAGTGTCCTAAGCTTTTATCATCAGGTCGTGCCATTTGCCAGTCTGGGACTAGGTTGGTTGGTGCCAACCTTTGTAGGCTTCGTTTTGGGAATCGTCTGGGGGCATCTGCGTTGGGCCGGCGAACGGTCTACGGCGGTTGAAAAGTAGACGATGCTAGTGAAAAGTTGAGATACCGACTGGGTTAAACGCCAATGTGGTATCTTTAATTTGCTAGAATGAGACAACGCTTTTGTAGAGAGTTGATATCGATCTGGCGGCGACCATGCTATACTTTTAGCGATATGAATATAAGCATAAAGGGAGGACTCATCCATGACCCAACTTTATTTTCTCTGTACCGGGAATTCATGCCGTAGCCAGATGGCAGAAGGCTTTGCTCGTCAAATGGCGCCACAAGATTGGCAAATTGCCAGCGCTGGTGTCGAACAACATGGTCTAAACCCGCTAGCCGTAAAGGTAATGGCGGAACGCGGTGTTGATATCAGTCGGCAACAATCTAAACTGATCGATAACGATTATCTACAGCACAGCGACATGGTTGTGACGTTGTGTGGGGATGCTCGTGACAAGTGTCCCATGACACCACCGACCGTTGCCAAGCGCCACTGGCCATTACCGGATCCGGCGCAAGCAACTGGTACCGATGAAGAAGTTCTCACTGTTTTTCGGCAGGTTAGGGATGACATTGAGGGTCGGGTTAGAGAATTGATTCAGACGTTACGCTAAACTTGTCGTTACCGTAGAGGTGGTTAATAAGGCATGAAATTGAGCAATGAAATTGTGGTTAGGTGCAGGAATGGCCCAGTCACAATTTTTGTTTTCTAGGGAATTATGCCGCGATACTTTCCCCAGTAACCTAATCACGCCACTAATCAGAAAAAATATGAACAAATTTACAACAAACAGTTGTATTTTCACAAGGTGTGGGCGATACTGGGGTTAGTTGGTTCACTGAACCATGATGTTAGTTTCTGTTATCGCTTCCAATCGAATTATCAATGAGTCAGCCCAATATCACAGTTAGTTGGTATTATCGCTGCACTAACAGTAACGACTTGAGAAGTGGTGCAAGAACGACCTAAGGAGGGATTGGATGGTTCGTCGCAGTATGAATCGTAATCAGCTGCATGATCAGAATTTGAAATTCGTTTTGCAGCAGATTTTTAATAACCATCCCACCTCGCGGATCGAAATTTCTCACCAGCTTCACCTAAATAAGTCAACGGTTTCATCGCTGTATAACACGCTGATGGCCGAAGGTTACTTGACGGAATTAGGCTTGGGGGAGGCTTCCACTGCGGGTGGGCGCAAGCCGACGTTAGTTGAGATCAACCAGAACTATGGCTACACGTTGACGTTTGATTTGGGGTACCGGCACTTGCATGCACTGGCAACTCGGTTGGATGGGCACGTTTGGCAGTATGACCGGATTGAAACCAAGGATCAGTCGATTCATGAAATGGTTGCTCGTATTCAGCAGTACATTGCGGATACGCAAGCGGCGGATACCAGCAGCAATGGATTGTTGGGCATCTGCTTCTCTATTCACGGGATCGTCATGAATAACAAAGTGG
This sequence comes from Levilactobacillus muriae, assembly GCF_045862015.1. Lineage (NCBI taxonomy): Bacteria > Bacillati > Bacillota > Bacilli > Lactobacillales > Lactobacillaceae > Levilactobacillus > Levilactobacillus muriae. The sequence continues at coordinate 118,342 of NZ_BAAFRU010000010.1, forward strand.
TCACGTCTCCCTTCATCAAGATGGATGGCGTTGACCTGGAACAGGTCTTCACGGATGCTTACCAGGTGCCAGTGGTTTTGGAAAACGAAGCCAATCTGTCTGCCGTCTATGAACGTGATTTTAACGGTGCTCGGAACCTAAACAGTGCCGTCACCATCAGTATTCACCGTGGGATTGGGGCCGGGGTTATTTTGCACCGGGACCTCTTCCGCGGTGAACACGGGGATGCCGGTGAAATTGGACGGACGGTTGCCAGTCTACAATTTGACGATGCAGGTAACGCGCGACCAATTCACGCCGAAGATATCTGTTCGGAGGATGCAATCATCCAGCAGGTCGAGGAACGTAAGAATTTGAGCAATCTTGATCGGGACAACATTGTTCGTCTTTATCAGGACGGTGATGCAGAAACGACGCGGATTCTGAAGACCTTTGTGACGGGAATTGCCGGGTTGATTTACAACACGATGCGGACACTGGATCCCGATGCCTTCTTCATCAATTCACCGTTGGTCGAAGAGTTACCAGGGGTTTTGGACGACATTCGCAATGCTTATCGGAAATTATCCGAGAATGACGATCGGGGTATCGAATTGACGAACAACGCTCGACTGGCGACCGTTTTGGGTGGTTGCTCGTTGATTACTCACCGCGTACTGGATCTGAACGGCTATGAGTTGAATTTTGACCGGCCGAAGGCGAAAGATACTGAATTTTAAATTGTATAAATGAAGAATAGAAAAAGCAATGGCTGACACGACAAAGTTCGCGTCGACCATTGCTTTTTGAATAGGCATTAAGCTAGTTGCGTTTACGGAAGCGGGCAGTGATGCCAATGAGGCTAGCAACCAGAATTCCCAGACCAATCAGTGGTGATATGTGGTGCTCACTGGTTTGCGGAAGAACTTGCCTGGATTGCTTATTTGGCATTGTTGTTGGGTTAGTGGAAGTGTTGTTCGAGGTTTTTACCGGCGTAGTCAGGCGTTGTGGATGGCTAACTGCTGTTGGAATTTTTGCGGCGTTGCTACCATGCGTGGCTAAGTCTTGTTGGGTTGGTTTAGCCAGTGTAACGATGTCAGGTTGCTGCTTAACCGTAGCAGTTCCCGGCGTAATGGTCGCACCATCGCCACCTGAGGTGACTTTATGATAGGTCACGGTGATGGTTTGGTCGTTAGGACCAAATGTGCCAGTCGGGTTACTAGCTGAGTCTAGTTGGTAGTCCTTAATGACCGGTGTATTTACCTGATAGGTTGTTCCTGATTGACCAGTCAACTGCGCGTCTGGCAACAAGGAGTTACCTTGGTTATCCTGATAATGGATGGTGACTGTCACTGTGCTGGCTGGGGTCACAGGTGGTGTTACAATGGGTGGCGTCACTGGCTTTGTCGCATTCTTCGTGTAGTACAAGGTGATTGTCTGAGCCTGATCGGAGAGTGTTCCCGTGACGGCGGCGTTTTGGTTACGGGAGTCATCGTAGGTGTATCCGTCAACGGCCAATTGATCCGGTGTCAGTGTGTAAGTGTCACCAGCCATTTTACCAGTTCCAAAGGTCAAATCTGGTTTGATGGCGGTGGTGTCATCAGCTTCGTCCCGGTACTGAACGGTGTTAGGTGCGGCGTTTGTCGCGTTGGCGTAGGGGATGAGAATGGTGAAATTATCCATTCTACTACTCCACAGGTCGGCCCGAAGGTAGTATCTGTGATTGCCAGGCGTTGCGATCCCCACTGAAGAGGGATATGTGCCATAAGTGCCATTGTAATGATAAATGCTTTGCGGTTTAATGTTGGCGAACTGAATACTGCCGTCGGTGTTGATGGTGTAGTCATCTGGTCCCATCCCAGAGTAGTAGAGTGAGAAGATTTGCTGACCTTGAATTGGACTGCCAGCTACATGGATCTGTTGGAGCTGCGTTTCCACAAGGCGAAAATTGTCGGTGTTAATTAAAAATGGTCTGTCCAAAGTGGCATTGTAATTTTGTGGCAATTGAATCAGTGGGGCGACCGTGATGGCGTGCGTAGATGGGTCAACAAACTTTTGCTGAGCGTAGTCGACGACAAAAGTTTGTTGATTGAGTTTAAGCGATGTGATCTGCTTAGCATCAAGCATCGAGAAGTCGCCGATCCAGTTATAGGTGACGTTCAAGGTCGTCAGCTTTTTAAGGTCAGCAAGTGGTTTTAGGTTGACAATTTTGTTGCGGGAAACGTTTAAGGTCGTTAAGTTTATGAGGCTAGCCAGTGGCGTCAAGTCAACGATATCCCCGTAGGCACCAGACCCAGTAGGCGAGGTTTGTAAGTTCGTGTAATCCAGACCCTTGTCATAAGAAAGATCGAGTGAAGTTAAATCGGTCGCGTACTGCAAGCCTTCGAGAGAAAATGGTGTTTGCCCATCGATATAAACGGTGCTGTCAATGGTATGGGCGGTCGCGAGACTTGTCAAACCAGTCGCAATGTTATCTTTGGTAATTTGGGAAACATCAATACCCATTGCCTTGGCAACCATATTTTGCAGGATCTTGTTGGGCATCCAGACATCTATTGACTCATTGACCGGAGCTAGCGCCGCAGTGGCGACTGGAGATACTGGAGCTACTGGTGCTGTGGGTGCGGTAGGTGCTGGACTGGTCGGTGTCGGTTGTTCTTTTTGCTGTGGGGTTGATGCCCGGAGAAAATTGACTTGTTTATGTACAACGGGCTTTTCCGTTGCTGGGTCACCAGCTGGTTTGGCAGGCTCCGCTGGTGACTTGGGATCTGTCGGATTATTAGACGCAGGCGCGGTAGGAGTTGTTGGGGTTGTCGTATCGACGGGGGGGGTTGACGGAGCTGATGGGGTGTTTAGCACAGTTGGGGTGGAGGTGACCGGCGTTGCCGGGGCCGGCGCCTTTTCAGTAGTCGTGGTGGGATCGGTGGTCGTGTTAGTCGTATCTGTCGTATCCGCTTGGGCGATGGTTCCACCGAAGGCCAAGACTAAACCAGCCGAAACAATACCGGTAAAAACCCAGGATTTCCCACTCTTATACATTTTGTAGTGTAATGGTGCATTCAGTGACTTGGACATGAGGCTCCTCCTTTGAAACGGTTCTTTCCAAAAGTTGTCAGTGCTTAATTATTAACCTCAGTATAGGAGGTTTAGCCATAATAGTCCATAAATACCTCATAAAGTTTAGAGGCCTAATTAAGAGCCTCATCTGTTTGAATGAGGCCATAACTGCCACCGTGGAGGCGTTTGCAAGCAAATACATAACTTTAAATGGTGAAAAAACAGGTTAAAAATATTTTCTCATAATTTTAATTGTGGATAGTTTGACTTAGAACTTCCCTGTCCTGATGGATTTCTCGATAAGTTCAGGAGGGGGAGTCCTAACGGAAGCAAAATTGATGTCATCATCTAACTTAAAGAGGATGCAACCAGATTTTTGATGAATTAGTGGGCAACTCAAAAAGTTAGCAATTTTGTTCTTTATATAAAGGAAAAGAAATAAACCGGGTCTAATCACTACGCCCCGTAAGCATCTCCTGAAATGCCCATCCATCGCCATTCGGAATCGCTAACAATTTTTTAAATCTTTTTCCCGAAAACGCTTGCATTAACGCTAAAACCTTGTATAATTGAATTTGTAAGTTGGTTGTCGCAACGAACTAACTAGGAGGGTTTTTATAAATTATGGCAGAAGAATATTGGAAAGGTATCGACAAGATTCAATACGTCGGTCATTCAGATAAAAAATCAGGTTTAGGCTTCCAGTACTACAATCCAGATGAAGTTATTGGTGGTAAGAAGATGCGTGATTGGTTACGGTTCGCCGTAGCTTACTGGCACACTTTCGACCAACGTTTAGTTGACCCATTCGGTGATGGTACTGCACAACGTCCTTACGACAAGTACACTGATCCTATGGACTTGGCTTTAGCCAAGGTTGATGCTGCATTCGAATTTTACGACAAATTGGGTGTAGATTACCTTTGCTTCCACGACCGTGACTTAGCTCCAGAAGGTGACACTTTACGTGAAACCAACGCTAACTTGGACAAAGTCGTTGACAAGATCGTTGAATACCAAAAGACAAGTGGTATGAAGGTTCTGTGGAACACGTCAAACATGTTCACGAACGCTCGGTTCGTTGAAGGTGCTGCAACCTCACCATACGCTGACATTTATGCTTACTGTGCCGCACAATTGAAGCACAGTTTGGAAATTGGTAAGCGTGTCGGTTCTGAAAACTATGTCTTCTGGGGTGGCCGTGAAGGTTACGAATCACTCTGGAACACCAACATGAAGGAAGAACAAGAACACGCTGCTAAGTTCTTCCACATGGCTAAAGACTACGCTAACGAAATTGGCTTCGATGCACAAATGTTGCTCGAACCAAAGCCAAAGGAACCAACGACTCACCAATACGACTTCGATGCCGCAACCACTATCGCATTCATGAAGGAATACGATTTGGATAAAGACTTCAAGTTGAACTTGGAAGGCAACCATGCTAACTTGGCTGGCCACACTTACCAACACGAAATCCGTGTTGCTCGTGAAGCAGGCTTGTTAGGTTCATTGGATGCTAACCAAGGTGACAAGTTGATCGGCTGGGATATTGATGAATACCCATCTAACTTGTACGAAACGACTGCTGCTATGTCAGAAGTTGTTGACAACGGGAGTATCGGCCCTCGTGGTGGTTTGAACTTCGATGCTAAGCCTCGTCGTTCATCATTCGCCCCAGAAGACCTCTTCTACGGCCACATTGTAGGTATGGATAGCTTTGCTGCCGGCTTACGTGTCGCTGTTGCTATGAAGGAAGACGGCTACTTGGACAACTTACGTAAGAACCGTTACAGCTCTTACGAATCAGGTATCGGTGCTGATATCGAAAGCGGCAAGGCAGACTTCAAGTCCCTTGAAAAGTACGCTATCGACATGCCACAATCTAAGTTGATTGCTGCTACGCACTCAGATCACTTGGAAGAAGTCAAGGATACGATCAACCATTACATCATTGACACTTTGAGCAAGTAATCTCGCGTTCTGCGAAATAAAATATCAATAGAATGGCGGACGGACGGTGTGTTCGTCCGCCATTTTTATAACCAACGGGATTTGTTGTGACTGGCGTCTGCTCGCCTTACCGGGTGACACGGGTCGCGCAAGCAAGTCACGCTGGTTGATCAGGCCAGGTTATGTGGCTTAAGCAATGCACTACTGATTAACTGACTTACTGAAATTTTGCAATTAATAAAATAGACGAAACGACAATTAGGAGGAATGACCGATGGGGAAGTACGTTCTCGGTGTTGACCTAGGAACGAGTGCCGTTAAGGTTTCCGCACTAGATCACAGTGGGCAGATTGTCGCCCAAGAGAGTTTTGATTATGATTTGATTCAGAAGAAACCGGGTTACAATGAACAGAATCCAGAGGACTGGGTTTCTGGCACGACCGTTGCAATTGTGCGTTTGATTTTAAACGATCATTTGACGGCCAGCGACATTGAAGGCTTGAGCTTCTCCGGGCAAATGCACGGATTAGTTCTGTTGGATAAGGACAAGAAGGTTCTGCGGCCATCTATTCTGTGGAATGATACGCGGAGCACGCCACAACGTGAAGAAATCGAAGCCAAAATGGGTGACGAATTCGTTGATATTACGCGGAACCAACCACTGGAAGGCTTCACACTGACTAAGCTATTGTGGGTTAAGGAAAATGAACCCGACATCTGGGCTCAGGCTAAGTACTTTGTCCTACCTAAGGATTACGTTCGTTACCGTATGACTGGGAACCTAGCCATGGACTACTCCGATGCCACCGGGACTGTTCTGCTCGATGTTGCGAAGGGTGAGTGGAGTAAGAAGATTTGTGAGACCTTCGATATTCCACTGAGCATGTGTCCACCGTTGATTAAGTCCATTGACTTTGCTGGGACGGTTACGCCGGCCTACGCTGAGTTCTCTGGGCTGACGCCGGATACGAAGGTCTTTGGTGGGGCTGCCGACAACGCCGCTGGGGCTGTTGGTGCCGGAATTTTACACCCGAACATGGTCTTATCCAGTATCGGGACCTCTGGCGTCGTCCTGAAGTACGAAGACACCCCTGATGTAAACTATCACGGTGTCGTTCAATTTGAAGATCACGCGATCCCTGACAAGTACTACTCCATGGGGGTTACACTGGCTGCTGGGTATTCACTCAGCTGGTTCAAGAAGACCTTTGCGCCGAGTGAAGACTTCACGGAATTCGTGTCGAGTGCTGCTAAGTCAACGGTCGGGGCAAATGGGTTGCTCTACACGCCTTACATTGTGGGTGAACGGGCACCGTACGCCGATGCCGATATCCGAGGGAGCTTTACCGGCGTTGATGGTACGCACAAGCGCTATGACTTCGTCCGTGCCGTTTTGGAAGGCATCGTCTTCTCCTTCAGAGACTTGTTCGACATCTATGAAGAAAACGGTGGGGACTTCGATACCGTCGTTTCTATCGGTGGTGGGGCCAAGAGTCCACTCTGGCTGCAGATCCAAGCCGACATCTTTAACCGTAAAGTGGTCAGCTTGAAGAATGAACAGGGTCCCGGCATGGGGGCAGCGATGATCGCTGCTACTGGTCTGGGATGGTTCGACTCCTTACAGGACTGTGCCAAGACCTTCGTTCACTTTGGGACGGCCTACGAGCCAAACCCTGAGAACGTGGCCAAATACGCCAAGATGCACAAGATTTACAAGCAGGTCTACCAACAAACGAAGAGTATCAGTTCGCAGCTGTTGGATTACCGGCGTGAAGAACTTTAAGATTAGTCACTGGAAGGTGTGGGAGAAATCTCGCACCTTTTTTGTTGTCTTGAGAGGTGGAATAAAATCTCATCTTTTGGCGGATTGACGAACGGATGCCAACCTGATTTGAAATGTAGATTGTACGGGAGTCTTTCAAAATAGTAAATACAAATGATAACAGTCCACCTTTTGCTAAACAATTCGGCAATGAAACTAAGCGATTACTAAAACTCATGTAAAATTAAGCTTTTACCAAGAAAACGCTTTCATTTTAACAAACAGCATGCTATGATAGGACCATGGTTGGTTGGGACTATCAACCAACCAGCATCAACCAACTTACATTTTTCAGCTATACTTTCTCTACATACTGCCACTGCTGACATTACGGCGTCTGCCGTATTAAGGAGCGATATCTATGCGAAAAGTTTCGACCGGATTTGTTTACTTTTTCGGTGCATTAGGTGGATTGCTGTTTGGGTATGATACCGGGGTTATCTCCGGGGCCATTCTGTTTATCCAGAAACAAATGCATCTGGGTTCATGGCAACAAGGTTGGGTTGTAAGTGCTGTACTCTTGGGTGCTATCTTAGGGGCAGCCATTATTGGACCGTCATCTGACCGTTATGGTCGACGGAAGTTACTGTTACTATCTGCAATTATTTTCTTCATTGGGGCGTTAGGTTCCGGGTTTGCCGCGGGATTCTGGACCCTGATTATCTCACGGGTGATCTTGGGGATGGCCGTTGGTGCCGCTTCCGCCCTGATTCCAACGTACTTGGCTGAATTATCGCCCGCCGACCAACGGGGGAAGATGTCCAGTCTGTTCCAACTGATGGTAATGACGGGGATTCTGTTCGCCTACATCACCAACTACGCTTGGGCCGGTGTTTACACTGGGTGGCGTTGGATGTTAGGTTTCGCTGCAATTCCCGCTGCACTGTTATTCTTAGGTGGGTTAGTCCTGCCCGAAAGTCCGCGGTTCTTGGTGAAAATGGGACATTCTGATCAGGCGCGTGAAGTTTTGGATACCATGAACAAGCACAATACGCCGGTCGTTGACAAGGAACTGTCTCAGATTGAAGAGCAAGCTAAGATGAAGAATGGGGGTTGGAGCGAACTCTTTGGTAAGATGGTTCGACCGTCATTGATCATTGGTCTGGGTCTAGCCATCTTCCAACAAGTCATGGGATGTAACACGGTGCTGTACTACGCGCCAACCATCTTTACCGATGTTGGATTTGGGGTTAACGCCGCGTTACTGGCTCACATTGGGATCGGGATTTTCAACGTAATTGTGACGGCAATTGCCGTGATGATTATGGATAAGATTGATCGGAAGAAGATGCTGATTGGTGGGGCCATTGGGATGGGGGTTTCCCTGTTCGTCATGAGTATCGGGATGAAATTCTCCGGTGGGTCACAGACGGCTGCCATCATCTCCGTGATTGCTTTGACCATCTACATTGCCTTCTTCTCGGCAACTTGGGGTCCGGTCATGTGGGTTATGATTGGTGAAGTCTTCCCACTGAACATTCGTGGGCTAGGGAACTCCTTCTCTAGTGTGATTAATTGGTCTGCCAACATGGTGGTTTCCCTGACGTTCCCAGCGTTATTGAACTTCTTTGGGACTGGGAGCCTGTTCATCGGTTACGGTGTCCTTTGCTTCCTGTCCATCTGGTTCGTGAAGGTCAAGGTCTTCGAAACGCGGAATCGTTCGTTGGAAGAAATCGAAGCAACGTTACGGGAAAAAGCCGGTGTCGGTGAAAAGGATTTGAGTTCTGCTAAATAGGTTGTTTAACTGAGGGGCCATTCCGGTGAGGATGGTCTCTTTTATTTATCGGACAAGCACCAATCAGGCGAAAAATTATGACCGAATTTGGGCCAGTCATAAAGTCCAATTGGGCGGGTTTTCCAGGTGATTTAACCAACTATTCAGTGATAATTGTCCAAAAAATAAGATATTTCTGCAAACGGTTTTGTGACAAGGCGACTACACTAATAAATGTAAGCGCTTCACTTAAACGCAAATCGGACGACTGGCCAGTGCCGATTACGTGATAGATAGTATTGATGTCCGTGTACATACTTAATATTGAGGAGGCATTCAATCGTGAAAATTTATGTTGATGCAAAAGCAATCCACGATGGTAACGGGACTAAGAAAGCCCCATTTAAGCAAATTAATGACGCCGCTCAGGTTGCCCAGCCAGGTGATAAGGTGCTCGTCTTCCCTGGGACTTATCGGGAATACGTTAATCCTAAGAACGGTGGGACAGACGATGACCGGATTACCTACCGCAGTGTTGACCCCTTAAAGGCCATCATTACGGGCGCTGAAGCCGTGACAAGCTGGCAAGAGTACCAAGGCAATGTGTGGATAGCTCGGATCAATAATGGCCTGTTCGGCTCGTATAATCCTTACACTGAATTTGTCATGGGTGACTGGTACTTCGGACCGGTCAACAAGCATACCGGTGCGGTCTACATGGACGATCGTCAGTTTTATGAAACGACGTCGCTGGAGGACTGTATTGAAGCGAAGGTCTATGGCCGTTCATGGGAACGGAAGAACTCCATTTACAAGTGGTATACCGAACAGGATGCTGCCAAAAACGAAACGGTGATCTATGCCAACTTCCAAGGCAAGAACCCCAATAATGAAACCGTTGAAATCAACGTTCGGCGTGAAGTCTTTATGCCACAAGAGACGGGAATTAATAACATTACAGTTAGTGGCTTTAACGTCAACAAAGCGGCCACGACTTGGGCACCGCCTGCATCCTATCAAGATGGGATGATCGGTCCGCACTGGTCTAGGGGCTGGATCATTGAAGACTGTGACATCAGCCACAGTCGGTGTGCCGGGATTTCTTTAGGGAAATACGAAGACACGGTCAACAACCAATACTTTACGTACAAACACGTGAAGAGTCCAACCCAAATGGAACGGGACGCGGTTTGTCGCGGTCAATACCATGGTTGGTTGAAAGAAAATATTGGCCACCATATCATCCGGCGCAATAACATTCACCACTGTGAGCAAGACGGAATCGTTGGTCGTCAGGGTGGGGTCTTCAGTATCATTGAAGATAACCATATTCATGACATCAACAACATGCAAGAATTAGCTGGTGCTGAAATTGCCGGAATTAAGATGCACGCGGCCATTGATGTCATCATCCGTCGCAACCATATCAACGATTGCACGATGGGAATCTGGACCGACTGGGAAGCGCAAGGAACCCGGATTACCCAGAACTTGTTGGATCATAACTACGCGCCAACGGGGACTGCGGAACGGATTATTGGCGCCATGCAAAGCCAAGACATCTTCGTTGAAGTGGGGCATGGGCCAACTCTGATCGATAACAACTTGCTGTTGTCTAAGGCCTCATTGCGGCTGGCAACACAAGGGGTAGCTTGCGTGCACAACCTGATGCTGGGGTCCATTACCTCTATCGGGGCCAACACGGACTTCACCGTAGACGGCAAGAATCAACCACGATTCACGCCTTATCACATTCAACACCGGACTGAGGTTGCTGGCTTCATGACGATTCTCCATGGGGATGACCGTTTCTACAACAACATCTTCGTTCAGAACTGGCCAGTGGAAAAGCCTGAAGAGGAAACGGTTGTCGATCGTGAACACGAAGATACGGAACAAGTCGGAACTAATGGCTTCGACGAGTATCCAACCTATGATGAATGGTATGCACAATTCAAGAACGTCAACGGGACCTTTGCTAAGGAAACGGACATGTTTGATTTGATGAGCGCACATTATGGCCATTTACCAGTCTGGGCTGCCGGGAACGTTTACTTCAACGGGGCTAAGGCTTGGAAGAAGGAAACTGACAATCTGGTTAATACCACTGATACAGTTTCCGTTGAATTGGTCGAAGATGGCGACAAGGTTGCCTTGAAGACCAACTTGTATGACTTGATTGGGGACTACTATGAAGGTGTGATTACGACTGACACCTTGGGTGAGGCCTTTGAGCCAGAACAACGCTATGAAAAGCCAAACGGTGACGATATTATCTTCAATGAAGATTACTTCGGTAACCATCGTGGGGTTGCAACTGTTCCAGGACCATTCGTATCGAGCAAGGATGTGGATGCAGCGCTGTGGCAAGAATAAACCAAGAATTGAATAACTAGAGTATTCATATTCTAAAGCAACACGCTGCTGATGTTGTGACGTGGATTCTTACTAGGAAGGGCAATTTGAGATGATATTTCTAGTAAGAATCCTTTTGTATACTCAGATTACGGTTGGTACATGGTCGTTTCCTTGTGAGGAGGATTATCATGGAAAATGAAAAGCAAGTAGCCCCAAAAGGTAAATTTCCGTATCGCTTGGGCTTTGGGATTCTATTTGGACTGTTAGGGTGGTTGGTTCCCTATCTAGGGGTCAATTCGACCTTACTGCCGGCTAAGATTCAACAGATTGCGCCAAACGAAAAGGTTCAGATTGTGGCGCTACTGGCAACGATCGCAATGATTGTGGCCACGATTGCCAATATCATTGAAGGCGCGTTGTCTGACAGAACGGTTAGTCGCTGGGGAAAACGGAATCCATGGATTTTCCTTGGGATGCTGAGTACGCTGATTTGTTTTTACTTTTTGACCAAGGTGACAACGGTTCCCGGAATCATTATCAACTGGTCACTATTCCAGGTGGCCTTGAACATGATGGTGGCACCGTTAGTCGCGTTCATTGCGGATAAAGCACCGAAGAAGTACCGGGGGTCCATCTCCGCCTTTTATGGGGTTGGGATGAACATTGGGACACCAGTTGGGACGATGATTGCATCGCATTACATTACCAACGTCAACAGTGGGATTTATATTTTCATGGTCTTTGAAATCATCTTTACGATTATTGGTCTGCTGTTAGTTGGCGATGGTAGTAACAAGGGGGAGCGGGTTCCAAAACTGCATGGGTCTGAACTCGTTGAAGCATTCTCCTTCCCAATTCATGGGGATGTGCGTGACTTTTACTTAGCGGTCGTTGGTAAATTACTATTCGTTTCAGCGCAGTTTATCATCACTGGGTATCAACTGTATATTTTTACCGATTACATGAAGCTATCTTCGGCGAGTGCCACGAGTAATTTGTCGATCATGTCGCTGATTCTCTTGGTTGCCGGGGTGTCCTTCGCGGTGATTGGGGGACCCTTAGCCGATAAGTTCCACAGTCTGAAGCTGCTGGTTGCCCTCTCAACGGTTGCCATGGGGATCGGTGTTGCCATTCCCGCGATTGATCCGGCGCCTTGGACAATGTTTGTTTACGCGGGCCTGAGTGGGGCTGCGATGGGAATGTACAATTCGGTTGACCAAGCACTGAATGTTACGGTGCTGCCTAACGCTAACAGTGCTGCCAAGGACTTGGGGATCGTTAACCTGGCTAACTCGCTGGGACAGGTTTTCGGGCCAATCATGGCATCCTTAGTGATTGGGTTCTCCGGTTACCGGATGATCTTCCCAATGGCTGGTGTGATGTGTTTAGTAGGTGCTGGCATGATCCTGATGATCAAGAAGGTTCACTGATTGCGGACCACTGGATTATTGGGTATATTAAGTTAAAATGACACAAACTGTGAACGATGTGGAAGCTCCTTTGAAAAGAGGCGCTTTCTTTTTTTGTTACGTGGTAGGATTAGTCTAGCGAATCGATGTGTATTTTTGACAACCATTATGTACAGAACGTGTAAAGGGTGGGATTATCGCGATTAACCACTGGTAAACGGGGGATGATGCAGGATAAGCAATATGGAATGAATGGTTTAATCGGTGAAAATGAAACTACATGGTAGCTTTCATTGCAGTGGTGGTGCGTGTAAATAATCTGATTTTTTCTGGAAAACGCTTTCAAAAGCGTAATGTAAGTGCTATCATAGGGAATATAGTTGGTTGCTGCAATCAACCAACAGAAAAACTGCCAACTTACATATTGCATAATTCTAGCGGTGAAAGCCGTGAAAAGGAAGTAATATTAATGCGAAAGGTTTCGACTGGTTTCGTTTACTTCTTCGGTGCCCTTGGGGGACTTCTCTTTGGGTATGATACCGGGGTAATTTCAGGAGCTATTCTCTTTATTCAGAAACAAATGCACTTAGGTTCTTGGCAACAAGGTTGGGTCGTAAGTGCCGTACTATTGGGTGCCGTTTTGGGTGCCGCAATTATCGGACCATCTTCTGACCGGTTTGGTCGGCGGAAGCTCTTACTGTTATCTGCTATTATCTTCTTCATCGGGGCTTTAGGCTCTGCGTTCTCACCAGAATTCTGGACACTGATTGTATCACGGATCATCTTAGGGATGGCCGTTGGTGCCGCTTCTGCCTTGATTCCAACGTACTTGGCTGAATTATCACCTGCTGATAAACGTGGGAGAATGTCCAGTCTGTTCCAATTGATGGTTATGACGGGGATTCTGTTCGCCTACATCACCAACTACTCCTTCTCTGGCATGTACACAGGCTGGCGTTGGATGTTAGGGTTTGCTGCTATTCCAGCTGCACTGTTGTTCTTAGGTGGGTTGGTCTTACCAGAAAGTCCACGTTTCTTAGTTAAGATGGGTCACATTGACAATGCACGTGAAGTCTTGGATACCATGAACAAACATGATACCAAAGCTGTTGACAAGGAACTTGCTCAAATTCAAGAACAAGCTAAGATCGTCAGTGGTGGCTGGACTGAACTCTTCAGTAAGATGGTTCGTCCTTCACTGATCATTGGTTTAGGCTTGGCTATCTTCCAACAAGTCATGGGATGTAACACCGTATTGTACTATGCACCAACTATCTTTACCGATGTTGGTTTCGGGGTTAACGCTGCATTACTTGCCCATATTGGGATTGGGATCTTCAACGTGATTGTTACGGCGATTGCCGTCATGATTATGGATAAAGTTGACCGGAAAAAGATGCTGATCTACGGGGCCATCGGGATGGCCGTTTCTCTGTTCGTTATGAGTCTTGGCATGAAGTTCTCCGGTGGTTCACAGACTGCTGCTGTTATCTCCGTGATCGCATTGACCATCTACATTGCCTTCTTCTCCGCGACTTGGGGTCCTGTTATGTGGGTCATGATTGGTGAAGTCTTCCCATTGAACATTCGTGGGTTGGGGAACTCCTTCGCCAGTGTTATCAACTGGGGTGCTAACATGGTCGTTTCCTTGACGTTCCCATCCTTACTGGATTTCTTCGGTACTGGGAGCTTGTTCATCGGTTACGGTGTGCTTTGCTTGTTCGCTATCTGGTTTGTTCACGCCAAGGTCTTCGAAACGCGGAACCGTTCTCTGGAAGAGATCGAAGCCACGTTACGTGCTAAGGCTGGTGAACCTGAAACGGCTAACGCTACGAAATAATTTTAATCACGTTTGAAATGAGGCTGTTCCTGAGAGGACAACCTCTTTTTGTGTTCTTGAGTAAGCTAACCTTACCGAACGCGGGTGTTGTTTTGACCTTGATTCTGTACAGGTTGTGTAAAGGTCAATATAGCCATTGCCGTAATCGGGAGTTGACGAGGTTTAACCGTCGCCAATCAGCGATACATGCTATACTGGTTGGGACTTAACCAAATCATTTAGGGGTGACATGATGATTGTTGAATTTGAAGATTTTCTTGCTAAAATTGAGGATGCTGAGCACCAGGCTCGGGTCCGTGAGGTTTTAAACTGGGTGCAGACGTCCTTTCCACAATTGGAACAGAGATATGCATGGAATCAGCCAATGTTTACCGATCACGGGACATTTATCATTGGATTTAGCGTCGCCAAGCCACACATGGCCTTTGCACCAGAGGGGCCGGTCATGACGCAATTTGCCGATCAGATTGCCGCTGCTCACTACAATCCCGGGAAGAAGTTCGGCCGCATCAAGTGGACCCAACCAGTCGATTATGAGTTGCTCCACCAGATTATTGCCTTTAACATTGCTGATAAGGCCGATTGTGAGACCTTTTGGCGTAAGTAAATGTTTGCGGATCAAGCACGCTTAAGGGGCGACTTGGTCCGCTTTTATGGTGAATATTAAATAAATTCTGCAAGCGAAATTTACATTTTGGTTGGCCCAATTGTCGACAGGTAAATGGTACAATAAAAAAAGAGAGCTACCCGAAAGCGTTCGAGTAGCGGATATGATGCAAGCAAGCCCAGTACAGGTTATCAGGGGACAGCTTCAACAGGACTTGCAACGGTGTAGTTTAGATTTCGGGGAGATTTTAAGAAAATGCGACGAGAAAGATTGCGATTCAACCACTGGCGAAATCCCGTTTTAGCTGGGATGGTCGCGTTAATTTTGGTGGTCAGTTTATTTGCGATTCGCGGGGTCACACCTTTTGGCGACCGCAACCTATTGATCGGTGATTTGGGAACACAGTACATTCCTTTTTTTACGGACTTTACGCGCCTAGTCCGCGGGCATGCCTGGGATTTGTTTAATTTTCACCAGGCCTTAGGAACCAGTTGGGTACCGACGATTGCGTACTATTTACTGAGTCCATTTAATCTACTTTTGATCTTCTTTAAGGCGGGTCAAATGCCGATTGCGATGGCCGTGATTATCATGTTGAAAATTGCGACAATTGCCGGAACCATGACATTCTATTTGCAAGAACACTGGCGAACGCAGCAGCTATTTACAGGTGTCTTCGGGTTAGCTTTTGCATTCAGTGGATTTGTTGCTCTGAATTTCTTTAATTTGATGTGGTTGGACGCCTTAATCTTCCTCCCACTAGTCGCCTGGGGCATTGACCGACTCGTTATTACGGGGCGCACGGGAGGCTACTTTTGCTGGCTACTGGTCAGTGTTTTGACGGATTACTATCTGGGATATATGACCTGTCTGTTTATCGTAGCGTACTTCGTGTATATGTTGACTGCTGAATGGCCGGCCGGTCAATCGGTACGGGCGTGGTTCCAGACGAAGCGCCACCTGTGTTATCGCTTCATTGGCGCTTCATTACTGAGTGTTGGAAGTACGTTGGTGATTCTCTTGCCCACCGTCCTAGGGATGCTGGCAACGCCCAAAACGCAAGGACAAGTTGGAAATTTCCACTTGATTCCGATGTTTGGACTCGAATTCTTTAACCAACTGGGCGTGGGGGCCGGAGATTATCTACAACGGTTGAGTCACGGGCCAGCAATCTTTTCATCATCACTGGTAGCCTTGTTAGCGATTGCTTACTTTGGGTTGCCACAGATTAAGTTTTGGACCAAACTTCGGGCTGCCCTGCTTCTTTTATTTCTATTCATGGGAATGTGGTTACGGGGGTTCAATACAATCTGGCACTTGATGACACCACCCTCCGGATACCCATTCCGTAATAGCTTCTTCTTTAGTTTCGTCCTGATTTTAATTGCCAGTAGTGCCTGGCAGGCAGGTCTGACACAGCTGTCCAATCGTTGGCGGTGGGGAACGCCATTACTTTTAGGCGGACTGATGTTGTTGGGGAGCTGGCTGATTCCGCTGATGCAGACGTGGACGCAGTCCGGTTATTACGCCAGCCTTCAGCCAATCAACTGGGCAGCGGTGCTGACGAGTCTCGCTATCTTGGCAGTCACGGCTGGACTGCTATGGATTAAGGCTGTGCCGCCGGTTTGGCTTGGCGTCGTTGTCATTATTGAACTATTTGTGAACTTTAGTTTTGCGCTAGTCGGTATCGATTATGGGAGCCAGCAGCGTTACGCCAAGGCTTATAAGCAATCTGTCCAGCGCCTTCAACCGGTGACGACAACTTCTAAGCTGTATCGTATTCGCAACGATGCACCAACCGTGGCTCCGGGCTTCCAGCATCACTATAATCCTTACAACGATGCCATGTGGCTGGGGTACAACGGAACCGGCGCATATAGTTCGACGACACCGGCGAACACGATGACTATGGCCAAACAACTCGGACTCTATACCCGTGATCCTCGCCGCCTCAGCAATCAAGGCTTTACACCGGTTACTGAGATGCTCTTCGGGGTGCATAATAAGGTGACTAAGGAGGCTAGCGTTCGCGTGGGAAGCTACAGCGGGATGGGGTTTGCCGTCAGTTCGCAACTCTTACATGTTAAATTGACAGCCAGTGCCATTGCTAATCAAGAAAAAATCCTACAGGCATTGCGACCCAGTCGGCACGCTTACTTTGTGCCGGTGACAGCTGGTCATGATCAGGTCAAGGCCATTTGGCGGGTTAACAATCACCCGACCAATTTTGTCTATAATCACCTTTGGCACGTGACGCCTCAGGCCACTGGACGCGTCTATCTCTTTGATCCCACCAGCGCTAGCAAGTATTCCACGATGAGTGTCAACGGGCATAATGTTGCGCCAAAGATGCAGACAGATGGGAATACCAGCATGATTAATCTGGGTGAGTATCGGCGAGGCGAGGCATTGACTGTCAAATACGCTAGCAATCGGCCAACGCCTAAAGCTTTAGAGGTGGCCACGTTGCCTACAAGTCGCATGGCGGCGGTCCATCAGACCGTTAGTGGCCATGCACTACGGCTACGGCAGCATCGTGGGCATTTGCGGACCAACTACCAAGGAACTGTCACGGCCACGCCTAGCAAGCACTGGGCCTACCTGAGCTTGCCACAGGACAATGGGTGGCGCATCACCGTGAATGAGCAGCCGGTTAAATCACGTGCCGTACTCGGTGATATGATCGCAGTGCCCTTGACACCCGGTCGGAACCGAGTGGTCATCAGTTACCACGTGCCAGGAGGCTGGGCTGGTCTCACAGCCAGCGTCGTCTGTGCGGTTAGCTACGGGGTCTTGTGGTATCGTAAACAGTTATAGAGCTAAAAGTTGAAAGCCAAAGTACCCACCTTACTCTTGCGACCGTAAGAATTGTCACCGTTAAATTAAGTGACAAGGGTCGCACTCCGGCTGCCAGGAATTCCGCTTGCTGTGGGGAACGCCTCCAGCCAAAGGACGGGCTTCCAGCTCGCCTGAAAGCCGCCAAGTTCAGGCGTCTCTCAGGTCGTCCCACGATGTAAGGCCGGGAAAGAATCGCCCGGTCTAACATCGTCGACACGGCTAGCTCCATCCCTGACCGCCTCCGGCTCTGATTGTGCACGTCAATGTCAAACGTTGAGTTCCAGATGAGTGCTAACGTTTTAGCGTAAATCAATAACGTTTCTATAGGCATCATCTGGCTATATTGCCGTAGGACACCCAAGTAAGCCGAGAGGTCGGCAGATATGGGCTCAGGCGCGTCGTTCTACTTAGCTGGTGGGTGGTTTTCCCACTGGCTTAGTAGAAAACCAAGCTTGGAGACTCGGTACTTTCGAGGCTTCAAGTTGTGTTCGCACCGTTCCAGCCCATATCTGCCGGCCGGTAAGGCGATGGTTGGACGATGTTGCCTAATTTTAGTCTCCGTATCGTTGTGGCACCAGCCATAATGAGTATTTTGAAACTTTCAACCTTCAGTTATAGAATGTACGCTTGAAATTGTGAGTAAAAAGGATGGTGTCTCTCCAGAGATTTGGAGAAGCACCATCCTTTTATGCAAGAATTTACAGAATATGCAATTAGAGTTTTGGCTGATCTTGGTTCTTAACGGCAACTTGCTTGGTATCGACCGGGTTGCCTGCTTCATCGGTTCGAATGACCATGACATCTACGTCGGCCATCCGACTGACATAGGCGGTCACGGAGCCTTCGACCATCCGGGCCACTGCACTCATCCCAGTGGCCCCCAGCATAATCAGGTCATTCTGGTGGTCACGGATAAACTCGTGCGCGATGACCGTCTTAGGATTGCCGAACCGCACGTGAATGTCAAGGTCGGAGAAACCAGTAGCAGCTGCGGTTGTTTCGACCAGTGAGGTCAGGTAAGATGTCGCGTCCGTTGCCAATTCATGAATCACGCTGCCCGGCATGGAACCGCTGGCGTAGAAGCCGTAGTGGTTGATCCGCAAGACATTGAGCAGGTCAATGTGAGCGTGATTACGTTGGGCGACGGTTACTGCTTTTTTTAAAGCCAGTTCCGCTTGAATGGAGCCGTCCACGGGCACTAAGATCTGTTGATATTGTTGTCCCATAATTAGCCTTCTTCTTTGAGCTGAGTTGTCTAGACGCGTCCGCGCAAGGTAATAGTGGCGGTGTCCAGAACGTGACCATTGATTTGATGGAGGAGGTCATTTAACCAGAAGCCATCGTCCAAGTCGAGTTTAGTATTTAATGCATAGATCGTCAGACTGTAGTCATGGTCAGCATTTGGTGGGAACGGCCCGGTGTAATTCTGAAAAACGGCTGGATCGGTATTTCCGACCAGCGATCCACCATTACTGTTCCGGCCATGGACGTGGGGAATAGCATTGGTCCGGGAGACGTCCATTGGGATTTCGCGCGTCGTTCCAGGAAAGTTAGCGGCGACCCAGTGAATCCAAGGAAAACCACTAACGGGAACGGCATCGAAATCAATGAGGTTCAGTGCTAGCGTTTGAGTCTTCTTCGGTATCTTGTGAAGCTTGATGGGAAATGATTTGACGGGTTGCCCGCCATAGACGTCATCACCCGTGGCGTACTTGCTAAATTCATCGGCTAAGTAGCCATTTTCTTCGGTTGGCACAACGATTCGCATGAAATCCCTCCTAGATATATCTAACACTCTTCATTATACCGCAGTCAAACGCTCGTCGCGAATATTCATGAATAATGTATAAAAATGCGAATAAGTAGAGTAAAACTAATATAATTGCAAAAACAGCTTGATTTTTGCACAAAAGGGCGTATGCTAATAACAACTTAGCGAAACGACGAAAGGATTGACGCGAATGACTCCTCAAGCAAAAATTGCCATTTTACAGCATTTGATTCAAATACCCTCAGTAAATGATCATGAGGCCCAGGTAGCAGAATACATTGCTAGCCTGTTTGCACCGTATCCTCAAGCAAAGATCGAGAAAGTAACTTACGCCAATGACCGGGACAACCTGGTAGTGACTATTGGCCATGAAGGGCCGCAACTGGGGCTTTCTGGACATATGGATGTCGTCGCGGCTGGGGACGAATCTGCTTGGACACACGCCCCATTTGCCGGTGAAGTTGTGGGTGACCAACTCTTTGGCCGGGGCGCTTCTGATATGAAGAGTGGGCTGGCTGCCATCGTGATTACGATGCTGGAGTTTTTGGAACAGGGCACGCAATTGCCCGGGAGTATTCGGTTGCTGGCCACGGTGGGCGAAGAAACTGGTGAATACGGTGCAGGTCAGCTGACGGACGAAGGCTACGCGGATCAACTGGCGGGCCTGGTCATTGCTGAACCTAGTGGTTTAGATAACGTCGTCTACACGGCTCGGGGGGTCATTGATTACAAGGTCGTTTCAACCGGGAAGGGTGTTCACAGTGCCCAACCGGAGAATGGGATCAATGCGATTGATAACTTGATGAAGTTCTACAATGCTGTGGGGCCGTTGATGGCCAAACATATGCAAACCGATTCCGTTCTGGGCGGCCTGCTACACAACGTGGACTTGATTTCTGGGGGTGAACAGATCAATTCGATTCCGGCACATGCCGAACTGATGGCGAATATGCGAACAATTCCCGCTTACCCCAACCAAGTGATCTACGATGAGTTGGCGGGGTTGATTGCGCAGCTGAATGCGGAGGATGGCGTACAGCTTGATCTTAGTTATAGCTTCCCCGAAGAGGCGATTCCGGGTGATCCCCAGGCACCTTTGGTTCAATTGGCCAAGCAGATTAGTGATCAGGTTTGTGGTCACGAGACGCAGATCGTGGGTTCTGGTGGTGCCAATGATGGTGCGGAATTCTTGCGGGCCAAGGCCGACTTTACCAGTATTGAAATCGGTCCTGGAAGCAACACGTCGCATCAAATTGATGAATACATCTCCATCAAGGAATACTTACAAGCTATCGACTTCTATGAGGCGTTGGTGCCAGCCTTTCTGCAGCAAGTCCACGAGCCAGAAAGTGTTATTGAATAAGTAAACTAAAGGTTAAAAGTCCAAGTACTCCTAGAAAAATCCAGCTAATAGAGATTTAGTCCATAAAATTAGTTGGAAATTACCACCTGCGGCTGCCAGAGATTTCGGCGGCTGTGGGGACCGCCTGCGGCCTGAGAAGCGGTCCTCCGTCTCGGTTTGAAGCCTGACATAACCTGTCAGTCTCCAAACGCGTCCCACGCTGGAAGCTGGTCCCCAGCTAACACCGTCGTCACAGCTACCTACATCTCTGACCGCCTCCGGTTATGATTTGTTCTTTAACCTGACATTGCCGTGACAATCGCCGGACTGACAACGTTAGTTCACAATGGTTGATCACTGTCTACGTAGGTTCAGCCGTGGGATTTTCCAAGTGTTCTGCTTGGAAAATGGCGACTTTGAAACGCGGGTTGGGCGGTTCAAAGCGAGCTGGCAGACCGTTTCTCAGGCTGGCGGCGTCCTACCCACAGCGTTCCAGCCTAAATTTGGCGAACGGTAAGCCGGCTGGTTTAGACGACGTCGTCTAATTGTAGTCTCAGCGTCGTTGTTGCAACAGTCATAATGGGTATTTTAGATCTTTCAACCTTCAAGTAAAGAAATTAGTGATGGCGATTACCGCTAAACCAGGTAATCGCCATTTTTGGTGTGGTCATAGTCGGAAAAAAGGCGTTCGAAAAATTATTAAGTTTACATATAGAACCTAGCAAACTGCTTAAATCTCATCCGTGTGGCTGGTAATTCTGGGAGAAGCGCCTATATTGAGATGTAATTGTAATCGGGGGGAGTGGAACGACCATGGCAAAACGGAAACCACGACTAATTGCCTACCACGTGGGTGTCACGCTATCGACGTTGGTCTCAGTTGGTACGGTATTGCTATTGCTACTTGGAGTGGGGAGTTCCGCCATCGAAATGGCAATCATTAATAGTCTGCTGGTGGTGTTCGCCATTGACTATGTTGCCCGGTTGTTACTGACTAAGAATCGCAAAATTTTTCTCGTTCAGTCGGCATTCGATCTGTTGGGCATTATTCCCCTCCATCCGGTGTTTGCCTTCTTCCGGTTGGGCCGGCTGGTTCGGTTGATTCGCTACCATCATTTATTCTGGCGGTTACGGATCAATAGCAAGTGGACACGGGCCTATCATCAGTTCATTTATAAGACCGGCTTCATTTATCTATTTTCCTTCAGTGTGACCATTATCGTCATCAGTGCCTTTCTCTTCTCCCTGACCGAGAAGCAGAGCCTAGCAAATGCCTTGTGGTGGGCCATTACGACGGCCACCACAGTTGGATATGGGGATGAGACGCCACACACGGCCTTTGGTAAGATCATTGCCAGCGTCCTGATGATCGGTGGCGTCGGGTTCATCGGGTTATTGACCAGTACCATCAGTGGCTTCTTCACGGCTAGGGGCCAACAAATGGCGGCCAGTCAAGAGGATCACGAACAGGCCGACCTCGACCAGTTGTTGACGAAGATTGAAACATTGACGACGAAGGTCGATGACTTGCAGCGCCAGCTCGAGTCGACGACGCACCGGAAGAAAGGGTAGGTGAGAGTGGGACAAAAGGCGATTAGCTGGCGAGCATTAAGGCTGATAGCCGGATAATCCCGGGTTTGGATTGTTCGGCTATCAGTTTTAAGCGGAGTCAGCTGCCTTTTGGCCCACATTTCAGCAATATAGCTTAGGAGAGCAAAAAAAGAGTCTGGGGTTTTGTCCCAGGCTCGAATAGAGCTTTGGACACAACAAAAAACGCGGACGCTCCTGTGAGCGCCGCGTTTAACGGACAAACTGTAAATTGTAGTTTCCCTGACCATCCGATGTAATCGTATAGGTCGTGTAGCCCGCCTGCAACCATTGATTCTTAGAAGCTTGGGCCCAACTTTGGGCGTCTTCAACAGAAGAGAAGGTGTGCACGGAGTCGAACGATGTTGGACTTTGACTGCTCGATGAGGCGCTCGACGTGCTTGTGCTGCTAGCGCTAGACGATTTGGTCTGTGCTTGGTTAAGTAGCTTCTGCTCGCGAGCTTGGACGGCACTATTAGATTCATCATTGATAGCATTCTGTAGCTTTTGTTTTTGCGAAACGGTAAGGCCATTATCATTGTAGCCATCGTACTTGTCTTTAAAACTTTCGTAAGCGGTCTGTTCGGAAACGGACGAGGCCTTAGCCACGAGGGAGGCGCTATTGCTCGACGACGAGGTGGTATTGGATGCGGAATTATTATGGTGAGTGATGCCTAAGACCAACAGGATAGCGATGGCCAACGTTAATAACGTCATGACCCACGGCCACCAACGCCGCGGCTTTCGTGGCCGTTGACGCATAGGGCGGTTAGGATCTTGATTAAAATTATACCGTTGTACGCGTGATTTTGGTTCTTGGTTATTCAACTGAAAAACCTCCATGTCAGAAACGGTGTGAAAAAACAAGCTTGCCGCCGGAACGACAAACTACCACACCCTCCATAGTAACGCAAAACGGGCGCAGAAGAAAATTTTAGCCCTAATTTTTACATTTTATCCAGCTTTCTTACCGCGAAAACTGCCAGCATATTGTATGATGGTAGTGGAACTAAGTTTGAAAGGTGGTTTTTATTTTGCATAATGACATTCCTGAATTACCTCTAAATAATGGCAACCGAATTCCCCAGCTTGGCTTGGGTGTTTTCCAAGTCGACAACGCCGAAGACACGAAGAACGCGGTCAAGTGGGCATTGGCTGCCGGTTACCGACACATTGATACGGCCTCGTACTATGGCAACGAACAGTGGGTCGGTGAAGCCATTCGCGAGAGTGATGTGAAGCGTGAAGATATTTTCGTGACTTCCAAACTTTGGAACAGCGTACGTGGCTATGACGAAACGAAGCAAGCTTTCCAGGAGACATTGGACAAGTTAGGGTTTGAGACCCTCGACATGTTTCTGATCCATTGGCCAGCTCCCGGCTATGCTGAAAGTTGGCGGGCCATGGAAGACCTGTACAAGGACGGCAAGATCAAGAACATCGGGGTTTCCAACTTTAACCAAGCGCAACTCGAGAAGCTGATGGAAACAGCCACGGTCAAGCCCGTAGTCGATCAGATTGAAACGCACCCGTACTTCCAAGAAGACGACCTGCATGCTTATCTGGAAACGCAAGGGATTTTGCACGAAGCCTGGAGTCCGTTGGGTGGGGGTAATAACAACGCGCTGACTGATCCTGTCATCAACGAATTGGCCGCAGCTCACGATGTGAGTGCCGCCCAGATTATTTTACGCTGGCACATTCAACGTGAAGAAATCGTGATTCCTAAGTCCATCCACGAAGCACGGATTCAGCAGAACCGCGATGTCTTTGCCTTTGGCTTGGATGAAGATGAAATGCGGGCCATCAGCGACTTGGACGCCGGCAAACGCGTGGGTCCAGATCCTGCTGATGAAGCCTGGCTCAAAAAATCTCAGACGTACGCTAGCCGCAAGTAATCAACGGTAGGGTGGAATGTTCTGTGTCTTAGCGAGGACCTCTAGCTGGTCGGTCAACTGATTGACGACGGTGAGGGGGATCTTTGCAAAAGGACTGAAAATATGGGGATGGTCCGGATCGGGCACATCCTGAGTTTCCTTTAATTTAGAGACCATCGAAACTAGGTCATCCTTGTGATAGCCTAGTTTTTTGGCGTAATAAATAACTTCGCGATAACTGACGTTTTTAAAGTAAAAGTAATAACAAAGTCCGGCCACGGTGAAGTACCAAAAAATCGTCCACTCCAGGCCAATCTGACTAGGCGCGATGAAGCCGGTAAAAATCGCAATGAGGACAAAAACGACGTAGATGAGTACGGAAAGGGCAGCCCAACGTTGTTTGGACGTCATAGGATTCAACTCGATTCTTGAATGATTGCGTTTAGTCTACGGGGTTCCGGGCGAGATTTCAAGTTATTTTCGGTGATAAGTTAGTGAGAGTTCAAACAGCTGTCATATTTAGTAGATATTTGGGTGGTTTTGATGTAGAAAATGGGTTAAACAAAACTTTTTCAGGAGCGAGGAGATGCTTGAGAGAGTGTGATTAAAATTTGGAACTTAGTTAAGCCCCTACTTAGTCGGAAATGGCTGCTCTCAACTAGGTTCGTTAAGTTTCAGTAAACAAAACCATCACTACCAAACGAAAGTTTCGCATTTAATGGTGAGTCGTGTATAATAGCACAGTATTGTTGCAGACCGCTTTGGAAATGAGAGGTAGACGAATTGAATTTGAGTTTTGAAACCATTCAACCGGAAGATTTTAAACAGGTAGACCAATTGGTTACGGCGGCGTTCACGCCCGCTCAGGCCAGTGCCGGTACCGAGGGTAATCTGATTCACCGGCTACGGACGACCTACGATTATCAACCAAGTTTAGAAGTTGTTGCCAAGCCAGAAATTCACGAGGTCGTGGGTCATGGCCTATTGAGTCCCGTGACGATTCGTGGTAACCGGCACATGACCACAATTCTTGGACTGGCTTCACTGGCCGTTGCGCCCGAGTGGCAAGGCCAAGCAATTGGGAGTCAACTCCTAAGTGAATTGGAATCCCGAGCTCGATTGGCTGGCTTTGCGGCCATCAGCGTGGTGGGTGATATGAATTTCTTTGGCGGTCGGGGTTATGTGATGGCAGAAGATTTTTCAATTCATAATAGCCTAGCTGTACCGATGGGGAGTCACCTCATCAAACCGTTGACAGCTGGGGCGTTAGCTCACGTTGGCGGGATGCTAGAGTATCCAACTTCGTTAAAATAAATTTTTGATTAGAGGTTGACGATACTTTCTCATCGTGCTATTATCAAATCAATCGAATAACGAACGCTAATTTCCATTACCAAGTAGCGTGTCATCTGTGTGTCAGAAAGTCGGTGGTTGCTGCGAACCGATCAGGGTGATTACGACGAAATACAGTGGAATGTCCTGCTCCGGCAGGCGGATAATAACTAGAGCCGTTACCATCTAGTGAGTGGAGTTACTGGGTCTAGAACCAGTGGCTCAAGCTGGGTGGTACCACGGTTGAAGTCTAAATCGTCCCTGTTGCAATGTTGATTGCAGCGGGGGCGATTTTTTTATACATAAATTAGGCATAAACAAAGAGGAGCGATTTCTATGAAAGAACAAAACAAGAGAGCATGGAAGCCAGTTAGTTTTGGTGAAGCAATGATTATTCTGCTAGTTATGTTACTGATTATGGGTTTGGGTGTTATCAAGTTTGGCTTATCACCAATGACACCAGTGTTACTGGTCATTGCCTTAGTTATCCTGTGGGCCAAGGTTCGTGGCGCTGAATGGGATGACATTCACGGTGGGATCATCGCGGGCATTAAGACTGGGATTATTCCAATCTTTATCTTCATCCTGATTGGGGCGTTGATCAGTGTTTGGATCGCCGCTGGGATTATTCCATCCATGATGGTCTTCGGGTTCCATTTGATTTCAGCACAGTGGTTCGTACCATCCGTTTTCTTAGTTTGTGCAATTGTTGGGACGTCCATCGGGAGTGCCTTTACCATCATCTCCACGATTGGGATTGCCCTGTTCGGGATGGGAACCACGATGGGTTTTAACCCAGCATTAGTTGCTGGGGCCATCATCTCTGGAGCTATCTTCGGTGATAAAACATCACCACTGTCAGACTCGACCAACCTGGCTTCGGCCATTGCTGAATCCGAACTGTTCGCGCACATCAAGAACTTAATGTGGTCGACGATTCCTGCTTTCTTAGTTTCCCTGGTGCTGTACTTCGTCTTAGGAACGGGTTCATCTGACGCTAACGCAATGGGCAAAATCAACAAGACGATTGCTACCTTGTCTGCTAACTTCTCCGTAACTTGGTGGGCTGCCTTGCCAATCATTGTGATGTTCGTCTGTGCATGGCGGAAGATTCCCGCTATCGCCACGTTGCTGTTGAACGTTGGTTTAGGGATTGTGATGTTATTCATCGAAAAGCCCGCAACGTCATTGAGCAGTGTTGCGACGATGATTGAATCTGGTTTCGTTTCCAAGACGGGGAATGCTAGTGTTGACGCCTTACTCTCCCGTGGTGGGATCAGTGCCATGATGTCCACGGTTTCCTTGATTATCTTGACGCTGACTCTTGGTGGTCTGTTAATGAAGTTCAACATTATTCAGACGGCAATGGTACCACTGGCCCAACGTCTGAAGAATACCGGTTCCGTGGTCACTGCCGCTATCCTTTCTGGGATTGGTGTGAACATCTTTGTTGGGGAACAGTACCTCTCCGTGATCTTACCTGGGAAAGCCTTCAAGCAAACCTTTAACGATCGTGGCCTGGATAACTTGGCCTTGAGCCGAGTCCTTGAAGATGGTGGGACTGTTATCAACTACTTGGTACCATGGGGGGTTGCAGCCGTCTTTGCAGCTAACACGCTGGGCGTTTCTACGCTGGCATACCTGCCATTCTGTTTCTTCAGTCTCCTGTCACCGGTCTTCTCCATTCTCAGTGGGTTCACTGGCGTTGGGTTGAAGCGCCTGCCATCATCTGATGACAGTAGTGCAACTGCCGCAACCGTTGCGACACAGGCACGTGAAGGCCAAGGCGCCTAAGCTTGGGTCCGAGCTATAGTCGCCTGCGACTGTAGTGTGTCGGTTTCTATTTTTAAATTTATATCAGTATGATTCTACTAGACGTGTGGGCATCCGTGAACGACTAGACGTCACGGACTGAATGGTAGACAAAGTTGTCGTTATATAAATCGTATCCTCTAGAAGGCGTGAGCAAAGTGGCTCACGCCTTTTTCGTGTAAATATAGTCTGCGGCTTGATCGTTGAGTGTGAACGCTTGATGCTGGGCGTCCTCTAAGTAGAGGAGGTTGAGACCGGTATCGACCTTCGTGACGTGAAGCGGTACGCCGAAGGGCAAGGCCAGATGCTGTAGGTAGTCGACCAATGCGGTTGACTCCAAGTAACTCGTGAGAACAACGGTTGTCGCTGCAGGGACGGCACTTAGCCGCGTGATAGGCTGATCGTTTAGAATCTGGTCAGGACTGAGGCTGCCGCCGAATGGACTGCGTTGTGGCTCACCAAGATAGTGGTTAAGTGCCAGCGCTGTTTCACCGGTCAGTTCAGCGGCCATGCTCCAAGCTTGATCCGGAACTGCAGTTAGTGGAAGATGGAGCTTCTTTACCAGGAAGGTCTCACAGAGACGGTAGTGGTGAAGCAGTTGGCAGGCGAGTTGCTCCCCGGCTGCAGTGAGGGTGACCCCAGTGTAGCGTCGTCGATTAACGAGGCCGGCACGCTCCAATGACCGCGTCATTTCGGTCACGGTGGCTGGTGAAACATTGGCAAAGTGAATGATTTGTTTATTGCTAACACGTGGCCGGGCAAAATTGCACTCGGCAATAATCTTCAAATAGGTATTTCGATGATTCAACATGCAATCAGCTCCCCGATAAATTAAAAATAGTTAAGTACCCCTAAAAATTATATTCTCCAGTTGAAATTTTAAGGGTTCTGTGGCGAGGTTGCAACTTTTTCTGGAATCCATCAATTAACGTGTTATGAAAGTTCACTTTATTTAATAGACAAAACGTTGATTTATGGGCGTTTTAGAGATTATTTGTTGGGTGTGCCCAAAAAAATATTTTGTAGGAATTAGCCATAGCAAATGATGTTTGAAAAAGGGGATCTACCAGTAATGAAACCGCTTAATACATTTACTAATATCTTAATTTGTACGCATATTAAAGTTAAGTGGCCCTAAAAAAGTATTTGCAAAGGTTAACTTTTACGTTACAATGAACCCGTTAGAAATTTTTGAGGAGGAGGCTTTTAACATGAGTGATAATGTTAAAAAGCACAAATTAATTGAATATGCCAACGGCCGTTCATTGGAGGAGATAAACGGTACCGTAGCTGTTCCCAAAAATATTAGTTTTTGGAAGGCGCTGTTCATGTATTCTGGGCCTGGCGCACTGGTTGCGGTGGGATACATGGATCCCGGGAACTGGTCCACATCAATTACCGGTGGGCAGAACTTCCAAT
Organism: Levilactobacillus muriae; assembly: GCF_045862015.1. Lineage (NCBI taxonomy): Bacteria > Bacillati > Bacillota > Bacilli > Lactobacillales > Lactobacillaceae > Levilactobacillus > Levilactobacillus muriae. The sequence continues at coordinate 147,059 of NZ_BAAFRU010000010.1, forward strand.
ACCTGCTGATGTCCATCATCTTGATTTCAAGTTTGATCGCGATGTTATTACAATACATGGCGGCTAAACTTGGTATCGTGAGTCAAATGGACTTGGCGCAGGCCATTCGTGCCCGTACCAGTAAATCGTTAGGCATCGTGTTATGGATCATGACTGAATTTGCCATCATGGCGACGGATATTGCCGAAGTCATTGGGGCCGCGATTGCTTTGTATCTGTTATTCCACATTCCATTGGTCATTTCAGTGTTTATCACCGTATTTGATGTTCTGCTATTATTGCTGCTGACCAAGATTGGTTTTCGGAAGATTGAAGCAATCGTCGTTTGTTTGATTCTGGTAATTTTGCTAGTCTTTGCCTATCAAGTTGCCTTATCCAAGCCTGATTGGGCGGGTGTCTTTGCAGGATTAGTTCCTAACATTAAGACGATTTCCTCCTCACCAACGGTTGGTGGTCAAACGCCAATTAGTGGGGCGCTGGGAATCATTGGGGCGACAGTCATGCCACATAACCTCTACCTGCATTCTGCAATTTCTCAAACGCGTCAGATCAACCACAAGGATGAGAATGATGTTGCACGGACGGTGAAGTTTGCTAGTCTGGATTCCAACATTCAACTGACGCTTGCTTTCTTCGTCAACGCGTTACTGTTAATCATGGGGGTCGCTGTCTTCAAGAGTGGTGCCGTCAAGGATCCTTCCTTCTTCGGTCTGTTCCAGGCTTTATCTGATACCAACACGATGAGCAATGGCTTGTTGGCTGGGGTCGCTAAGACGGGAATTTTATCAACATTATTTGCCGTTGCTTTGTTAGCATCCGGGCAAAATTCTACGATTACCGGGACCTTAACGGGTCAAGTTATCATGGAAGGTTTCGTCCACATGCGGATGCCACTATGGTTACGTCGACTGGTTACTCGGTTGATCTCGGTTATTCCAGTATTGATCTGTGTCATGCTGACTAGTGGTAAGAGTGCCATTGACGAACACACGGCATTAAATGATTTGATGAACAATTCGCAAGTCTTTCTGGCCTTTGCCTTACCATTCTCAATGCTCCCGTTATTGATGATGACGGATAGCAAGCTGGAGATGGGTAAGCGGTTCAAGAATTCCTGGTGGATTAAGAGTTTGGGCTGGTTCTCAGTACTCTTACTGACTGGGTTGAACCTGTATAACATGCCGGCGTCAATCGCCGCCTTCTTTGGCAGTGCACCATCTGCCAGTGAAACAACCATGGCTAATGTCATTGCGTGGGCGTTGAATCTGGCAATCATTGCATTGTTGGCTTGGACCGTTTGGGAGCTGCATCGCAGTGCCAAGCGGATGGCCGTTGAAGCCGCTACCGACGCTCAGCAACTACACAAGGAGGACTAACCCATGGCAAAAACATTTGAACGCATTTTAGTCGGGGTCGATGACTCCCCAGATGCCCTGTTAGCCTTTAATTATGCAACGCATCAGGCGAAGCGAGACGATGCAGAGCTGATCATCGTTTCCGTATTGGAAAATGACGACATGAACGTCTATCAGGCACTGGATTCTGATTACATTCATGGTGAACATCGCGAATTGGAAGAGCACGTTGCGACGTATCAGCAACGGGCATTCGACGCTGGCGTCGCTCGCGTACGGATGGTTGTCGCTGAAGGCGATCCCGGCGAGACCATCGTCAAGGACGTGATTCCGCACATCAAGCCGGACCTGTTAATCGTAGGATCAGAGTCCAAGAAGGGTGTCCGTCGTCACTTTGGGAGCCAGGCAGCCTATATGGCAAAATATGCGCCAATCTCAGTACTGGTTATCCGCTAATAAGTTGAATTATCGAAGTCGATAGGCCGGTTAATCCCGGTCTACCGGCTTTTTTTATGGTTGAAGTTAGTTATGGCCCCCAACGGTATCCCTAAAATGAATCGCTTAGTGGTAGATGCGCGTACACTAGCATCGATAAGAGCGTTAGTCATGAGATTAAATTGAAGGAGGGATGGCTGATGGCGACCGCGTTTAAACGGATTCTAGTTGGTGTCGATGATTCCAAGGATGCGCTATTGGCATTTGATTACGCCATTTATTTAGCGAAACGTGATGACGCAGAACTAGTGATTGCTTCGGTACTGGAGGATCATCAGATAAATATTTACCAGACATTAGATACGGACTTTATTCATGGTGAGCGTGCCGATCTGGAAGACCACGTTCGGGCGTATAAGGACCAAGCACGTAAGGCTGGTGTCGCGGATGTCCGAATGATGGTAGCCGAGGGCGAACCCGGCGAGACCATCGTTAAGGATGTGATTCCGGCGGTAGACCCAGACTTGTTGATTGTGGGGTCGTTGGCGAAGAAAGGGGTCAGCCGCCACTTTGGCAGTCAAGCGGCTTACATGGCAAAGTATTCGCCGGTATCGGTATTGGTGATTCGGTAAACACGATCTATGACCACCTCCGGCTAACACTTACCGCTGATGGTTATGAGTGTTGTGTAAGTGTCCCCCGCACTTCTTGATGTCGTTTCCACGAATTTTAAAAAATAAGTCATGCCAGCATTACCATGGCAAAAATCGAATGATAGTTGTTGCAGTTTCGTTAAGTTGACTGGTGATTTCAACACCTTACCTCATACAAAAGTTACCCCTAAAAATCAGGGTTCTATGTCAACTGTTGTTGGTAATTCCATTTATAAAATTGTCTAATCCTTTGAGATTAGGCAATTTTTTTTGAGCCCAAATGCCAGATGAATCCTTAATCTAAAGCTTGTGAAACAGCCAAAGC
>NZ_BAAFRU010000011.1:0-127751 GCF_045862015.1 Levilactobacillus muriae
TAGAGACGTGGTGCAGAAAGTTTTGACGTTGGTTGGCAACTTTAAGCTGTAATTTAGCCACCAATAGCCGTTGTCTTTGGTAGTTTCGTGAATCTGACAAGCGTCGATGCATCTTTTTAGCCCGTCTAGCCCGCCGAGACAGTTTTCGTTGTGCCTTGGCCAGTTTACCCTTAATCATTCGGTAGTAACGCGGGTTATCAATCACCTGTCCATTGGAATCCGTCAAAAAATTGTCAAGGTTTAGATCAATGCCAACCTCAGATTTAGTAGCTGGCTGTTTGGTAGCAAAGGCATGTTCAGACCCAATTTGTAGGGACACGAAGTAATGGCCCGCCGCATCCATTGAGACCGTCGTCGTTCCAATTCTAATATCAGCGGCTCGTTCTAAAATCTTCAATGGAAGCCCCTTGAACCTGAGACGTCCTAACTTGGGCAACCATAGATGGCGTGCATCAGTGAATCTGACACTCCCATTGTTCATAGATGGTACGTTCACCTTTGTACTGTAAAGGCACGACGTTTGATACCTCTGAGTATAACCACGCTTATGAAACTTGGGAGTCCCTGCCTGATGAACTTGGTGGAATAACTTCCAGGCCGTCTTGTAATTTTTGATAGCATTGGCCTTCATCAGGCTGTCAAAATCTGGATGGTTTAGCCAACCATGACTATTAGAGATTGCAGTTGACGGTTTCTTCAGACGCTCCGTCAAATCAGCTATTCGGTCCAAGACGATTGTGATGGGAATCTTTACTTGCTTTAACCAGAATAGCTCATTGTTCATCCCATTCATCTGGTTGTAAATAAACCGACTAGCATCACTATTGCGCTTGATTAGACGCTTCTGTTCAGTTGAAGGGAAGATTCGGACCTTAACCCCGTAATGATAGGGTAATTGCGCCATCGTTTTCGCCATAGCCTGCCACCTCCTTTTACTTGAGCCTAGCATATCATATGAGTATACTGTATCCATAGCAGAACAACTTATAATAATATTTATAGAGGTTACATATGAGTGATAATATTGTAAGTTCTATTCACGAACGAGTCTATGTTTATAACTTTCATTTCCACTTGGTCTGGGTCACTAAGTACCGACACGAGGCGTTTACAATGCCAAAGAGGGAGGGGCAGCGCACTTGTTCTTTGAATGACATCCCGAGATAAAAAGTCAAAAGATTTGGGGTGGACATCTCTGGTCTCCTAGTTACTTCATGAGTACGCTTGGTGACATGAGCAAGGAGACTGTGGAAGACTATATCATAAAGCAACGAAAGGCATGATGGCATTCATCCCTTGTTTGAAAACGAGGGAATTCTGCCTAACTCGTATTAAATAAGCCACACCAAAATCCTCGCCGTTATCGACGAGGATTTCTTAGTCACTAACTGAATTTTTTCATAGCAGATTACAACTCTGACACGACTAAAGCTTGACCGCCGAAGGAGCACCTATGACAACTTAGCTAATAGTTAGGTTCTGAAGGTTAAAAGTTCCAAAGTACTCATTATGACTGGTGCCACAACGCTACTGAGCCTAAAATTAGGCAACGTTGGCCAACCATCGCCTTACCGGCCGGCAGATATGGGCTGGATCGGTGCGAACACAACTTGAAGCGTCGAAAGTACCGAGTTTCCAAGCTTGGTTTTCTACTAAGCCAGCGGGGAAATCACCCCCTGACTAAGTAGAACGACGCGCCTGAGCCCATATCTGCCGACCTCTTGGCTACCATAGTTGGTCTGAGGAAACATGGATTATATTTCTAAAAGCGTTGTTGACTTGTTCTTAAACTTTAGGAACCACATGGGATTCAGCGATTGAAATTGAGGCGCACAATCAGAGCCGGAGGCGGCCAGGGATGGAGCTAGCCGTGTCGACGATGTTAGCTTACATCGTGGGACGACCTGAGAGACGCCTGCACTTGGCGGCTTTCAGGCGAGCTGGAAGCCCGTCCTTTGGCTGGAGGCGTTCCCCACAGCAAGCGGAATCCCTGGCGGCCGGAGTGCGGCTGTTTTCACTAATTTAGCCGTGCTAATTCCTACTGTCGTAAGAGTAACGCAAACATTTTGGCTTTCAATCTTTAGACCTAAATCCTTAATCTAAGATCTGGCAGAACTCGATGGTCTCGTGGTTGGGACCCAGAATGTTGAAGAACCGAATCCCGTGATCCCAGAACGACGGAATCGACTGTACTTCATCGTTGACAAGATCCAAGCCCTGTTCCTTAGCCGCAGCAAAAGCCTGATCGACATCTGTTGTATTCAACGAAATGTGGTTGATGGCGCCCGCCGTTGGATTAGTGGGATCGCCCTCCCAAGTTTCAATCGTCAAATTACCGAGTCGCATGAAAGCACAGCGGTTTTGACCATTGGGAAAGAGTCCGGCCTGGGTGAAACCCAGTGACTTGTAGAAAGCCATGGTGGCATCCAAATCAATTGACGGAATTCCCACGTGCTGAATCCCAGTAATATACGCACTAACTGACATATCTAACGCTCCTTTGAAAATTTCCGTAACCATTACTTACCGACATCGACCTGTTGGTGTTTCAGCTTCGGGAAGATCACCCGATCGGCAATCCCAGTAATCCCACCTTGCGCCAGGAAGGCAAAGACCGTTCCCAAACCAAAGTTGACAAACGAATGCGTGATCAATAAGGCAATGATGGCCATAATGGTCGGTGGAATGTAGGACGCCCACATCGCTCTGGACGCGTTTCCCTTGAAGTAACGGAACCGCAGAATCTGCATTAAATCATCGGCGGGATGCAAGACCAAGTTGACGCGCTGGTAAATCGAGATAGCAATGGCAATCAACGCCACCCCCAAGAAGTTCAGGGTAATGTATCCGGCGACCATCCCCGCGCTATGTGCATCGGGCAGGCCCGCAAACATGGCGGTCTTCCCGTTGAAAAAGTCGGCAAAGACTTGAATCAACGCGGAGAATGGCACCATGAAGGCCATGTTCCCGGCAATCCGTTTCCAGTCCCAGTGATGGATTAGCACGGTATTTAACGCGGCGGTCAGAAATCCTAAAATCAGGAACGCCCAGAACAGGTTCCAGTGAAAGGCTGCGCCGAGATTGGCCTCCGCTGCTGACCAGTAAGCCGCTCCCAAAAATGACGGGTGAATCTTGGCGCTAGTGACTAACGTGAGGACGTTTCCAGCCGAGTTGATCACGATCGACAGGGCGAAGAAGGCTAACGACTTTGACATCGATAGCGTTCGGCCACTGTCGACGTCACGACTCTGCGCGCCATCGTTGATTTGACTGACTGCTTCAGCTCTCATAATTATCCCTTACCTTTACTAGTTGTTGCCGACCTTGACGACGGCCTTGCTGACACCCTTGATTTTACCGTTAAGGACATCTTCAACTTGTTCCAAACTAACTTCGTGACTGATCAAAGCGTCAACGTCCACTTCACCACTGGCCAATAGCGCAATAGCATCTTCGAAGGCGTATGGGTTGATGAAGGCGCCTTGAATCTTCAATTGCTTTTGATAGACTTCATACGTATTCATAGAGAAGGTCTGATCTGGCTTACCGACCCCGAACATCAGGACCTGTGCACCCTTCTTGGTAGCGGAAACGGCTTGTTCCTGTGTTTGCGGTAACCCGACGGCTTCAATAACCACATCGTAGTCGGCAGGAATGCTGTCACGCTTGGTGTTGTAAGTGTTGGTAACGCCAAAGTTTTCCTTGTTGAAGGCTAACTTTTCATCGATGATCCCGGCAAAGTCCACCTGGTGAACGCCATAAGCTTGTAAGAGTTGCACAAATAACTGGCCCATGAACCCATCACCAATAACCAAGGCCTTTTGATAAGGCTTAACGTCGATCAGGCTCATCCCATGAACGGCACAGGAGAGGGGTTCAGTCGTCGCTGCATCCTTCAACGAGACACTTTCGGGAATGGGGTAAACCACAGAAGATGGTGCGGTAAAGGATTCTTCCAGACCACCATCACGGGTCACCCCAACGGCTGACAGATTGTCACAGAGTTCTGGGCGATCCGTCCGGCAGTACTTGCATTGGCCACAGTAGATGTTAGGGTCAACAGTGACCCGATCGCCAACCTTGACGTTGGTGACATCACTTCCGATAGCCGCAACGATTCCGGAGTTTTCATGACCTAAGACAATTGGTGGAACGGCATTCGCAGAGCCTGGAAGACCCGCATACAACGCACGATCGGTCCCACAGATACCAGCGTAAGCGGTGTTGACTAAGACCTCATTTGCGTTAACTTCTGGCTTCTTCAAATCTTGAATCTCCATTTGTTTCGTTCCAGTTAAGACTAAGGCTTTCATAATTGAAATCTCCCTTTCTACTTTTTGTATTCCTTAAGTGCGAGGGCAAAATCACCCATCGTTGCAGAACCATTATTTTTAACCGCCGGCATCACGATATAATCCTCGAGTTTGCCAACATCGACGTAGTTATTTAACAATTTGGCAAATTCGGTGCGAACCTTGACCAGGAAGCCTTCGCTAACGACCCCACCACCGAAAACAATCTTGTCGGGTCGCAGCATCAACGTTTCCTGCAAAGCGGCTTGCGCGACATAATACGCCATGATATCCCAGACGTGATCCGTCAGCGGCACGTCCTTACCAGGTTTCCCCAGCCGTGCATCGAATGTCGGACCACTGACCAGTCCCTCCAGACAATCGCCGTGAAATGGGCAAATCCCAGGGAAGTCTAAATCATCGGGGTGGCGTTTCAGCCGGACGTGACCCATCTCAGGATGACCAAGACTCCCGATGAAGTCACCATTGATGATTGCGCCAGCTCCAACGCCTGTCCCAATGGTGAAGTAGACCAACGAGTTGATCTGCTCATTGAAGAGCGTCGACATGACATATTCGCCGTAAGCAGACCCATTCACGTCGGTCGTCCAGAACATAGGGACATCGAGGTCTTGCTTGAGCCGCCCCACGAAGTCCGTGTCAGCCCAGCCCTTCTTAGGCGTATTCGTAATATACCCGTACTTCGGTGAATTGTGTCGGAGTTCAATGGGACCAAACGACGAAATTGCGATGGCCTTAACATCCGGGAACCGCTTGAAATAGGCGATAGTTTGACTTAACGTTTCTTCAGGGGTCGTCGTCGAAATCCGTACCTTGTCCTGTACCCGGTAATCTTCATTACCAATGGCACACACGAATTTCGTTCCCCCAGCTTCAATACTGCCGAGTTGCATACATATTGCCTCCATCTTTCGTCGGGGTCGTAACCCACAACACATAATTACAGGACTGTGAATCCTTAGCCCGTTCACCTTTAAAGCGCTTTCAGTATAACATCAGACCTCCCTTGAATAGGGCCCTTTCACCAACCATAAATTTTCAGAAAGCCTAAACACAGCTCAGCGTGGCCCAAATGTAATCGATTACATTTTTCGTACATCTCAGCCTACATTCCTGGTAACGACAGCTGACGGAAAACAATATGGGTGAGTTTGCAAGTGTCGTGTAGGCGATGAAATCGTTTTCTTTAGCTGCTATCATTAAAGGTGACTAATCGTCTAGGACCAGCATCTGTCCTGGCTGAAAATCAAATCAGCCGCAGGCAACACGACAACTTTTAACTATGACTTGAAGATTGAAAGATCTAAAATACCCATTATGACTGTTACAACAACGATAATGAGACTAAAATTAGGCAGTCGCCAGTCCAGCGATTGTCACCTTGATGTTATATTACAGAACAAATCATAACCGGAGGCGGCCAGAGATGCAGGTAGCTGTGTCGACGGTGTTAGCTGGAAACCAGCTTACAGCGTGGGACGTGTTTGGAGACTGACGATTTTTGGCAGGCTTCAAACCGAGCCGGAGGACCGCTTCTCAGGCCGCAGGCGGTCCCCACAGACGCCGGAATTCCTGGCACACTTCCACCTAATTTTGTAGATTAAATCTCTGTTAGCTGGACCTTTCTAGGTGTACTTGGACTTTCAACCTTCAGCTATGACACAAAAGGTCCTCGCCGCAATCGGCGAGGACCTTTCCCCCTAATAAACTTCTTTTAAACTCTCTAGCCGGATGTAAACCTATGCCAAGATTTGGCAAAATTCAATTGTTTCGTGGTTGGGACCGAGAATATTGAAGAAACGAATCCCGTTGTTCCAGAAAGTTGGAATGGATTGAATTTCATCGTTTACCAGATCTAACCCCTGTTCCTTAGCAGCTGCAAAGGCTTGATCGATATTGGTCGTGTTCAGTGAAATATGGTTGATGGCACCGGCTTGGGGATTGGTGGGATCGCCCTCCCAAGTTTCAATCGTCAGATTGCCTAACCGCATGAAGGCACACCGGTTATCGCCGTTAGGAAATAACCCTGCCTGTTCGAATCCAATAGACTTGTAAAAGGCAATCGTCTTGTCTAAATCACTTGAAGGAATCCCGACGTGTTGAATGCCGGTAATGAAATCTTGTACTGCCATAAGTTAATTGCTCCTTTGTCTAATCGTCAATTTTTCCAACGTCAACTGCTTGGTGTTTCAGCTTCGGGAAGATCGTCTTGTCGGCAATCCCGGTAATGCCACCTTGGGCCAGGAAAGCAAAGACTGTACCCAAACCAAAGTTCACGAAAGTATGCGTGATAATCACGGCCACGATAGCCATGATGGTCGGTGGAATGTAGGACGCCCACATCGCCTTGGCAGCGTTCCCCTTGAAGTAGCGGAACCGCAGAATCTGCATTAAATCATCGGCGGGATGCAACACCAGGTTGACCCGTTGATAGATGGAAATGGCAACGGCAATGAAAGCAACCCCTAAGAAGTTCAGTCCAATATACAGGATGATCATCCCCATACTATGAGCTTCTGGTAGGCCAGCAAATAACGCCGGATACTTTCCATCGAAGAAGTCTTCAAACACTTGAATCAAAGCGGAGAATGGCACCATGAAGACCATGTTTCCGGCAATTCGTTTCCAATCCCAGTGGTGAATCAGAACGGCATTCAACACGGCCGTCAAGAACCCCATGATCAGAAATGCCCAGAATAAATTCCAGTGAAACGCGGTCCCTAAGTTGGCTTCGGCTGCTGACCAATAGGCCGCCCCTAGAAAGGACGGGTGAATCTTGGCGCTAGTGACCAACGTCAGCACATTTCCGGCCGAATTGATCACTAGTGATAATGCGAAGTAGGCAATGGCTTTGCCCATCGAGATTGTCCGCCCATTACTGGTGACATCCATTGTTTCAGCCCCTTCGTTCAAATCAGTTGCTGTTTCAACTTTCACAATTATCCCTTACCTTTACTAGTCGCTGACTTTGACAACAGCCTTGCTGACACCTGCAACCTTGCCATTCAAGACATCTTCAACTTGTTCTAAGCTAACTTCGTGGCTGATCAAAGATTCAACATCCAATTGGCCGCTGGCTAGCAAAGCAATCGCATCTTCGAAGGCGTATGGGTTGATGAAGGCCCCCTGGATCTTCAATTGCTTTTGGTAAACTTCGTAAGTGTTCATGGAGAAGGTTTGGTCTGGCTTTCCAACGCCAAACATCAAGACTTGTGCGCCCTTCTTGGTTGCTTCAACAGCTTGTTCCTGCGTTTGTGGCAATCCAACGGCTTCGATAACGACGTCGTAGTCGGCAGGAATGCTGTCGTGCTTCGTGTTGTAAGTGTTGGTCACGCCAAACTTTTCCTTGTTGAAGGCTAACTTCTTGTCGTTTAACCCAGCAAAATCCACTTGGTGAACACCGTAAGCTTGTAATAATTGCACAAACAATTGCCCCATGAAACCATCACCGATGACCAAGGCCTTTTGATAAGGCGTTAAGTCCAATAATTTTACCCCGTGGACTGCACAAGAGATTGGTTCAGTCGTTGCAGCGGCCTTCAATGAAACACTGTCAGGCAGTGGGTAAACAACCGAGGCTGGTGCTGTGAATGACTTTTCCAAACCACCATCGCGGGTAACGCCAACGGCAGATAAGTTGTCGCACAGTTCTGGACGGTCAGTCCGGCAGTATTCGCATTCACCACAGTAGATGTTAGGGTCCACGGTCACGCGATCGCCAACTTTAACGTTGGTCACTTCGCTACCAATAGCGGCAACGACACCGGAGTTTTCGTGGCCCAAGACGATTGGTGGAACAGCATCGGCTGAACCGGGAAGACCTGCGTACAGTGCGCGGTCGGTCCCACAGATACCAGCATAGGCGGTGTCGACCAATACTTCGTTAGGTTTTACTTCTGGGGTAGGTAAATCTTGAATCTCCATTTTTTTCGTTCCAGTTAAGACTAAGGCTTTCATAAGGTAATTCTTCCTCTCTTATTTGTTGTATTCTTTGAGTGCTAAGGCGAAGTCGCCTAGCGTAGCTGAACCATTTTCCTTTACGGAAGGCATCACAATGTAATCTTCAATGTTGCCCACATCAACGTAACCGTTGAGGAGCTTCGTGAATTCGGCGCGTACCTTAACGAGGAAGGCTTCGCTGACGACACCACCACCGAAGATGATCTTGTCGGGGCGTAACATCAACGTTTCCTGTAAGACTGCCTGAGCCACGTAATAAGCCATAATATCCCAGACATGATCGGTCATTGGGACTTCGTGACCGTGCTTGCCGATCCGGGCTTCAAACGTTGGCCCACTGACCAACCCTTCCAGACAATCGCCGTGGAACGGGCAGATACCCTTGAAGTCGAGGTCATCAGGATGCCGCTTCAACCGGACGTGACCCATTTCAGGATGGCCCATCGAGCCGACAAACTTACCGTCCACAATAGCCCCGGCACCAACGCCAGTTCCAATCGTGAAGTAGACCAGTGAATTGATCTTTTCGTTGAACAGCGTGGAGACCACGTATTCACCGTAAGCGGACCCGTTCACATCGGTCGTCCACGCCATCGGCACGTCCAAGTCCTTCTTGAGCCGGCCCAAGAAGTCGGTGTTGGACCAGTGGGCCTTCGGCGTATCCGTCACGTACCCGTACTTAGGGGCGTTACGCCGGAGTTCGATGGGACCAAAGGAAGAAATTCCGATGGCTTTTAAATCTGGGTATTGTTTAAAGTAAGCGATACATTGACTTAACGTTTCTTCTGGCGTGGTGGTGGGAATAATCACCCGGTTATCCGTGCGATAATCTTCGTTACCGATTGCACAAACAAATTTTGTTCCGCCAGCTTCAATACTTCCGAGTTGCATAGTTGTTACCTCCATGTATGGCCGCGGGGTCGTGACCCGCGGCGTCTAATTACCAAGTGATTAATGACCGTAACAGCCATTTTTAAATCGTTTTCAGTATAGCATCGGGATTAGCGATTTTATGCGTCTTTTTCGCGCTCAAGTTTTCAGAAAAGGCCGGCAAAGTGACGTATGACGGAAATGTAATCAATTGCATTTTTAGTGAAATACGTCACTTGATGGGTGAATTCGCGCTCTGGTGAAAGGATTTACTTATCATTTTCATACAGCTTGGTTGCCTCAGACCGTCATCCGTGCTAAGCTAATGCTACCGAATCAATCGCATATTCTGTTCTCTAGGGTTCCGCTGCGTCTGCAGGACTGGTCCGAGAGGGAACCTACGGGGGGTCCCGTAGACACGGAAGGGAAAAAGCCTGGGAGATGTCGTCGTTAAGACAACATTTCTCAGGCTTTTTTTGAATTAATTAGGAGGAACAAACATGTTAAAACATTGGTTACGCGTCGTGTATGGCGCAATATTTGAGGTCGGTTGGGTCGTGGGCTTCAAGCACGCCGCCACCTTCTGGGAATGGGGGCTGACTGCGCTCGCCGTCACTCTCAGCTTCTACTTTCTGATTAAGGCTGGTGAAGTTCTGCCGGCCGGAACGGCCTACGCGGTCTTCGTGGGACTGGGCACACTCGGCACCACGGTCACGGGTGTTCTGGCCTTTGGCGAACCGGTCAGTCTGGTCAAGGTCGCCCTCATTTTTCTACTGCTCATTGGTATTGGCGGTCTTCAAATGGTCACCGCCAGAGAGGAGTCCTAACATGGCATGGCTTTTCTTAGTTATCGCGGGCCTTTGTGAAATGCTCGGTGTCACTTTTATGAACTGGGCCCTGCAACGCCACACCTGGCCTCTCTGGCTAGCAATGGTCATCGGCTACGGCCTCAGCTTTGGCTTCCTTGACCTCGCCCTGCAGACGCTGCCGATGGGCACGGCCTACGCCATCTGGACCGGAATCGGCGCGGCCGGTGGTGTCCTGACGGGGATGCTTTTCTTCGGCGAATCTCGAAACTGGCGTAAGCTACTCTGGGTCGGCATTATCCTGATTGCCGTAATGGGCCTCAAGCTAGTCGGCTAGTGGCAGGACCAAGTTGTACCAAGTCTCGCCGGCATGGGTGGAGGCAGAAACGCCCTCGTTGACATAGCCGTTGGCCTCATAGAAGGGAACGAGTCGTTTGAGACAAGTCAGCGTGATCCCTTGGCGCCGTTGCTGACGCGCGACGGTGGCGAGAGCCGTTAGTAAGTGACTGGCGATGCCGGCTCCACGATGGTCGGGGCTCACGGCGAGACTCAGCACGGTCTGATACGCGTCCTCGGTCGTATTGGGCGTAGACTTTTCGAAGAGTGCATCGGTCAAATAACGCTGGCCAAAGGCCGGACCAACCACGTAACCGACAACCTCCTCGCCCTGCTTGGCGACAAGAAAGGTGTCGGAAATCAGGGCAATGCGCTCAGCCATACTGGCGGATGTCGCGGCCTCGGCTGGTGAGAAACCGGCGTGCTCAATGATCATGATTTGATCTAAATCTGCGGCTTGCGCAGGATTAATGGTAAAGGACATAAGTTGAAAACCTCCTGAATTTCTGTCTGCGCTTAGTATAGCCGTGATCGCCCATTCGCTCAACCCATGCCCATACACTGTGGTTACAAGCCTGCCGCCTTGCCGTTCGCCAAATTTGGACTGGAACGCGGTGGGCAGGACGGTCCGAGCCAAAGAACGGTCTCTGACCTCGCTTTGAGCCGAAATCCACGTCTCAAAGTCGCCATTTTCAAAGAAAACCACTTTAAAAATCCCACGGCTGAGTCCAAATTTAGCTCACTCACGGCTACGCAGACGGCCACCAATTATTATGGCCGAGCATTAAGTAATGCGTATATCAACGTCTTCGTACCTCGTTACCTTCAGTTAACTTTAGTAACCTCAAAAAGACACGCGGTCATCCAAACGGATTTATCACGTGCCTTTTGGCGATAAATTAATTATTTATTTTCTTGCCATACCTTGTCCCAGGTGTAACCCGTTAGGTCTTCAACAACTGCCTTGGTGTGTGGATCAACCTCATCCTTCTTACCACCCGCCTGAAGACGTTCAATTTCAGCATGTAAGATCTTATGTGTCCGTTGATTCAGGTTGAAACGTGCTACCATCCACCAAGCGATTGCAATCGCGATGACTGGCACTAGAATCAAAACAATTAAGATGGCATCTTGGGCTTGAGCTGTCTGATGCAACGCCCCTTCCTTGAAGCCACCCCATTGTAAGATGAACCCAAGTAACGCGGAACCCAGAGCACCCGTTAATTGACGGGTAAATGATTGAACAGCTGCGAAGGTCCCCGTCCGTAATTTACTGGAGACAATCGTATCGACATCTGGTACTAATGGAATCACTTGCCATGCTGTGTATTCCAAGAACTGACGGCCAATCTGCCACAGAACCCCCAACGTAATCAGGACAATAATTGTCGTGCCCTTTCCCAGATTACCATGCATCATGGATAGCACGAAGAAACCAGCCATGACAACGAAAATCAGGCTGAATGAAGTTGACCAGTTCACCTTGGGATTCTTGGTCTTAATCAGCATATACGCTGCAATGGGAACCACTAGCATCCCAATAAAGGAAAGTGATGTAATCCCTTGTCCAATTGTCTGCGTGAGTCCTAGAACAAAGACAACATAGTACAAAAATGCTGTTGAGAAACAATCCTTGGCAAAGTACGTCATGAAGTAAATCGACACCATATACCGTGCAGACTTGTTCCGTAACATCTCCCAGTAATCTCGTAAGGAACCCACAAAGCTATTTTCTTTTTCTGCATCCGCTGAACGGTTGGCACTTTCAAAGTCTTCAACTTCTTGCGGCGAATGTTCCCACGTTGCGCGGTAAGTAATCAACGTGCAGACCGCAAAAACAATCCCAAAGACAATCCCAGAAATGGTGTAGGCTTCGGCACCTTCACCCAATACTGCTAATAATGTTGCTGGCAAAGCGGAGACTGAGAACGTGGCAAACGCTGAAATAAACAGCCGGATGGAAGACATCTTAACACGGTCGTCCGCGTTAGGCGTCATTTCAGTTGCTAAGGTTTCATAGGCAGTCCCGATAATCACATTCGCCGTTTCAACCATAACGAAGGCAATCAGGTACCACCAGAAGCTACCTGGCACAACAATAAACAGCATTGGGAAGAAAATGATCGTTAACAACGCCCCAACTAACAGTAACAAGTGCCGTCTCCCAAACCGCCGACCAATTTTAGTGGCATACAGCCGGTCTGAAATCGATCCGGCCAACATCGACATAATGGCATTGAGAAATTTACCAATCAGGAACAGCATCCCAACAGATGCCGCCGATAATTTACCATACGTGGTTAAGAAGAACATCAGGTAAGACCCGACTAAGGTCCCCCACGACGCCCCATTCATATCATTAATCCCGTAACCAATAGAACGCCAAACAGAAATCTTATGTGGCGTATAAACCCACCGTTTCTTCTGAGTCTCCATTTTTCTCCAACTTCCTATCTTTGGTTAGCCCAGCTTCTCACCGTTTACTGACAGGTTAGAGACATTAAAGGTTTTAATGTCGCGACTGTCATCATGAAACCTTCCCCCCGTCTCTTCAGCGCGTTCAGTTGGCAATAAACACTCTTCATCAGCCAAAGACCAGTTAAAGTTTTCAATAGTTACGTTTTCAATATTTGCCTCTGGCAAGCCCACAATAAAGGCTGCCGTTGCTCGGACATTTGTTGCCGTAATATCTTTGATTTCAATGTTTTTAATGTGTGGCGTCGTTTCATCCACCGGCTGTGGTTCTTTAGACAAGACCGTGGCCTCCTCGGTTGGCAATACCCCTGGCGCAAAGTACTGTTCCAAAGAAATGGGGCACCAGCAAGCATCCATTTTTAAATCATGTAACTTAATATTTTTAATGGTGCCCCCACGTGTCCGCCGTGACTTCAACCGAATCCCACGACGCGTGCCCTCAAAGGTACAATTTGAAACCTCCACATCACTAATCCCCGCAGCCGTTTCAGAACCGATGGCAATACCACCATGACTGGCCAGAATCTTGCAATCTGAAACTTTAACGTTCCTGGTAGGCCGGTTAACGCGGATACCATCCTTGCCGGAACCAGACTTCAACGTCACCCCGTCATCGCCGACATCCAGCAGACAATGACTGACCGTCACGTTCTCGCTTGAATCAATATCCATCGCGTCCGTGTTGATGGCGTCGGCCGGATTTGAAAATGTCATATTTTTAATCGTAATGTGACTTGAATAGACCATATGTAACGTCCAAAATGGCGAGTCCTTCAGTGTGATCCCCTCAAAGACGATGTCTTCACACTGCCAGAATTGAACCAACGGGGGCCGTAGATACTGTGTAGATGGTCGCCCGCCACCACCCGTTCGCGTCCTATAATCCGTGTTCAATTCTGCTAACCGCCGTTCATATGGTGCGCTTGGGAGAACCCGATCTTCCTGCTCGATACCTCTAAACTTTTCCCACCAGCTCGCACCTGCACCGTCGATCACGCCGTCACCATTAATTTCAATATTGTGTTTCCCCGCTGCATAGAGTAAAGGATGCATGGCATAGCATTCCACGCCTTCCCAGCGCGTCCACACTGGTGGATAGAGCATCGGATCATCTTTAAACTTAACGACTGCTCCCTTTTGAAGGGTCATTGTCAGATTAGATGGTAACTCGAGCGGCCCCGTCAGGTATTCTCCTGGCATAACGACAAGTCTGCCACCGCCCCCCTGCGCAACTTTATCGATCGCTTCCTGAAGATTCTCGCTCTCTTTAACTTCAATAACTAGCATGCCAAACCTGCTTTCCCACGAATATATCAATCAAGACACAATCAATTCACTCAAAATAATGCTTAGCCGTGTTTTATATATGTAAGCGCTTACTGTATATGGAGAATAACATATATTTTTACTTTTGTAAACATTTGTTTATTGTAATAAACAAATGTTTACAAAAACGACCAGTTCCATCGATTTTTGTTCACAAATTCACTTAATGTGCGATAAGAAAGGGTTAACCCGGAACCAACGCTGGTTTCGGGTTAACCCTTCACTTCTACTATTTTTCAACATGATCTTCAAGAAAGCTAGGACTCATATCATCTAAAATGTTCAAGTACGTTGTCATTGTCGCCTCTGCCGCCGCCTTCACAAGCACTGCAGTATGCTGATCATCTAGCTTCGCACGACGCGCATACACGATTGCAGCGAGCGCCGCTGCCCCAACACCGTTTGTGTTCAGGACTTGCTTGACAGTCACGGGATAGTAGAAGGCATCCCGACTTGTCTGATAAAAGAAACCAACTTGCGCATCATAGATAAATACCGTCGAAATACCCATTGCAAGTAGCTCATCGGCACAGGCCTTTGCCGTCTCATAATCTGTGACTTCAATGTCCGTAATCGCTTTAGACTCATCGGCATTCAGCACCAGCGTATCAAGTGCCGCAATTCCCTGTTTTAGCCGCTTCACTTTATTAATTGAGTCCGCTAATATCGGTTGATCAAAGTTTTGATAAATCCAAGAAATTGTTTCCTCTGGTAAGTTAGGGTCAACGACAATCATCTCGGCATTATTCAAAATATTGAGGCGTTCTTTCAAAAAATCTGGCGTAATTTCATCGTGGATGCGACTATCATCTACCCCAAAAATGCGTTTGGCACTGGTCTGATTAATATACAGATACCGTGAAGTTGGCACACCCGAAATTTGTTTGGAATACGTGATGTCCACATTTTTTTCTAGGGCGTCCCTTTTGAATTCCTCTCCCGCCGAGTCATGGCCGTAAACAGAGATGAAGTAGTTAGGAATTTTCAGCTTCGTTAAGTTAACGGCAATGTTTCGTCCCAAGCCACCAACGTCAGAATAAATGACGCCCGTGTTTGATTTCTTCTCGATAACCTCGCTATTAGGAATACCAAAGATGTCCAACGTAATCCCACCCACGACGGCCACATAGCTTTCCGGAGAGACGATGTATCCCTTGCCCTGCAAGAATCCTTTCTTAACCAAATTGGAAATATGGGCAGCGACTCCAGAACGTGTGATTCCCGCCAACTCGGCTAATTCATTTTGACTAATCATTGGATTCTGCTTAATCCATTCAAGAATTTGTTGTTCACGTGACCGCATCCTGCAAATCTCCAATCCGTTTTAATCATTGATTTATTAATTATTAGTAAGTGAGTTCCCACTTTAATAACGACATTCCGATTGCTCACCATTTTCCCGAAATTTACCTGTTGTCATTATACACTACGCTCGAGTGGTTAAAAAATAAGCTATCAATTGCCACCTGAACACGAAAGGAGCCCCAAACATCTGGGACTCCCATTATTTTCTGCGATGGTTCAAGTAATGACTCACTGAGCAATAGAACAACTCTGTCGTCGTAACCAACTCGCAGACAACCCCACAATTATCGTTAGCTAGCGGCTCTTGCTAGCTAACCTTCACTAAAGAAATCAGTTCACCGTTAACGCTGACACCGTAAGTTGGGATTGGCCCACTGATGACCGTGACATCCAAGTTATCCGCCGTCAGATCAATCTCCAAGACGCTCTCGGCAATCTTCATTCGGTAAGTCAATCGGCTCAGTTCCGTTGGCAGGTGGTTAGCGAAGTGCACGACCTCATCTTGCACGTAGAAGCCAGAGAATCCAGCCACTAGCGCCAGCCAGCTTCCCCCGAGGTTGGCCAAATGCAGGCCATCCGCAGTATTTTTCTGTAGGTTAACTAAGTCCATCCGCGCCGTATCCATGAAGTACCGGTAAGCCTTTTCGGTATCACCCATCCGCGCCGCCAGGATACTGAAGATCGACCGCGACAAGGAAGAATCGTGGGTCGTCACCCCTTCATAGTAGCGGTATTCCCGCTTCAGTTGATCTGCCGACAAGTCTTCTGGGAACAGGTACTCTGCCAGTAACGTATCGGCCTGTTTTGCCACCTGATACCGATAGATCGTCAACGGGTGATAATGGAGTAGCAGAGGAAAATTATCCGGTGTGGACTTCTCCGCTGGCCACCGTGGCTTGTCCAGGAAACTATCGTCCTGTTCGTTAATTTCTAAGTCACTACTGTAGGGCAAGTAAACGTGATCGGCCAAATTTTGATAAACAGCTAGATCAGTTTCACTCAGACCAAATTTTGACAGCAGTTGTGGGGACCGTTTCATCATCTGATGCGCCAACTCAACGACTAACTCAAAGTTATGCTTAGCCAAACGGTTGGTATAATAATTATTGTTGACTAACGCGGTGTATTCATCTGGGCCAGTTACCGTGTGAAATTCAAAGCGACAGTCATCCCCGACTTGCCGCCAAGACCCAAAGTTTTCCCAGAAACGTGCGGTCTCCAGTACCATTTCAAACCCACACTGGATGACAAAGTCCAAGTCTCGTGTAATTTCAAAGTACTTGCCAACCGCGTAGGCAATGTCAGCATCGATGTGATACTGCGCCGTACCAGCCGGGAAGTAGGCCGAGGCCTCTTCACCGTTGATTGTACGCCAAGCAAATAGCGCCCCTTGGTCAACGCCCAGAGCGCGCGCCCGTGCCCGCGCTTTCGGTAACGTTTGATAGCGATAGACCAGCAATTGCCGCGCCATCTGTTGATTCGTGTAGGTGAAGTACGGCAGCATATACATTTCGGTATCCCAGAAGTAGTGGCCTTCGTACCCGGCGCCGCTCAACCCTTTGGCAGCAATATTTGTCCGGCCATCACGCCCGGCAGCTTGATTTAGTTGGAAGACGTTGTAGTGAATCGCCAGATCCAACTCATCGTTGCCACCCACGCTCACTTCACTTCGAGTCCACACACCCTGCCAGAACGTCTGACTGTCTTCAGTCAATGTTGCTAGCGAACTTGCCATAAACATGGCGGCTGGATCAATCGTATTGTGCTTCCCGACTGTTCCCACGTATGCCGCGTACTCCAGACTATGGGGTTGCTCATCGCTCAAGTCCAGTGGCTGCTGGAGCAATTGGCCGTGAGGGAGTAGAATCCCCAGATACATCGTCACAGCCTGCTTCGTCAACCGGGTCTTCACGTGATAGCGCTGCAGGTCCTGACTAACGAATTCCGTTTCGCAAATAGGCAAGCCCGCCATTCGTGTCTTCCGCGGGTCTGCCGACATGATGGCTTCGGCTTCGGCAGGTACCGCGATTGACTTACTGACCAGTAAGCCACTTGCGTAGTTCCCTGCTGTGAAGGTGTATTCTGCGCTCCACATGCTCGTCTGTTCCTGACCGATCACTGATTTAACACCCATCATGATAGTTTCACCCTGATCGGTATTGATCTGATAGTGTTCCATCAACTCCCCAGTGCCGAGGTCAAGATCCGCGGCCGTCCGCTTACTATGGGTAAATTGGTGTCCAGAGCTGGTTGACACGTGGATGTGCCGCAGATCTGGCAAGTTTAGAATTGTCTGGTGTTGCTTGGCATAGCCGACGCCTGCCTCCCCATACGTGATAGGGGCGGTTTCATAAAAACCGTTAATTAAAGTTCCTGCAATCGGATTCCCACTGATGGGGTCGTTGGCTCGGACGCCAAAGTGCCCGTTTCCCAGTGAAAAGACGGTCTCTAAATATTCCGGTTGCTGGTCCGAAACGTCGCGTAAAGTTAAATGATAATCGCGTAAAGTCACAATAATCTCCCCCAATTAAATTCTAGACTCAGATTAATTTTGCCGCTGACTTCAGGGCATCTTGGACCGCTGGCACATTCCCAGTAAAGTTCAGAAAGGCATGGCTGATCCCACCGTATCGCAAGTAGTTGGCGTCGCCATTTGCCCGGCCGACCTGATCGATGAAGGCTTCACCCTGCAGGCGGAATGGGTCATACTCACCCACCAACAGTGTGGTCTTCTTGAACGTCTGGGGATCAGCCAGAATCGGCGACAGCAGTGGTGCTGTCAGATCCAGCGGTTGATCCGCCACGTAGTAGCCACTCATAATCTCATCAAGTTGCTCAAACAACTGGTAGCTTCTGTGTAAAGCATCCCGCTGTTCGGGAACGATGTCAATACTCTCATCCTGCCACAGTGACCCACCCAAGTCGGAGCCTTGAATCACAGTCGGGTAGAAGAGCAGGTGTGAGTTAATCGTGCAGATGCCCATGGATTTGCAGAGTTGACTGACACCCAACGCAATCGAGCCCCCAGCGGAGTCTCCGCCTAGTGAAATGTGGTGATAGTCCTTGGTCATGGCGGCAACCACGGCCAAGCCATCCAGAATAGCTGCAGGATATGGTTGTTCCGGTGCTAGGGCATAATCCACGTTATAGACCACGCAGTTTGCCTGCTCGGCAACGTATTTCAACGCCAGCAAGACATCTTCTGGTGTCCCACCATAGTAGGCGCCCCCATGGAAATAAATCAAGGCTTTATCCGCGGTTAGGTGATCCATCCGAGCAATCCGAATGACCCGAACCCGCCGATTCATGGCGACAATCTGCTGCATCTCGATCTTCATGTCAACGGTCGTCAGATCCTTCTGACCGGTTGTTTCAGTCCCTTGCCGCAGACTAAATAAATCAGTCGGCAACTGCGGATTTTCTTCGATCTCGGCTACCGTTTCCCAAACTAACGGCTCGTAGGTGTGGACCGGATCCCGTTCCTTAATCCACTTAGTCACGCCATTTTCCACACCCGTTGCCCGCATCTTAGCCAGTCGTTTCAGCTCGTCCGCATACCCCAAGGACTGCTTCGTTGTCGTATCATTCAACATGTCGATTACCCCTCTCATTAGCTACTTCATTGCTGAAGCCAAAATTCTGTGAGGTTCCACCTTGCCGCCAACCATGTCAGGTGACGGGGGAACCATTCCGCGACATCTGGCCGAATAAAGTGCTCCCCAAAGGCCAGGTCGCGTGGATCAAAACTTCTTGGAAACGCCGTCACATCCCGGGCAAGACTCAAACCATGCGGACCATGCGGATAAATAATCTCGGCCACGGGTACCTGTTGCTCGCGCAACGCCGCCGCGTAATGCTGCGTGTTGGTAACCGGGACGATCTCATCTTCGCGCGTGGCCCAGATGAAGGTCGGCGGGTTTTGCGGTGTGACTAACAGGTCCGCCTCGTGTTGCGACCACCCAGCCGTGATTTCTTGCAATTCAGCTTCACTGGCTGGCCACCCTAGGCGTAACCCGATCACCGGGTATGCCAGCAGCAAGGCACTGACTGCCAACTCGTCTGGAATAGCGTCTACCACTGACCCCAGGGTGGGCCACAGGTCAGCGTATAGTGCTGCCAGGTGACCCCCGGCGGAGAACCCTGCCAGTAGGATGGTATCCGCATCAATCCCGTAAGTTGCCGCGTGCCGGTGAAACTCACAGACGACAGTTGCCAGTTGATACAGCGCCGCGGGTAATACCGGCGGATCGTCACGTAGACGATAGGCGACCACGGCAACCGCGAACCCCTGTGCCAAGTACTGTAGCGCCATGATTTCATTCTCTCGATCCGAGTAGAATTGATAGCCACCACCCGGTAGGAGAATGACCAAGGGCCGCCGCGGCTGATTGTGGAAGTCAGCAATGGCGGCCGGTTGGTAGTACGTGACGGTCACCGGATAAGCGGTACCGCACGTAAACTTACGCGTTATCATTAGCTTTACTATCGGCGACTTCTTTATCTTTGATAGCCTTGGCAGAGGTAATCTCGTCTTCGTCCAACTTGTAGAAGACATATAGAATACCAACAATGATTACGGCCAAGATAATCGGTAACCAGATAAAACTGGTACTGATCGCCGTGACTGCCTTAGCACCTTGCACCTTAGCAGTTGCTTGGAACCCACCCCAAGAAAGTAACCAACCGGAGACCAGGCCACCAAAGCCCATCCCCAACTTAGCCCCAACCATGGGAACTGAGGATAAGATACCGGGTTCGTCGATCCGAAGTTCGGAACGAGAATATTCCACCGTGTCGGCAATCATGACGAAGGAGATAGAGAATGCTGCCCCCATGGCAACCAACGCAATAATATTTCCGGCAAAGAGCAGTGGAATACTACTGAAGTGCATGATTGCTTCCCCAATCGCGAAGACGACTAGTGACAGGATCATGACATTCCGGTGTTTCAGGAACTTACTGAGGAATGGTACTGAAACATTCCCGATAACCGCAACAATTACCAAACCATTGAAGGCCCCAACTAAATCTGCCCGCCGGTAAACATAGGTTAAATAGTAGACGGCCGTTTGCATCCGAATTACCCAGAAGGTCTGTAACAGGATGAAACTGATACTCAGGGCAACCCATGGTTTATTCTTGACGGCTCCCGTCAAGGATTCCTTTATGGACAGATGTCCCTTAATTTCTGGTGCATCCGCCGTTTCTTCAACAATGTCATCCTTTTCACGTAAGTTTGCGAAGGAGCTTAAGAATAAGACGATGATGGCTAACCCAATGAAAATCCCCCAGATCATCCACCCTTTTTCGGCGTTCTTACCTCCCAATTTCGCAACCATTGGCAGAGAAATCGCCCCGATGACAGCCGTCCCAATATTGGTCATGACCATCCGGGCACTGGCTAAGTTCGTCCGTTCGTCAGGATCCTTGGTCAAGCTAGGCAGGATCGCCGTGATCGGCGTGTTGGCCCCGGAATAAACTAAACTAAACAGTGTATAGACAATGGAGATCCAGGCCAATTGGAAGGCCTTATTTCCGCCAAATGATGGGTTGAAGAACAGCAGCATGGTCAAGATCCCTAGTGGAATCCCGAACCATAAGAAGTATGGCCGTGCCTTCCCATATTTCGAATGCGTATGGTCAATTAAAAATCCATACACAACACCATCAAAGGCATCAATTATTCGAACGACGAAGAACAAAGTCCCGACAAACGCCGGCGAAATCCCCATAACCGTGGTGTAGTAGAACAGCAGGTAGAGTCCAACAATTTGCCAAATCAGGTTTCCGGCCATATCAGTGGCCCCATAGAAGAATCGCTGTTTCCATAATTGCACTTTACTCATGATGAAACCCTCCCCCATAGATTTTATGTGCTTTCCTTGTAACCGCTTACATGTATAGCATACCGGTCTGTTTACGTTACGGTAATCCCGCTTTTTGGCCAAGAACTTACCTTTTCTAACCAACTCATTCCCCAAGGCCAATTCGTTGGGTAAAATTGACAAACAAACCCAGTTACCGCTCTCATCATAACCGATTTTGAGTGCCGGTTAGTCGTTGAAGGCCTTCATTAGTTTTCCTTGCTAACTCACTGGTTCAGCCCTTGAATATCGCTAAAGGCGCTAGATAAGTATGCCAGTAATGATAGGGGATGGCCAGCTATGATACCTTCTGTTAACTGCAACGATCAATTTTCAGTTTGAAATACACCGCTTGTTTGCTAATCCTCTCAATACGCAAAAGGTTCCACCTCACCATTAATTCTCGGCAAAATAGAACCCCTCTATATTTCTTCTACAAAGTGAACAATTTGATTGATTTAGAAAACTACCAACCTAATCCGTAGTGGCGCTCTGAGCTCAATTAACTTTACAGCTGAAGGTTGAAAGATCTAAAATACCCATTATGACTGTTACAACAACGATACTGAGACTGAAATTAGGCAGCGTCGTCTAAACCAGCCGGCTTACCGTTCGCCAAAGTAGACAGTGATCAACCATCGTGGACTAACGTTGACAGTCCGGCGATGGTCATGGCAATGTCAAGTTAAAGAACAAATCATAACCGGAGGCGGCCAGGGACGTAGGTAGCTGTGGCGACGGTGTTAGCTGGGAACCAGCTTACAGCGTGGGACGTGTTTGGAGACTGACGGGTTATGTCAGGCTTCAAACCGAGCCGGAGGACCGTTTCTCAGGCCGCAGACGGTCCCCACAGCAGCCGGAATTTCTGGCAGCGGCAGGTGGTAACTTTCAACTAATTTTATGGATTAAATCTCTATTAGCTGGACCTTTCTAGGTGCATTGGGAACTTTCAACCTTCAGTTTACAGTTGAAATCTAGCTTAGCCGCAGGCGACTATTTTCAACTGTTGCGCTGGAGACTGTCACGTTCCACCAACTTGATTGGCGTAATTTTCTGGGGCAGTTCACCCGGAGCAGACAGTTGCTGGACACCTGCAACGCCCATCTCGTAGAAATTCTGTGAGATACTGGACAGCGCTGGCTGAACCAATTCACAGATTTCAGTGCCATCAATCGCTAAGATCGATAAGTCAGCTGGCACGCGATAGCCCAGACTGCGCGCCGTATTGAGCACGCCCACCGCTGCCATATCACTGGCGCCAATGATCGCAGTCAGTCCTGACTTAGTACCATATTCCTGCATCGCTGCCTGACCCGCAGCATAGCTATAGTTACCAAGCTGAATCCAATTGGGTTGGATGACAACCCCGGCTTCCTGCATGGCTTGTCGATAGCCCGCTACCCGTTGACGTCCAGTATGAAAGTCACTGTCAACACCAGCAAGGCCGATGTTTTGATGCCCCAATTTCAACAGCGTTTGAGTGGCTTGATACCCAACCTGCCAATCGTCTGAAGTAATATAGGGCACCTGAATCTCATCGAAGGAAATCGACAGAAAACAGAAGGGAATCCGCGAATTCTGCAGCAGGGCTAAATTCTCTGCTGCGAGATCTACTGATAATATAAGAATCGATCGAACAGGTCGCTCGATCACGGTCGTCAGCGCTCGCCGTTGTTGCTCTGAGTCGTCATCCCCGGCATACAAAATAATCACGTTCAGATCATGACGATGGGCCTCGGCTTGAATGCCCGCAATGATTGGATTAGCAAAGTTGGTCTTCGTCGAATTCACGATAGCCGCAACCACGTTACTCTGCTGCGTTACGAGCTCTGCCGCAGCTGTATTCTTTTGATAGCCAAGCTCTGCCGCCGCGGCCCGCACTTTCTCTCCGGTGCGTGCACTAAAAAATCCTGTCTTATCGGCAAGCACTCGCGAGACCGTTCCGGGTGACACGCCCGCCAGTTTCGCAATATCTTTGATTGTTGCGGCCATCCCGGCCACCTCACTTTCACCGTTTTTCTTGCTAAGTCTCATTTTACCGTTAATGGGCTGAAATAACAAAGTCATTTGTCGCAAAAATGACTATTTTAGCACAAACGTTTGCTTTTATTGTTTAAAGGCATTGCAAACGTTTGTGTAAAGTGATAACATTCATTTTGAAAGCGGTTACTTAGATTGTTTAGAAATTGTGAGCACCTGCTATTATTTCATTTATTTAGGAGGAATTATTATGTCCCAAAACGCAGCCTTAGAACGTGAGCAAGCCATCCCGGTTACACCACCGGTTAGTAACAACAACTCACTGCCCAAACTCCCTTTAAAGACGATCTTCGCCATGACCTTTGGCTTCTTCGGGGTCAACATGGCCTTTTCTCTTCAGTCGTCACAGATGGGCCGGATCTTCCAGACTATTGGGGCTGATCCCACAAAACTCGGCTTCTTCTTCCTACTGCCCCCATTAGCTGGAATGGTTGTACAACCGTTGATTGGGAAATACTCTGACATCACCTGGAACCGTTTCGGTCGGCGGATGCCCTACCTGATTATCGGCGCACCCATCGCTGCGTTGGTCATGATCCTCCTCCCCAACGCTGGCTCGTTTGGCTTCGGTTACGCATCGATTGCTGCCTTGTTATTCGGTGCCATAGCGATTCTCTTCATGGACCTGTCCTCTAACATCTGCATGCAACCGTTCAAGATGATTGTTGGAGACATGGTCAACGAGGATCAAAAGGATCTCGCGTGGTCTTGGCAACAGTCCTACTCCAACTTAGGTGGGGTGTTAGCCACGATCTTCCCGTTCCTGTTAACTTGGTTCGGCGTTTCTAACGTTGCTGCCAAAGGAACCGTGCCCTTATCCGTGCGATTAGCCTTCTACATTGGTGCCGGCATCTTACTCCTCACCTCAATTTACACGATTGTTTCCGTAAAGGAATACGATCCCGCTACTTATAATCGTTACCACCACGTCAAGGCGGAAACGAAACAGAAGACCGCTAGTCTCTGGCACCTAGTCAAGACGGCCCCCCGCGCATTCTGGGAAATTTCCTTCGTTCAACTCTTCGACTGGTTCGCCATTCAATACCTGTGGACTTACGGAACTGGTGCCATTGCCGACAACGTTTGGCACACGGCTGACGCTGCTTCCGCTGGCTATCAAGCAGCCGGCAACTGGTTTGGGATTCTCTCCTGCATTCAGTCATTAGCCGCCGTTGTCTGGGGCTTCGCCGTTCTTTCGCACACCAAGCCTAGCCAACGGAAATTCTGGTTCCGTGTCAGTCTGGTCCTCGGTGGTGCCGGGATGATCTGGATCTACTTCATTCATTCACAGTGGCTGTTAGTCTTGCCATTCTGCCTGATCGGGATCTGCTACTTGACGATGCAGACGCAAGCCATGTCCCTCTTCACCGAATCTCTCAACGGTGAAAACGAAGGTGCCTACCTTGGTCTCTTCAACTGTGGGATCTGCTTACCACAAATCATCGCATCCCTCGCCAGTTTTGCCATCTTCCCGGCCATTGGTAAGTCCATGCCCGGCATGTTAGTCATCGCCGGAATTGCCCTTCTATTAGGAGCCGTATCCGTCAGTGCTATTCATCCCAAATTATCTGCAAACTCAGTAAATTAACACTTAAATCACTAATCTAAAATTCAGGAGGTTTTATTTATGGCAACAACACAATGGTGGAAAAAAGCTGTCGTTTATCAAGTTTACCCACGTAGCTTTCAGGACAGCAACAATGATGGTATCGGCGATCTACCCGGTCTCACCCAACGTTTACCTTACATTAAAAAATTGGGTGCCGATGTGATTTGGCTCAATCCTATTTACAAGTCACCAGACAAGGACAATGGGTACGATATCAGTGATTACCGTCATATTCAGGCTGCTTACGGCACTATGGCTGAGTTCGATCACATGCTGGCATCTGCGCACCAACAAGGGTTAAAGCTTCTGATGGACTTGGTTGTCAACCACACCTCAGACCAACACGACTGGTTCCAACAAAGCCGCCAGTCCAAAGATAATCCATACGCGGATTACTACATCTGGCGCGATTCAGTCGACGGTCATGAGCCAAACAACTGGGGCTCTTACTTCAGCGGTTCAGCCTGGACCTTTGAACCCAAACGCCAACAATATTACCTGCACCTCTTTGCGCCGGGCCAACCCGATCTCAACTGGGAAAATCCTAAAGTCCGCCAAGACGTCTACAGCATCATGAAGTTCTGGTTGGATAAAGGTGTCGATGGTTTCCGGATGGATGTTATCAATCTGATTTCAAAGCCAGCCGGGTTGCCGGACGCCCCCCAAGCACCGGGTGCCCTGTATGGCAACGTTGAACCACTGGTCTCCGATGGCACTAAGCTGAACGACTACTTGAAAGAAATGAATGCACAGGTTCTTTCTCACTACGACGTCATGACTGTTGGGGAAATGCCCAGCTCAACGCCAGAAGACGCCATCGCTTACACTGGTTTTGACGCTCACGAGCTTAACATGGTCTTCCAATTCCAGCACGTGACGTTAGCACCTAACCCTGACAAACGCCTGGGTAAGTGGAACGACGCCCCGGTCAAACTGACCGAACTAAAGGCCGCCCTTTCACGCTGGCAGAAGGCCTTGGATGGTCGCGGTTGGAACAGCCTTTACTGGAATAATCATGACCAACCGCGGACGGTCTCCCGGTTCGGCAATGACGCCCCAGAGTACCGTGAGCTATCGGCTAAAATGTTGGGGACGACACTGCACATGCTTCAGGGGACCCCTTACATTTACGAAGGCGAGGAACTAGGCGAGACCAATGGCCATTACACCAGCCTTGACCAATACGAGGACTTGGAGAGTATCAACGCCTACCATCAATCGGTTGATCGCGAAAAAGCCATTGATGGCGCTACGATGCTTAAATACTTGTCTCACATGTCCCGCGACAATGCCCGGACGCCGATGCAGTGGGATAGCACCACCAATGCTGGCTTCTCACAAGCCAAGCCGTGGTTCGCTTTGAATCCAAACTACACCACCATTAACGCAGCGGCTGAAGTGGGCCAGCCTGACTCTGTCTTCAGTTATTATCAACGGCTGATTGCTTTGCGCCACAATAGCGATCTGATTATCCACGGCTCCTACGACGAGATTGACCCCCATGACGATCAAGTCTTTGCCTACCGCCGACACTATCAGGACCAAACGCTTCTGGTCATCAGTAACTTTACCGACCAGACTGTCACCCGCGATTACCACCAAGACCAAGCGGATCAGAAGTTAATCGGTAACTACGCCGACGATCTGGGCACCACATTACGGCCTTACGAAACTAAGGTTTACCGCTTCAATTAATTTATTTTCTTCGTGAACGTGACTGCGAGCGCGTTCACGCTGGAATCTAACCCTGATGACGCACGTGTTGCGTTGGTCAGTCACAAAAGCACCGTCTCACTCTGGTAGGTACCCGAGTGAGACGGTGCTTTTTAGAGTCCTAACATATCTTTAACGTACGGCAAAAGCCTCTTATAAGTTGTATCTGAAATTTGATTAATAATTCTACCATCGCGAGAGACAAAATCGAAGTTCTGTAGTTGCCACAAAGCAATATATCCCCTTACACCGTCAGAAGCACCACCATTTATTAAGATTGGCAAATATCGTGAATCTGCTGCATAACGCTCTGAAGTTGTTATAGGCATGGCCACCACCATTCCTGTCGCACGCGAGTAGCTCGTTGCGCTCATGACAACCATGTGCCTCCGAATATTAGAGGCTTTTACAGAATGGCCACCATATTCTTTGCCTGAATGGGGCTCCGCATCAATAACAATAATATCTTTTTGCCTAGGAAATTTCATTCAATATTCTCCTTGCCTACAGGATTAAGCTCGCTGAGTTCAGGATCATTATTTAAATCACTTTGATAGTCATATTCTTGCCATTCTTGAGAATCAAAAATATTTTGATGTTCCAATGGACGATAGATTACTGAACCATCCTCAGCTTTTGAAACCTCGAATTCTGTTCCAATGTTTACATCAAAATCAGCCGGCAAGGTAAGTACCCGACTATTACCTGATTTTCGTAAAGTTACTGTCTTACTCACAAGAATCACCTCATTTCACTGTGTACACTAGTATATACTGTCGTCTTACTTATGTACACACATATGTCTTACTAATTTGACTATAGCTTACGAAAATACTCTCCTCAATCTTGATTTTTTCAAATGTCCGCTTCACTTTTCCAAATACTGTGCCAGCCACTCCACATAATGGCTCTCGCGCTCAATTGCGTGGTCCAGAATCAGGTAGTGCCCGTAAGCCTGGTCAATCGTCGCTTGATTCGGAAAGATTGTTTCCTGGCGTTGCTGGAGGTGATGAAGTTGCGATTGGTGCAACTGGCACTGTTCCCGCAACATAGGTTGAATACGGGGGTCGCTAACCGTCTTGATGAAGTAGAGTTTCAGAATAAATTCGTCCTTGCTAGGCGTCAATTCCGGCGAGGGTTGACCGACCCAAGCGACCAATTTCTCCCGGCCCGTCGGTGTCAGCATGTACTGCTTCTTGGCTAACCTTTCTCCGGTCACTGTATCTTCGTGGCTAATCTCGCCAGCGGCTTCCATCCGTTTCAGCATAGGATAGATTTGGCTGTGCTGGGCCTGCCAGAATTCACCGATTTCATTTTCAAAAGCCTTCGCCAAGTCATACCCAGTCTGTGGGCGCTGGTTCAACAAGCCTAAAATAATATATTGTAGTCGATTACGTTGTCCGATAATTGGCATCTCCCTTGATTTCACGCGCTTCTTTACTTTCATTGAACCAGTTCCACGCAAAAACTGCAAGAAAAATTGTTGACAAAGACGTGAATTCTGACTACACTAATCAAGTAAATCAAAACATGTAATTAATTACATGTTGGCTTTAGCAGAATAGAAGGAGTAACCAACTTATGACAAAAGAATTTAAAACCTTAGATGACTTTTTAGGAACCCACTTTATCTACACTTACGACAATGGCTGGGAATACGAATGGTACGCGAAGAATGACCACACCGTTGACTACCGGATTCATGGCGGCATGGTCGCTGGTCGTTGGGTCACGGATCAAGAAGCCAACATTGTCATGTTGGTTCCCGGGATCTACAAAGTTGCCTGGACGGAACCAACCGGAACCGACGTCGCGTTAGATTTCGTTCCTAATGAAGGCAAGCTTAACGGGACCATCTTCTTCCCTAAGTGGGTTCAAGACCACCCCGAAATCACCGTGACTTATCAAAACGAGCATATTGACGTGATGGAAGCTGCGCGGGAAAAGTATGCTACTTACCCCAAACTAGTCGTCCCAGAATTTGCCAAGATCACCTACATGGGCGATGCCGGCCAAAACAACGAGGACGTCATCAGCGAAGCCCCTTACCCCAGCTTGCCAGATGACATTCGTGCTGGTAAGTACTTCGATGCTAACTATCAGCGACTTCGGAAGTAAGACTCATAGCTGTAAATGTCCAAACTTCCGGCAGCCTCAGGTAGCAGTTTTAAACTCATACCCCGCTTTAAAAAGGGCACAGCCGGTGGCTGCGCCCTTTTTAAGTTAATCATCATCCTTATTCTAGCGACTCAAGGGGCGATTACTCCCCCTTTACTTGGCAATCTTATCAACCCAATTAAACATACTGGTCATCTCGTAATCGCCAGCGTGGCCCGTGTTCCATTGCACGTGGAAGTTCACGTCAGCCCCAGCATTCTTCAACTTTTGCGATAGCAACAATGGCACCGCAACGGAGGTGTTGCTATCCGTCTCACCGTAGCGAATCCAGAAGTGCTTAGCGAGCGTTGCACTGCTGGTCTTGCCAATGTAGGCCATCGGGTTCATTAGCTTAATAATACTGCTGTCGGCCATTGTGGCTCCACTCTTCGTGTTACGCGCTTGACTGTATTTCGTGAAATGCTTGGCATTAGTCGTCGTATCTCCAAATTCCACATTTTCCGCAGCGCTGGCGTTCAGTGCGTCGAAGGCTGGCGGCGTCTTGGAACGACCAACCGCCTTAAAGTATTTGGTGAGATTGACGTTCGTGACCTTGCCACTCTTAATGGTCAACCAGGGATACTTTGAAGCCTTGATAGTCGTTCCCTTATCCAATGCAGTTTGAGCAGAAGCCATGATTTCTTTCTTGACCAACGTCGCAAATGACCCGGTTCCGTCACTGTTCAACTTCAGCGTCTGACCATTGGCCTTTAACTTCAGCCCATTGACGTAATCAACAAAACTGCTCTTCAGTTGCGTCGACATCTTCTTTTGATTGGTCGTCAAGGTCGTTTGGCTATTAGTACTTCCAGGTGTTCCACCACCACTGACACTGTTGACACCACTGAATTCCCACTCGTATGCGGTGTTGGCATTGTTTAGATTG
Organism: Levilactobacillus muriae; assembly: GCF_045862015.1. Taxonomy (NCBI): domain Bacteria; kingdom Bacillati; phylum Bacillota; class Bacilli; order Lactobacillales; family Lactobacillaceae; genus Levilactobacillus; species Levilactobacillus muriae. The sequence goes on from NZ_BAAFRU010000011.1 coordinate 29,661, forward strand.
GTAATTGGGGCGAAGACGAACGCTGCAAAGATATTATCACTCGTATCCGCGGCTCCAATCGCTTTCAAATATGGCTTATATTCGGCATTATTTCCAGTCGATCCCAGCAGTGAAGACATTGCCCCACCGGCACTGGTCCCATCAGAAATAATTTTATTTGTATTTCCGGCTAGTCGGGACTTGTTAAATTTCAAATACCGAACGGCTGCCTTCAAGTCTACAATCGCGGCTGGTGCCTTCCCGGTATATTGACCGCTCTGCTTCGTATCCCGACCGCGAGCTCCCGGTGCCGCCACTACGTAGCCCTTAGCCAAAGCCTTTTGCGTCGCACTCGTTCCAGAAGCGCCACCATTGGCGTTCAAGCTAGCACTGCTGCCACTGCCAGAGGGTGCGGCCCCCGTTGGCTTACTTCCGGTAGGCGTCTTGCTGGAGCTCCCACTCGGTGCGCCACTCATCGAGCCGCCAGTCAGTGTGCCCGCGGTTCCCGCCATGTAGCCACCGATGTTGTTGGGTAGGAAAATAGGCGCCGTTGCCTTGGAATAACCGTTAATCTTCTTATTGTGGAAGTACTTATCTGGTATGTAAATATTCATACTCTGGTACTTGGTACTGACCGGTTTGCTGACATAGATCCGGTTAGTATAACAGCGCACCTTGATCTTTTGCTTGTTGACCGTAATCGTCTTAGTCGTATACTTGCTGGTGTTGAGCTTTAGGCTCTGAACTTTCCCACTATAGCTGGTATCACCCCGGTAATAACTGGTTTTGTGCTGATACTTAACGTTGGTCAATTTACCACTGGGGGCTGTCGCTGTCTTCTTGCTCGTCGACTTGGATGAATTGCTACAAGCTGCCAAACTTAAAACACCGGCCGCACACAGGGTTAGCGCTAATATTTTCTGCTTAATCATGTATTTCTCCTCCCAAATAATAACTGCGCGTTTAGCATACCTGAAACCGCTGTCAAATACAGTATCTATATTGGGTAACCTATCCAGTAGATAACTGATTAAGTTGCTGACCCACTTGTGGGGAATTTGTGCCATACTAGGGATTAACTAAGCAGAAAGTAGGTCATACGCTAATGGCAAATTATATTCAAGAAATTCGCGGACTGGTTGGGCACCGACCGATTATTTTAAATGCTGCGGGTGCCATCCTGGTTAACGACCAGCAGGAAGTCTTACTCAATCTTCGAACCGACACTCATAATTGGAGTCTTCCGGGTGGCTACCTCGAATACGGCGAAACCTTCGACCAAGCTTGTGTTCGCGAGTACAAGGAGGACGCCGGTATTGACGTTGAAATTGTCCAACCTTTGGGAATCTTCGACCAAGGGTTCACAACCTATCCCAACGGTGATGAAACCCAAGTGATTTCTCGTTTATATCTGGTCAAGCAGGTCGGCGGCCACACCCTGCGTGAAGAGACTGACGAGACATTGGATCTGCAATATTTCCCCTTCGACAACCTGCCACCCCTGTTGAATCAGCAAACAGCAGATATGTTAGCAGTGGGACGCGATTACTTCGCCCAAAAATAAAGCCAAAATAAGCGGAACCGTGAAAACTCACGGTCCCGCTTATTTGTGTTCTTTCGTATCCCAACCCAGACTCACTAAGATTAGGAAAGCCCCCGTACCGAAGCCTACCGAGCGCATGGTGGTGTTGTCAAAATTCCAAAGACTAACCTCAGCCAGCACGCAGAAGATACCCAACCAAAATGACACGGTACGGTAGAATCGTCGGTTGAAGTGAAACCGCATGTTGCGCCACCTCCCTTGAAATTGATTAGCCATAAACTACCATATTTCAAGCGGTAAGGGTGGTCATATGCTGGGTTTGGTTCGGTGAAGTCCCCTATTTCTCTAAATCTAAAACGGCGTTGAATACTTCTTGTGGCAACTCAATATCGCTGTGGGCCGCCTGCCGCTTGTTCACGCTCTGGCGGCGCAAGAGGGCTTGTTTCTTCGATGTGCTCTGCTTATCCCCACTGGCTGCGGCGTTCTTCCGTAAAGGTGGCACGTCAACTCTGGCCAATGCCTTCCCCTCAACAACGGATTGAACCGGCATGGGGTACAGTTTTCGCGGGATCACGAACTTTAGCTTGTGGACCAGTTCCTGAGCTACACGGGGGGCATCCTCGCGGTGAACCACAAAGGATAACGCATCTACGCGGGCGTAGTTGACGTGAACCTCTAGCTTGACCACGTCAGCAATATCGTAGCCGGCTAATTCGGTTGTCAACGTGGCGTACCCGTGAGAGACAGACTTCAACGCGTTGAAGAAGTCGTAGGCAATCTCGGCAAATGGCAACTCATAGTTTAGGACGACCAGATCCCCCTGATTACTCATATCCTGCAGCGTCCCCTTGTGCTGATCGGCTAATTTCATCACGGCCCCTAAACTCTCATTGGTCGTGGTAATGGTCGCTGCCGCTAGCGGCTCCTCGACGTAATCCACCTGTGAATAGTCGGGAAATTTAATCGGATTATCCACAATGACTGGCGCGTCCTGATTCTTCAAGTGCACGTGGTAAGTCACGTTAGGCGCTGTCGTCAGGACATCCAGTCCATATTCATCATGTAGGCGTTCGCGGATGATCTGCAGGTGAAAGATACCTAAGAAACCGCAACGGAAACCAGCACCTAACGCTTCAGAATTCTCGGCGTGGTAGTGAAACGAGGTATCATTTAACGCCAACTTTTCTACCGCTAGTTGAAGATCGTGGTAGTGATCGCCCTGTGGGTAAAATCCGGCAAAGACCATTGATTGGGCCGGCTGGTAACCTGGCAAGGCCGTGGCGGTCGGGTTAGCGGCGGTCGTTAACGTATCGCCGACGCGCAGGGCCTGAGGATCTTTCAGACCGGTAACCACGTAGCCTACATCTCCAACGCTAAGCTGTTTAACAGCTACCCGTTGTGGCGCAAAGATGCCGATCTCATTGGCACTAACGACTTGCTGGTTGGCCATCAACAGTAGCTGGTCATTAGCCTGTAAGGTCCCATCTAACAGCCGTACGTAGGCGATAATACCCTTGAATGCATCGTACTGGGAATCAAAGACCAACGCCTTGAGCGGTTGCTTGACTTCCCCAGTAGGCGCTGGAATTGTGGTGTAGATTGCTTCCAGTACGTCGTGAACGTTGCGCCCAGTCTTAGCCGAAATCTTCAGCATGGTAGCCTCCTCAAATTCTGGCGATAACGCCCGAATCTGCTCAGCGGTCCGATCGACTTCAGCTGCGGCAGCATCAATCTTATTAATCACTGGAATCACAACGAGGTGGTTGGCCTGAGCTAATCGCAGGTTTGCCACTGTTTGTGCCTGGACGCCCTGCGTGGCATCAACCAATAGGATTGCCCCGTCACTAGCAGCGAGGCTCTTCGACACCTCGTAGGTAAAATCAACGTGTCCCGGGGTATCGATAAAATTATATTCATACTCTTGGCCGTCGTCGGCATGATAGTAATTCCGAACGGTCCGGGATTTTACGGTGACCCCGTGGGCCTGTTCGACAGCAAGGTCATCGAGCAATTGGGCCTTACTGTCGCGGTCGTTAACGGTCTGCGTTTGCTCCATGATGCGGTCGGCCAGGGTAGATTTACCGTGGTCGATGTGTGCGATAATCGCAAAGTTTCTAATGTGACTAGGATTCATAGAATAATTCCTCCTTAAAAATGCCATCGAGGTAGAAGCCAAAAGTTTGGCAGGCTTCCCGCTCAAGGTTGATTTGAAATGCCGGAAAATCGGCGGCTAATGCGGTGTGGTTAAAGTGATCCAAGCCGGCCAGATTCATAAAACCACTGATAATAGCACTCTGCACGACAAAGAGGTGCGCGGCAGTCTGGGCATCGAGTCCGGGCAACTTATCGGCTAGCGTCTCGCCCAGCCGACGATTCACGGCATACAGGTCGCGACGGCCAGCTGCAGTCTGTGAGCGGTCGGCATGGGCTTCCAGTACCGGTCCCCGCAAGGCATTCAAGCGTACAAGCGTTGTATGTTGGGTAATGAGGGCTTGGGTCTCAGCCAACAAATACGCCTTCAGCTGGGCAGGTGTTAGCGCCGATTTTGCCGCCAACCAGGTGATCAGCTGCCGAAAATAGTTCTGATAGCCTTCGAGCAGGAGTGTCATGAAAATATTCTCTTTTGTTTGGTAGTAATTGAATAAGGTTCCCTTAGCAACATCGGCCCGCTGAGCGATCATTGTCATCGAGATATCACTAAACGCGTGCGTCTGAAAAAGTTTCCCGGCCGCAGCAGCGATACGCTGGGCCTTAGCTGTCTTCTGCGTAGGCGTTAAAACGTTGCCCATAAGAAACACCTCCGTTGAATTTTTTCAAAATTGACTGTTGGTCATTTTTAATATGCTAGCCTTTTTCTGAAAATTGTCAACTGATTCATCAAATTAATATCTCGTCTGCCAATCATTTAGAGTATAATAATATTATCGTTATAAAAACTTAATCTTTGTTTTATTCGCTGTTAGTCGTTACCAGTATTTGCGGGGCCCTCTGCCCTTCTAAAACGGCTGAAAGCGAATTAAGCGTTAGAAAGGAGGCGGACTATGACCGTCACAACTTACCGAGTCTGTCCAGACTGTGGCTTCCAGAATACCAATGAGGCTAACTTCTGCCTACACTGTGGTCACGCCTTGACTGAAGCAAATAACTACATAATGACACCCCACGCAACCGATCTGGATTTTCCACTATCCGCATTAAAACTTTCGCCCATTGCCGCTGAAAAAGCCCGAAACTTACGACTCACTCTCGCCACGGATATCCCTGTCGGCTATCACAGCGGCGGAATCATTTTTGCCGAAAGCGATGTTGCTATCTCCCAGGGACCCCTCGAATCCTGGAAAAGCCTCGTTCAAAACTTGATTGCCCTGCTCATTGCTAAAGATTACGTGGGAGCCTACAAGCTAAGTATCCATGAAAATTCACACCAGTTTTACCTGTACGGGGAAGCCTTGCTCTCCGTTAACTAATTTAAATTTGGAGGAAAAATCATGCATCTCGTAAAATACGCCGCTCCTGCCAACGACCAACCGGCCGGAAATGCGACGAGCTTTTGTCCCAACTGTGGTCATCCTGTAGCGCCCGACGACACCTTTTGTCAAAACTGTGGCTACAATCTAGCAGACGCGCAGCCAACAGCTAACGATGCCCAGTCGACCACCACCTCGCAACCCAATGCAACTGAATCACAGCCTAAGATCGCACCCACCTCTGGCTCACGGCAAGCAGCCCAATCCCGCAAGCCGATGAGTAAGAAAAACAAACGTCGCTGGTGGAGTCTGGGAATTCTAGTTATTCTGATTATTGCCTTCTTCGTTTGGGGGAACCACTACTACTCTCGTGATGCCACGTTGGACCGTTCCATTGCCAACATCAAGTCTGGCAAGCACCTGACGTCAATCTTCACCAGTACAACATCAAGCCTGAAGATGACGGAACACAATCTCAAGCCAATTTCTAAGTACTATGGTCAAAATCCCAAGGACCTCGCCAGCTTAAAGCGAGAACTCCGTGCCACGAGCTACAGTTCCAATTCCCTATTTACATATAGCAGCAGTGGTCATCGTCTGCTGTTCTTCCCAAAGTATCAGATTACTGTGAAGCCCGTCTACCCGACGGTCACCACGAATCACAAGGGCAACGTTATCAAGCTCGATGGCAAAAAGATTGCCACTGCTACTAGCGATGTGTATACCAAAAAGCTCGGCCCTCTGGCGCCCGGTGAATATAAGCTGCAGGCCAGTGGAACCGTTTCTGGCCACCACATCGTGAACCAGGGGAGCTACTACATCAGTGATGGCACCTCATACGATCTGAGTTTGAAGACCATCTCCGTCACGTTTGATACGCTGCCAACGTCAACGGTCTACCTGAATGGCAATAAGTTAGGTACCGCCGACAGCAGTGGGATGTTAACCATGAAGAATGAGCCTTGGTCTCCCGCTATGCAGATCTATGCGAAGTACAAGGCCGCTAACGGCACCATCAAGTCCAAGACGACGAAGCTCGCTGAGAGTGACGACGGCTATGATGTTAAGCTGACCTTCCCTGGCCTCATGAGTCAGGATGATGCCTCCAGCCTCATTGAAAGCATCTTCTCCGACATCGACGACCTCTCTAATGGCTACGATGATGACAGCGACGATGACGATACGGTCACAAGCGATGATGATTCCGATTTGCCCGATTACTTTGAAAGTGGCACGAGCAACTCCGATTACCAAGACTTGGTCAAGATGGCTAAGGGCTATGACAAGGATGATGATGTTGACTCCACGGACTTCGACACCACCGTCACTGGTGTTGAACCCGACGTTGATAAGGTCAGCCTGGTCACTTACACCGTTAAATACAGCTTTTATCACGATGATTCTAAACATGTTCAGACCTTCCAGTACACCGCAACTGTTAAGCCAGATGCCAACGATTCCGGTAGCTACAAGATTTCCAAGATTTCCGGTGCTAAGAAGATTAACGACTATACCAAAGATAATTAAAGGAGTTTCCATCTATGACTAACGCAACAAAATTTTGTCCCAACTGTGGTAACGAAGTAAAGGCTGACGCTAAGTTTTGCCCAAAGTGTGGTCAGAATCTGACCGCCGCTACCTCGGCTACTGACACCCCCAAACAAGACACAACAGCCACGCAGGAAAGTCGTTCAGAAAAAACCACCGAGTCCGTTCAACGGGCCAAACGGTTCTCTGGGAACTTCTTCTCCTGGTGGTTGAAGACCATTCGCCACCCCGCAACGATGGTACCAGATACGCATAAATACTTTGGGGTTACGGCCTTTCTACTCAACATTGTGGTCATTGTCCTGGCCTTTGCCGTTCTTGCCAACCGCGTCGCGTCCGCAGCGACTCACGCCTTAAACAATGTGACGGACCAACCGGTTCACTTCGGAGGTGTCATCTTCAAGCTCAGCCTCTTCCTACTACTCTTTCTGGTAGTCGGCGCAATCATCTACATTGCGGTCGGCTTTGGTTTCCGAAAGATTGCCGATGTCGAAGATCACTTCTCGATTTGGGATTACACCAACCGTTTGGCCAGCTTGACCAACTTGATTCTGGTATTCTGCCTGATTATCTTCATCTTCACCCTGTTCATGAGTCCCGACAGTCTCGAAAGCTACGGCCGTATGCTCGGCCTCTTCTCTCCCATCTTCCTGATTCTAAACGTGGGTTATCTCTTCAGCACCGTTGATGGTGTTGAACACCCTCGCTGGGACAAGTTCTACACGATTCTACTGGCACTGATTGCGATTAGCATTGCTCTGTCGATCTACCTGTTGATCGTACGGAACTTCGTAGGCGGCTCCATCAGTAACTATCTGGAAAATTTCACCAACAACGTTACCAATAGCTTCAATAACAACTACTAAACCACCGCTTGTGATTTTGCAGTGTTCCAGCCTATTTTTAACGAACAGCTGAGAGTTGAAAGTTCCAAAGCATTCATTATGGTTGTTGCAACAACGATACTGGGCCTAAAATTAGGCAACGTTGTTCAACCATCGCCTTACCGGCCGGCAGATATGGGCTGGATCGGTGCGAACACAACTTGAAGCCTCGAAAGGACCGAGTCTACAAGCTTGGTTTTCTACTAAGCCAGCGGGGAAATCACCCCCTGACTAAGTAGAACGACGCGCCTGAGCCCATATCTGCCGACCTCTCGGCTACCATAGTGAGTCTGAGGCAACACGAATTATGCGACTAGAAACGTTGTTGACTTATGCTTGAGCTTTAGGAACCGTTTGAGATTCAGCGATTGGAATTGACGTGCACAATCAGAGCCGGAATCCCTGGCAGCCAGAGTGCGGCTGTTTTCACTAATTTAGCGTGCTAATTCCTAGTGTCGCAAGAGTAACGCAAACATTTTGGCTTTCAACCTTTAACGAACAGTAGGTTTCGCTATCCTGGTGTCTTACAGTAATTACACCGGGATATGAGCGTACATGATGGTTTTCAACCTTCAGTATGCAACTTAAGTATCTTCCATAATCGTTGGCTAAAAACTAGCCAGCGATTTTTATTTAAGCTACACTGTCAATATTTAAGTGGTATCCTAGAACTTAGGAATTTCTACTGAGGAGGCATCACGATGAGTTTAATTTTCATCAAACGGGCCACATTACTTGATTTACCAGCAATCATGGCGATTATTAATCACGCTAAGGCCCAATTAAAGGCCGCTGGGAGTCCGCAATGGCAAGATGGCTATCCGGATGCCGCGGCGTTGAAAAGAGACGTAGACGGCCAGCAATGTTGGTTGTTGGTCGTCGATGGTCAGGTGGCTGGAACCGCCACGATGATCATTGGGGATGAACCCAGCTATGTGCATATCGAAGACGGTCAGTGGCAGAACAACCAGGACCCCTACGCCACCATTCACCGGATTGCCATTGGCGCCGGCTTTGGTGGCCAGCACCTCAGCCACTACTTCTTCTCGAACCTCATCAGTCAGGCCTACCACGAGGGCGTCCACAACTTTCGCATGGACACCCACGCGCAGAATCAGCAGATGCAGGCGATTGCCAGAAGTTTCGGCTATAAACACCGCGGGACCATCTACGTGGCGGAGCAGACCAGCGATGCTTCCCGATTGGCATTCGAGTTGAACTTGGACTAACTTTCGATGATTAAAATCAACTAAAAAGTGCGTCATATCCAGCTAAACAACTAGTGATGTGGCGCACTTTTGATTGCATTCATGGCCAATCGCTTACAAGTGAATCTCATTTACCGTATGGCCGGTTGTGAAAAAATCATGAAAGTTAGCGTAACTCATGCGAATCATATCCGTCAGTGCCGGTTCCGTGAACGACCCTACGTGCGGTGTGACTAGAACCTGTGGATGTGCAGCCAGCAATTGCCGCGCTTCCACATTGGGGATGTCAGAACTACCCTCAAATTCTTGTCCTAGCAGGTCACCCTCATCACGGAAGACATCGGTGCCATAGCCGCGAAGTTGCCCCGTATTTAGTGCTGCTAGGATTGCCGTGACATCAGCAAGTTCCCCCCGGGCCGTATTGATCAAGACAGCCCCAGACTTCATTTGCGCAATGAACCGCGGATCAATTAGATTATCATTCTTGCCTGGAAAATAGGGCACGTGGATCGAGACAATATCACTCTTAGCCAACAACTCTGGGAGGTCAACAATGGTCATGGTCGCCTGAGCAGACTGAGACGGGCGCGGATCGTAAGCGAAGACTTGTGCCCCAAGCCCCTGATACAACTTTGCCTCGGTCAACCCGATGCGGCCGGCACCTAGGATGCCCACCGTCGCAGTCCGAATTTCTTTGCTGAAGAGATTCGCACCAATCGTAAAGTTTCCCTGACGCGTCTGGTCGGCTGCCACGTTGACACCGCGAAATAGTGTTAATCCCAACGTCAGCGCCAATTCAGCCACGGCGGCCGGTGAATAGCTGGGAACTCGAGCCAACGTGATACCCAGATCGGCTGCAGCCTGCAAATCAAGGTGGTTGTACCCAACTGAGCGAGTAAAGACCGCCCGGATTCCCCAGTCGGCGAATTGCTGAAGATTTTGCCGGTCAACGACGCAGTTACCTCGAACCAGGACGGCGTCGGCCCCCTTGGCAGCGACCACATTGTCGTGGGTCAAGAGCTCTCGCACGTATTTACAGGTAAAATAGTCCTGGTTCAGGCGGTCAAAGTACGGTTCTTCCAAGGCCCGAACGCCATACATGGTAATTTTCACCAATTCCAACACCCCTTCTTACTTAAACTCTAGCAAATTTTACCGCGAAAGTCGCCTACCACGTTAGACCTTTTGATATTTCGTTTGACCACAGAAAGTGGTATTCTTGATTTTAATTTAACTTGAACATTGGAGGACGACTGATGAGTTTAATTTATTTACGACACGCAACCAAAGAAGACGTGCCAGCAATCATGGCAATTATCGCTGACGCCAAGGCCTTGTTGAAGGCGGATGGTAGCCCGCAGTGGCAGGATGGTTACCCAAATGAGACCGCCATCCGAGAAGATATTATGGCTCAGCAAAGTTGGATTCTGATGGTCGATGACTGGGTCGCTGGAACCGCGGCTCAAGTGGTCGGCGATGACCCGAATTACCACGAAATTAGCGGTGATGGCTGGCAAAATAGCACGGACCCCTACGCCACGATTCACCGGATCGCGCTGAGTAAAGACTTCGCTGGCCAACATCTCAGTCACACCTTCTTCTCCAACTTAATCAGTGAGGCCTACCAGAACGGCGTCCGTAATTTTCGGATCGACACGCACCGGCTGAACCAGCGGATGCAAGCCATCGCGACTAGCCTAGGCTACCAATTCCGCGGCATCGTTCACGTGGCGGAACCCGGCGATAATGCCAGACGCGCCTACGAATTGAATCTGCCACGTTAAAGCGGTAACATAATCACTTAGCGGACGACACCCCAAAAGTGGGGTCAAGAAGCACTGGAGTCCTGCATCATTAGGGCTGTGAATTAATTATGAGATGATGTATAATGAGCACTATTGTTCAAGTCTATGCGTTAACAGAAAGGGGATTTTCTTTTAAAATGTATCGATTCTTCGTTCAGCCGCAAATCAACGCGGTCACGCAAAAATTAGCGGGTTATGAACTGTTATTACGGTCATATTGCCATGATTACTGGGTAACGCCAACTGATTTTACTGCGCTGCCAATAGACCAACAGGTTTCATTGTCCTATCAAGAGATCACGAACATTTTAAAAGATCATCGAGATAACCCCGAGATTTCACTCAACTTAAACCGCGAACAATTCACGGATCAGCGGACGATTGGTCACCTGATTCATCTGAAAAAGTCCGTTCCAAATTTAAACTTAATCGTCGAGCTGACTGAGGCCCCCTTGCTGGAAGAGCTTCACCGGTACGTGGCTATCTATCAGGCTTACGACATCAAGTTAAGCTTAGATGATGTTGGCACGGACAACCCGTGGTGCCAAACTACTCAGGATGTTTTGCCCTTCATGGACAGCATTAAATTTGCAATGCAGAACTACCGGTTCCAGCACCGACAAAAAGAAATGATGACTAGCCTCAACTTTTGGCGCAACATCGCCGATACATATCACCTCGGTTTCACCCTCGAAGGCATTGAGGACAAGGACGATGTCGCTTTGGCCAAGCGCTACAATGTTGGCATGACCCAGGGCTATTATTACAGTAAGCCGGTGCCTTATGCGGCTGGGTAAAGCGTTTTAAAACTAGGCAAACAAAAAGACGGAACTAGCTGATTGCCGGTTCCGTCTTTTTATTGTGCAATCCCTCCGGCTAGCTCTTGACCTTACTGAATTGTCACTAATCTAAAGCAATTAGGTTCGACGGCTGCAATCTCACCGGGCTCTTGACCTTACTGAATTGTCACTAATCTAAAGCGCATCCAACGGATTGAGTCAATCATGGAACGCTCTTGACCTTACTGAATTGTCACTAATCTAAAGCCATTACCATCCTTAATGTGTACTGTCCACAGCTCTTGACCTTACTGAATTGTCACTAATCTAAAGCCGATAGAGATATGGTGCATGACGACCAGTCGCTCTTGACCTTACTGAATTGTCACTAATCTAAAGCACCAGAAGAACGGACCAAGTTCTATAAAGCGCTCTTGACCTTACTGAATTGTCACTAATCTAAAGCTAAAAGTATCAACAGCAATGTTTTAGAATTGCTCTTGACCTTACTGAATTGTCACTAATCTAAAGCCTATTTCAGTACGAAGTGGGAAACACGTGGGCTCTTGACCTTACTGAATTGTCACTAATCTAAAGCAAGGATATGGCCCTTATGATGGCAATTCCGGCTCTTGACCTTACTGAATTGTCACTAATCTAAAGCTCAAAGTGGTACAAATGGGTATTTATAACAGCTCTTGACCTTACTGAATTGTCACTAATCTAAAGCAGGTATTGAAGTGCTACTAAAATATAACGAGCTCTTGACCTTACTGAATTGTCACTAATCTAAAGCCGGTATTCTGTCGCTCAAATCCGAGCATTTGCTCTTGACCTTACTGAATTGTCACTAATCTAAAGCTTGGCTACTTTGAACCCGGTTAATTGAAGAGCTCTTGACCTTACTGAATTGTCACTAATCTAAAGCGGGCATAGCGTCCCTTCTTCATTTTCTCAAGCTCTTGACCTTACTGAATTGTCACTAATCTAAAGCATGGAATGAAAGAGTGTTGATATAAATGCCGCTCTTGACCTTACTGAATTGTCACTAATCTAAAGCACAAGATTTAGATAGCTTGATTAAGTGTGAGCTCTTGACCTTACTGAATTGTCACTAATCTAAAGCGTCCTGTACACGGGAGATATGATCCTGAATGCTCTTGACCTTACTGAATTGTCACTAATCTAAAGCCTGATAAAAAATATTATTATGTTTTAACCTGCTCTTGACCTTACTGAATTGTCACTAATCTAAAGCGTACCCAACGTGCAATTCTGAACATCATTTGCTCTTGACCTTACTGAATTGTCACTAATCTAAAGCTTAATAATATGACTTTTGGTACAATGCATTGCTCTTGACCTTACTGAATTGTCACTAATCTAAAGCTTAATAATATGACTTTTGGTACAATGCATTGCTCTTGACCTTACTGAATTGTCACTAATCTAAAGCTGAAAGCTTATATTTCGTTAAGCTTTCTACGCTCTTGACCTTACTGAATTGTCACTAATCTAAAGCGGTCGTGCTTGGTGCGCTCGTCCTTTTGCGGCTCTTGACCTTACTGAATTGTCACTAATCTAAAGCAGATTTACCTCCCAAATTTTGATGCTCCAAGCTCTTGACCTTACTGAATTGTCACTAATCTAAAGCGAACCTGGACACGTGACTGTCAGCGACCTAGCTCTTGACCTTACTGAATTGTCACTAATCTAAAGCCCAGGTCAGCCAATTCAAGGGCGTCGGCGGGCTCTTGACCTTACTGAATTGTCACTAATCTAAAGCAGCACGCTTCAGGTGTCGCAATCACCAATGGCTCTTGACCTTACTGAATTGTCACTAATCTAAAGCAAGCTTGGATGGAAATAACAATGGCTTTCTGCTCTTGACCTTACTGAATTGTCACTAATCTAAAGCTAGCTTGTAGTTGTAAGTAGCGCAATACTTGCTCTTGACCTTACTGAATTGTCACTAATCTAAAGCAGACTTATGTCGTAAGCTGGGATTAGATGAGCTCTTGACCTTACTGAATTGTCACTAATCTAAAGCAAGAAGTTCACGGCATCTTGCATTACAGTTGCTCTTGACCTTACTGAATTGTCACTAATCTAAAGCCTGAAAAAATTGTCTGATAAGGCCATGACAGCTCTTGACCTTACTGAATTGTCACTAATCTAAAGCCGTTATTTTCACACTAGTATCTCATTAGCTGGGAACTACCAGAGAACAAAGTCGCTATCAATGTAGTGATAGTCGCAATCAGTGAAATACTCTTTTCGCTGAATAGGTGAAAATTCGATTAGAAGTAATGGCAAGTCAGCATTAGACATAAATCTCACCAACGATTGGAGTTGGCTGACCTGGAGATAATGGCTAACATTAGTCAAAACGATCATGCGTTGATCATTTAACTCAATAAGCACCTTAATTAGTGATTCAATTATAGCATATGCATCGCCTACAGGACCTGGTGCGACTTGGACACCACTGAATTTTACTAACTTGGCCAACTCAGGAATTTCCGGCATTTCTAAAGGTACATCCATCAAGTAGCTATCTTCCAATAGTTTCGATAACAGTTCTCGTAAACCATCAGACAGCGCAACGACTTGATTATCTGCAAGCAATTTAATCAACTGCGTCTGTAGTTTACGTTGAAATAAAGCGTTCAAATCCACCGTTAACATCGGATCCCCATACCACTGGGCCCCATTTTTAACTGTAACTGAAGTAAAATCATCATCGCTCAGCTTCACTGTATCTAGTTTATCTTGGAACCCTAATGAAAGGTCCTGATAAATTCGTTGAACGGTTGTATCAATAACGGTAACTCTGCCAGCGTGAACAGCAAATGGCGGAAAACTATAATATGCAAAATTCATATCATAATCGTCCTTTCTGCGGAATTCAAAATGTCGTGACTTGGTTCACCAGAAATAAAATGCATTGCTTGATACTGTTTTTCCGTTAACATAACTGCTTGTACTAAGCCGTCCTTCGGTGCAATTGCCCCAACTCTCTTCTCAATTGACTTGGCGTTCTTCGAATCAGGACATACTCGCACGTAAACTGAAAACTGCATCATCAGAAACCCTTCAGAGATTAGTGCTTTACGAAATTTGCGATAATTTCGACGATTTTCACTACTAGTCATTGGCAGGTCAAACATAATCATTAATCGCATTATCCGATACCTCATGCGGAACCACCACCCTAATCCTAACTTGATCCGTTTCACCGCTCAGATACTTCAAGCAATTAACGACGTGCTTTTCTACAACATTTCCTAGCGTTTCCGTTTTATCCTCGTAAACCATCTTTAACTCAAGTAAACGAGCCAAACCAAATTTAATATCTGGTGTCAAGTCTAAAATCTTATGTTGGGCTACCCAGTAATCAATAATCGGTCGGAATGGCTCCATCAGATCCGACCCTAAGTTAAAAGCATTACCAGCATTATCATGATGAATTCCAAAACAAGTTAAGTACCCACGAGCTACAATCGCACGATCAACTAATGATAATAAAATTGAATATCCATAATTTAAGGCGGCATTTACCGGAACAAAATCCGACCGCGAAAAGTCATCTCCAAATAACAGTGGGAAGTACTGCCGCGCCACGACGGCTTCACGATTAGTCACATCATTCAACTCAAGCTTATCCACCTCATCGTTCAGACTGCTTACGTCAGCGTCCAGCATCTCCGCTACTGCTATCTGATTGTTCAATTTAGCTGCAACAATCCGTGTCCAAAGATTAGCCACTCTTATTGGCTCCCAATTAACTTGTGCTGTCACTAACGCTGCTGTCCGTGCATTCGGATAGCATCCTGTTGTTTCACAGATCGGCTGACCATCACGACCAGTAAAAATAATCTTAGCGTGAACTTCAGACAAGGCGGCTACTGCAGCCGTCGTGACAACTGCCTGAAGCGTCTGAACTAGCAAAACATCGACATCCCTAACTGGCACATGAAATCTATCTGTATCTGTCTGAATATCCAGATTTCCAGCTGTTAGTGAAACTTTTGCGTGATGACTGATCATAATCGTTCGCCAACCCATAATGATTCCTCCTTGCGTTACTAACCGCGACATGGTATTCTTTTCTTGTCAAGTTGACCGCTTGATCTTACTGAATTGTCACTAAGAGTTAAAGTCAGACAAGGTGGCTTGCCACCAAGTTTTATCTTATGAGCCCGTTATCGAGCCGTACATATTTTTGTTAGGGTTCTTCGCTGAATGCGTCAGTGAAGGGCTCTTTTTCATTTTCTTACTTGGTGACTATCTTTACCTCCCACTTAAACAGCCCAGTTGGTGACTCATAAACTAACCTAGCATTTCTAGTTAGTTGAATACCGCCTGGAACTTGTAACTTTCCAAAGGGCGTTTTTACTTTCAGTGCTTTCAGATCTCCCATTGTTGCATTGGCATGCAACCCAACCATTATCTGTTGTAAAATAGTCCGCTTACCAGCTAACTCTAATTTCCCAGCATCTGAGTAACGACTATTAATCGGCAATTGTTCAAACTGAGCTTGGCCATCTACAAGTAGCTTCCGAAATTTATTCCGATCGTACAATGGGAAAAACTCCATAACCTGTTGGCAAATATGGGAATAGACTTCTATGAGTTTCTTATCTTCATCTCCTCCTATTTCTCTTGAAATTAACACCTTTTGATCAGCAATTGGCAAAATCAATTGCTGTAAGTTTCGATAATAGGTGTTAGTCCCTAGAGCAAACCTATGTGATTGTCCTGAAATTTCATCTATCACGGGCTGTAACAGAGAAACATGTGGAATAATTACCTCGAAATCCGAAACAGTATTGCCGTTTCCTTTAGTAAAGTCTGGTGTAAAGAACTGCTTCAACGCAGATTTTTCAGCGCCTTCTCCCTGTTCCTTAGCTTGCTTCAACCAATCGAGAATTCTAATCGGAACTCCCATAACCCTGTACGAGGGCTCCTTGTCATTAACTCTGACAATAGCTAAATAGGCTATTGTTTGGCTGGAATGTCCGCCATAAATTTCTGTTGGTCGATCGCCCTTAGTGGGAAGCAACTTCATTTTACCGCCAACATTACCATTATCCTTTTCCGCTTTATAAATGGTTTGATTGAACAATGCCCCATGATTTTCCGTAACCTCATGCGTCACTAGCAAATGCTTCAACGTAAGAAGATCTTTCATGTAGGAGATATCTTTCTCACGATCCCACAAAATTTCACCGGTCTCTTCGTCAACTATTTTCTCTTGCTTGCCGGCAATCAAATCATGAATAAAATTAAATCGGCGTAAATCTAACTGTGGCGCTACCTGATATTGACCGTAAACAAAGAAACGTTCCAACTTCGGATAACGTTTTAGTAAGTAGGTCCCAATTCGAACTGCCAAAAAGGCATCAAATGCATGATGATAATCATTCAACTCCCGAATTTTCGGCAAGTCCAATTCTTCCCGTAATTGGTGAGAAAGTCCCGCCTTAACCGAAATAATCTTAGTCTTGTCTGGATCATATTCGTTACTCAATACATCTGTAACTAACTTAATGACCTGACGGGTCTCAACCAGTTGTCTTCTAATAAATCCGGCAGCATATTTATTAATTTCATCCGGTCGCATTAATAAATGGCTTAATTTTCGAGGACTTATTAAACCGGTAGAACGCCACAACTCCCAGATTCCTCGCATTTTGCCTGCAAAAATTTCGGATGCAAATGCATCATTCTTATCCCGATTAATTTTTTGATGAACCAACACACGATTATCTAACGAATCATCCTTAATTAACGACTGCGGCAAAATATGATCAATGTCGTAACTCGATAAATTATCAATATTCAACTTTTCTCCTGTATACATATCCTGGCCATTTTGTAGAAAATACAGCATGAGTCGGTCCGTGAATCGTGCCTTACTGTCAGTCTTATCCTTCAGCTCCTCAACCACTGTTTCATTGACAATTTCCTTAGCCCGATCAGCAAATAACTCTGCCAATTGCTTCTGACGTTGCCGCGTTCGCTGAGGATTCTGCTCTGCCCCTCGTGCCACTTCAATAAAGATTCGACTAGGTGCCTGCCCGTGATGAGCTTTTTGAATATCGCGAACAACTGCTAAAATCTGGCGTAAAGCTTTCTTGTTTTGTGGTGATGTATACATTTCGTTGATTGTTTCAAATATATCCTGCTGTTTCAGCCCCTTGGCATTTGTCTTTTCAATTTTCTCTGCATAATCTGGCTCGTGCACAATTTGCATGAAATTATGTTGCGTATCCCATAGCTGATCCATAATTGATAAGCCTTGTGCGTCTTTAATATCCAATAACAGCTTGGCTGACAAACGCCCCCAGCCACGATAACGCTTAGCGCTGAGTCGATCACGTTGCTTATCTGTTAGCCAATCGATTTCTTGTAGCTTTGCTTTGAAGATATCAGCATCTTCAAAAATCGTTGACCAATTAATAATTCTTTCAATATCTGCTTGTCGCCTTGGCTGGTCAATTGCTTCTGGCAAGATTCCTTTAAAATCACGATAGGTAGTTAACGCACTGTTGAAGTGTTTAGGATCTGCTAGCCCTTCCACCTTAATCGTACCAGTGGCCTCACTGTGACATTCTAGACTCTTAATTAGGGATTTTATGCTAACTATCCCATGACCTTTGAAAACCTCGTTATAGGTTCGCTGCTTCTGCTCACGAGTCAGCAATTCGCCATTAATTCGAACGTTATTCAATTCATTGAGAACCATAAACCTCTGATAAGTCAAGCTCTGTAGGGGTAGCACATCCTCCCCAATCAGATAAGTATCCGTAGTTTTCATCCGTTGAATAAAGTTCGTCGCGGAAGCTGTCCGGTCAACTTTGTCATCAAAGTTCCACGGTGTAATATCACCTCTATCCTTACGAACCATCCATGCAAATTGTCCCTCTGCCGTCTTTGCTTGCTGGTCTGACGTAATCATGGGTCCCACATAATAGGGAACCCGGAAGCTAACTAGTTCGTCAATTTTATATGGCTGTGACTCATGATGAGATGCGATTGGATTATCTTCTCCTAAAAATTGATAATATTCTTTTTGATTATCAATAATTGAGTCCAGCTCTTGTTGATGAATTTGGTAGGGAATAACACCATTTTCTTTTGTTCGTTGTTTAGGCATAAAGTGTTCCAACGCAATCTCATGACTGATTTTTTTAGCGAGTTCTGACGTGTCACCCTTTAGGATTCGATTCAGTTCCTTATAAAAATCAGCCGCAATTTCGGGTTTTCCTTTGGCATCCCCCTCAATATAGTGGTCATAAGCTAGTCGGACAGCATTTCTTTTCTTAGCATCTATTTGCTGCTCTCCATAATCCTTTAACCACCGCAAATGTTCCTTATGCCGATCATATCGATGTATCATACTCTGCGAGAAATATTGACCACTGGGCATAATTTCAGTCAGTTGGATTGCTGCTTGCAAATCAACTAACTTTTCAATTAATTCCAGACCCCGATCGTCGAATGCTGCTTCCAGATCAGCTCGATGATCTTCAATGTCCTCTAGACTAAACGTCCAAGTTTTTTGATCTGCCTTTGCAACATCAATTCCTGTAAGTAGATACAACTTCGTTTTCAATCCTAAAATCGCTTTAGCAAATTCAGTTAAATATGGCTTCCAGTACTTATGATCATCTATAGTGGACATTAACTGCTTGACCAATGCCCGCTGCCGATCAGCTCGGGTACGCGTTGTATCTAATACTAGTTTTGTAATTTCTTCCAAGTTGTCCTCAGGCAACTGTGGTCCCACCTCATCAAAGATAAGGCGCCACAATTCGTTAACCTCTTTAAATCGTTGTGAAAAATTCAATTCACTTGGCTTAAAACTCTTGGGATTCCCAGAGCGTAGAAAGTTCCCACGATACTTAACAATATGATGCACCGCTAAGTAAATTTCTCTTAAATCAAATTTGCGATGCTCTGTCATCAATGCCCATCGCAAATGATAGATGGTTGGATATTTTGCATAAAAATCTTGATCGGTTTTATCGTTAAATAATTGATAAATTATCTCAAATCGATTATCTTTAGGCGAAATATTCGATGCCTTCTGACGCGAAAAGAAGTTAGGATCGATGGATGAAATCGGCTCATCAAAAATTTCACGTAGTAACCGCAAGCGCCAACGACGACGGCTCAAACGTCGACGAGTCGTTCTGAAGCTTCGACGGTCTGCAGCGGGCTGCCCTTCTTCGAACAGACGAACTCCCAATCCAGTTTGTCCCTTCACTCGTGAAATATAACCATCCATATCTGTATTAGCCCAACCCAAAGAGCTGGTCCCAATATCTAGTCCAATCGCATATGGTTCCTGATTCATGGCGATAACGCCTCCTATTTGTCTAAGAAACACTTCTACACCTACCGGAAAACACTTCAGCAGATACCCTCATTCTATGCTGACTTATCCGTAATGTCTACACTTTTGCAAATGGTTAATTATTTATATGCCGTATTAAAATGATCATATCCAAGTACTTCGTTTTACCATACATAGATATCCAATAAATTAATGTGAAATCTATGATAAAAATAATTATATGTGATCAACGTCAATCAAATTTCTTCTATATATATCACACAATCCCCAACACCAAGCCATTTGGATTTCCAGAATCTTCCTGTTGACATCTCCCCAACCAACGACTATTATTAGAGCCAAGTTAGAAATACATGAACGCATCACCAGGAAGAGTAGTCGTTCCCGCTAAGTCTAGAGACCACCGGTAGCTGAAAAGGTGGCTTACAACGGAACCGCGAAGATGAGCCTGGTAGCTAACAATTGGTGAAAGCTGATTGTTCGATCTGAAGCCCGTTACCGCTTCCGACTTTTGGCAACAGAAGTTACGGAGATGGTGGGTGTGAGCCCCCCATGAAACAAGGTGGTACCGCGAGTAAAATCGTCCTTATGTAGATTACATAAGGACGATTTTATTTTTTTAGGAGATGTTTTGGGATGAAGAAAAAGGGAACTATTTTAACTGTCGCAGCACTGAGCCTCTTAACGTTAGCAGGGTGTGGGAACCAAGCCAGCAGCAGTAATTCTAGTCACAAGTACGCCGCTAAACAAGAATTAAACTGGACTGAATCCTCAGAACTGGCCAGTTCTGATCTTGCACAAGCCACGGATACACTGAGCTTCACCGTGCTGCAGAACACACAAGAAGGACTCTACCGCCTCAACAGTAAGGGCACGCCAGCTAACGCCCTTGCCACCAGTACCAAAGTCACCAACGGCGGCAAGACGTACACCTTCAATCTGCGTAAAGATGCCAAGTGGTCTAATGGCGATGCCGTGACTGCCAAAGATTTCGTTTACTCCTGGCAACGAACGCTGAATCCGAAGACCGCCTCACAAGACGCCTTCTACCTCTACCAGGTCAAGAACGCCGAAGCCGTCAATAAGGGTAAGAAGTCTCTCAGTGCCCTAGGTATCAAAGCCGATGGCAAATACAAGCTGACCGTTCAACTCACCAAGCCCGTTTCCTACTTCAAGAAGCTGCTGGCCTGGCCCCTCTTCTACCCCGTCAACCAAAATGCCGTCAACAAGTACGGCAAGAAGTATGGGACTAGTTCCGCCACGACAGTTTACAATGGGCCGTTCCGTCTGACCAAGTGGAACGGGACTGGCAAGAGCTGGACACTTGCCAAGAACAAGACTTACTGGGACAAGAAGGCCGTTCACTTGACTAAGATCAACGAACAGGTCACCGAATCTACCACGACCAGCTACAACCTGTACAACGCCAAGAAGACCGATGAGACGCTGCTGAGCGGCCAACAGATCAAGAATAACAAGAACAGCAAGGACTTTGTTAAACGCCTCCCAACCGGTTCCGAACGACTCGATCTGAACCAAAAGAAGGTTGCCGCCTTCAAGAACACCAACGTCCGCAAAGCCTTCTCCTTAGCCATCGACCGTAGCCAACTGGTCAACGATGTCTTGCAAGATGGTTCCGTTGCCTCTAAGGGCTTCGTTCCCGGTGGCATGGGCAATAACCCTAAGACCGGTGAAGCCTTTAACAAGGAAGCCTACGTCAAATCCGGCGTTTCCTACGACCTCAAGCAGGCCAAGAGCTTACTGGCAAAGGGTCTCAAGCAGACCGGTGACAAGCAACTCAACGTCACCCTCTCCGTTTCCGATACCGACACTAACAAGCAAACCGCAGAATTCTTACAAAGCTCTTTGGAGAAGTTACCAAACGTTAAGGTCACCATCAAGACGGTTCCTTACGTTCAACTGATTACCCAGCAAAACAACGGTAACTATGAGCTAACGTTAGCCGGCTGGCAATCCGTCTTCGCCGATCCTATCAACTTCCTAGATGTCTTCGAAGCCGACTCCAGCTACAATACGACTGGCTGGAAGAACAGTGAATTCGACAAGCTCCTGGACGAGGCCGAAAACCAAGACGGGAACAAGCCAGCGACCCGGTGGACCAAGTTAGTCAAAGCTGAAAAGATCTTGATCAACGACCAAGGTACGATTCCCCTGTACCAGGCCGCTAAGTCACAGCTCTTACGGAGCAACGTCAAGAGTATCGTTTACAACGGTGCCGGCGTGCCTTACGACTTCAAGACCACTTACATTGCTAAGTAACCACTGCCAAACGACTTAGGTTGTTTCATTAAAAATATTATATTATAGAAGAAACCCGGTTCCAACCAGCGTTTGAAGTGCGCGCGGTTGGAACCGGGTTTTCGTTATTCATAGTGGGTCAACCTGCTTAGCTTTACAATCATCTAATCCAAGTAATCTTCACTCCAAGTATGGCTACGTAACGGCGTCCGGAAAGCATACACGTTCTCCCCCTCGATCCGCATCTTCAGTGCCAGACGTTTCTTATTCTGCAACACCTTGACCTTCACGGCTTTGCGACTGATTGTTCCCAACGATGCTTTCTTATCCGCCATGATCCGTGAATGCACCCGGTAGGCCCCCTGAGACTTCTTGGTATAGGTCGCTGGAATCGCCATGGTTCCCAGCCACTTCATCGGCTGAAGTGCCGCCTTTTTACTGGTATATTCGCGCGCCGTGATTTCCTTGTTGGTGATTGACACCTTCACTACCGCATAGTAGTTTCCTTGATCGTCAAACTTACCAACGTACCCGTACCACGTGCCCGTCAAACTGCTGGGTAGCTTGGCCGTCTTGCTGGCAGCTTGAGCAGAGGTCGTCGCCCCGCCGGCCATGAACAAGCCAAGACTTGCTAGTCCCATGATTAACCCTTTGTAAATCGTCTTCATTTTCAATGTCTCCTCCAATTTTAGTTACGCTGCTCAGGAATAGCAGCACATTTTTCACATCCTGCCACCCTATTCATCCGTTGGTATGTACCCCTCGAAGTCCTCACCCCACGCTTGTGCCCGCACCGGCTGACGGAAGGCATAAACGGCATCTGCTTCACCCCAGAAATTAAGCGCTGGTGTGGCTTTACCGTTGACCTTAACCGTCGTCAATTGCAGGTCAGTCAAATCATCCATGAAGGCTTCGGAATTCAACTCATAGTATGCCCGATGATGTTTATCAGTCCGCTGCTTATAAGTCACGAGAGACTTTTCGCCCCACTGCCACTTAAGCTGACTGAGATTGGCCTTGGTCGTCTGTAAGTAGTTATAATCCATCCGGTTACTGGTGAACCGCAGCTTAACCGCGTAATACGTTCTCACGTGGTTGTCCTTTTCCGAACAAACGTAGCCATACCAATCGCCCCGGTAGCTTTTAGGTAGCTTACTCTTGGCCTGTGCTGGCACGCTACCAGCCAAAATAGCTACAGCCAGGCCCGCCAGACCCAGCATCAATTGTCGTTTTATTTTCATAGCCAACTGCCCCCCCGTCTAGTCATAAAGTTCCAATGAATCCTCATAGCCGATTCCCCACGGATGGCTGCGCAGTGGTTGTCGAAAAAGGTACAAATTCTCGTAACCCTCATTTAAAATTAATACTTGCTTGCTGGACCCCGTTCCGGTGACTGTTCCGAGTCGAATCTTGGCAACCGCGTCATCCTCCTCAACAGGGAGATAAATCTTGTAGATTTGGCGGCTCTTTTTGTCCTTCTTAGCTTTGTACGTCGCCAGTGAAGACGCGCCCCAGGTCCATTTGAGATTCTTAAAATGGCCGTTGG
Source organism: Levilactobacillus muriae (assembly GCF_045862015.1). NCBI lineage: Bacteria > Bacillati > Bacillota > Bacilli > Lactobacillales > Lactobacillaceae > Levilactobacillus > Levilactobacillus muriae. Next base: position 53,044 of record NZ_BAAFRU010000011.1, read on the forward strand.
TCGTTGTCTGATAATCAAACGCAATCCGTGCCGGCTTAATCGTGATCTTGCTGAAATAATAGTGCCGCACGTGATGAATCTTTTCCGAACTTATGTAGCCGTACCACGTGCCCTGATACTGACTCGGCAGCGTATCCGCATGAGCCGGTACCGTCAATAGTCCCCCACCCAGTAGGAGACCCGCTAAGCCAAAGAGCAATCCCTTGCCACGCATCGACATCCCTGCTTTCCGAAATAATTGTTACTGCAACTAACTATCTTAAATATAGGTCAACCCGGTAAATTAGACAAGCTATTTTTAGTCCTACCTTTCCGAATTCAAGCTCTTCATGGGTATTTATTCACCCGTCAACAGTAAAGTGTCTAAAAAAGGAATCTAGCCCTAAACGGCTAAATTCCAATTTTATTTAAAAACCGATCATCATCAAAAGGAGATCAGCACAACCACCCGATCTCCCCTGTACCCGCAAATTCAAATAGCCAAACTGAAGGTTGAAAGTTCCAAAACATTCATTATGACTGTTGCACCAATGATATTGGGCCTGAAATTAGGTAACATTGTCCAACCATCGCCTTACCGGCCGGCAGATATAGTTGATCTGCGGCAACGTGGCTTATGCCTATAGAAATGTTATTGTTTTATGCTTAAACCCTAACAACCACCTGGAATTCAGTGGTTGAAATGGACATGTACAATCTGAGCCGGAGGCGGTCAAGGATGGAGCTAGCCGTGTCGACGATGTTAGACCGGGCGGTTTTTCCCGGCCTTACATCGTGGGACGACCTGGGAGATGCCTGAACTTGGCGGCTTTCAGGCGAGCTGGAAGCCCGTTCTTTGGCTGAAGGCGGTCCCCACAGCAAGCGGAATCCCTGGCCGCCGGAGTGCGACTGTTTTCATTAATTTAGCCGTGCTAATTCTTACTGTCGCAGGAGTAATGCAAACATTTTGGTTTCCAACCTTTAGTAGCCAAGCATGTGACAATTAACGACCCTCGAACACACCTACTAGGCTATTTAATTATCCGTATAGTCCCAAAAATGCAGCTTCATTCCGGTCAATCCTAACACGGTATGGCTGGTCAATGCTGCACCACCCAGCAGAGTAGCCAACTGGATATTCGGAATTAATTTCACCGGAATGTCATACCCCGATAACCGTCGGAAATAGTTGCGAACCTGTGGAATGGCGCTAGGAATCTGATGCAGCAACGGTGAATTCAGGTAGAACACGTCAGGATCGAGCATTCCCACCACGTTGTTCAAGATTCCAGCAATTCCGTTCGCAAACTGCGACAGCACCGTGATGACCTCGGCGTTATGGTCAGCATATAGTTTAGAAATTTCATCCAAAGACATGTCCGCTTTGCCCAGCAAATCACTGATCTGGTGAATCACGGCGTACTCGGAGTAAACATCCTGATACGTCACCTGACTGCGACTATTGTTGATGGAAAATGCTGGCATGACGATGTTGTGGCCGAGATTGCCGACCCGTCCCTGGGATCCCCGATAGAGCTTATTCTCCAGAATAAAGCCCGCCGCGATTCCCTGATGGATACTCAACGTCACCGTGTTCTCCAGCCCCAGTTCTTCCACAAAGTCACGAGAATAGATGGCGGATAGGTTGGCCTCATTTTCCAACAAAATCGGTACGCCATATTTCGCGAAATAGGTCTTGAGGTCCAAATCGCCAAGATCCAGGAAGGACTCCTGAACTTGCGTACCATCGGTTATCCCGTGGATGGCAAAACAGATGCCCACCAGGCCACGAGTCGTCCCAGGAATCGCCGTGAAGTGGCCAATCAGCTCATCCAAAGTCGTCGCTAAGTTCGTAATTGCCGTGGTCGTGACTTGCTGGAATTGGAGGGTCTCGCCATCCAGATAACAGGCCAATGCCCGAATCACCTGAGAATCCAGCTCAACCGTTACTGTATACCCATAGTGCCGATTGATCTCAATCAGGGTGGGCTTTCGACCGCCATTTGAGGACGCTGACCCAGAACCAATCTCGGAGACGACCCCCCGATCCTGCATTTCACTACACAGCAACGAAACGGTCGCCTTATTCAGTCCCAGATCGCGGGCAATCGCCGACCGCGACGTTGCGCGATGATTAAAAATGTACGCAACAATTCTTTGGTAATTATAATCATGTGAATTACTCCGACTCGCTGATTCCGCCACAACGTCCACTCCCGACTATTTCTTTTCACAAATTTCACGTGTGTACCAAAAGTTTAACACACTCTGCGAATAGCACTAAACGATTCTTTCTTTTCATTTGGTAACGCATCACATCCGCAACAGGTACCGTCCCCAAGAACGCCACTCACTAGCAGTCCCAATGGCGAAAAATGAGCCTGGGACAAAACCCCAGGCCCTTTTTCGCTCTCCTAAACTATATTGCTGAAACGTGGGCCAGAAGGCAGCTAGCTCCGCTTAAAACTGATAGCGGAACAATCCAAACCCGGGATTATTCCGCTATCAGCCTTAATGCTCGCCAGCTAACCGCCTTTTGTCCCACTCTTTCTCCCCGCGCCTACCGCGTCACGTCGTACGTGAAGTCGGTAAACGTTGCTTGGGTACTGTTACGTTTGTACATATCAATGACGTCTAAACCAATGAAGTTCCCCGTGTAACCACCGGACAGGAAGCTGACATCCATGGCACCCAATGAGGTCTGCTTGACCCCATCGTTGACGATGAACTCGGCCTGCGATTCATTGATCTGAATGCTGAAGTTATAAGTTCCTTCACCACTGACCGGAATCTTGGCAATCTGCTCAAACTCCCCAGCAATTGCGCGGTGGAGAATGACACACGGCTTATCGTTTTCATCTAGGGTGACCATCAATAGGACATAATTATCCAGATCAAGGTATAGTGTCATCCCTGCCATTTGCAGGTAACTTTCAGGCTTGTACTGCATCTGAACGGCGGCCCGACAGTAGAAGTCCACTTGCCGCGTGGCAATCAGGTGTTGGTCAAACGCCGACTGGGGCGACTGGCCACCGGCGATCGTCAACCCTTGCTTGCTTGGCTGTAACCAAGTCTTGTTTGGGAACTGCCGCAAAGTGTTCCAGTATTCCGTATTCAGGTGGTCGCCAGTCAGGCGATCGCTAAAGCTGTGACTCTGAATCGGCGTACTATCCACGCCAACAGGTGCTGGTGCTTCCAGGCTAGGATGATTGCCACCACTCGCTAGTCTCAACCATCCATCATCGGTCCAAACGACCTTCTGAATGGCAGTTTCACGCCCCAAAACGGGATCGTCCCCCTTGAGCGGACGAGTACACAGGTGCGCCATGTACCACTCGTGGTTTGGTGTTTCAGCGATACTGGCATGCCCGGCACACTGCAATGGCAAGATCGGATCGTTAGCTGACGTCAACATCGGATTCTGTGGATCAACCTCGTAGGGTCCCCAAACGTTCCGACTCCGGGCCACCGTTTCTTGATGCCCAGCTTCCGTCCCACCTTCGGCACACAACAGATAATAATACCCATCATGCTTATAGATCTGTGGGGCTTCGGTCTTGCGAGCAGCGGTTCCCTTAAAGATCACACGCGGTTTGCCTTGAAGTTCCAAGGTGTCAGTGTCAATCTTTTGCGCCACGATCCCTGCAGATTTGTTGTGCGTCGACAGCCGGTAATCCCAAATCTCATTCAGGAAGTAGGCTTGACCATCGTCATCGAAGAAGATCGATGGATCGAAGCCAGAACTGTTGATGTAAACGGGTTCGCTCCACGGGCCGTGGATGTCATCGGCCGTGACAATGTAGTTGTCAGCATCCTTATAGGGCACCTTGGTGGCGTTCACGTTGGTATAAACAATGTAGTATTTGCCGTTGTGGTAACTGGCGAACGGCCCCCAGATAGAGCAACCGGTCGGGTTACCTTGCAAATTAATGTTGTTATCCGGTTGGAGCACCGACGTTTCGTAGGTCCAGTTGACCAGGTTATCCGAGGAGTAGACCCGGATACCAGGCAACCACTCGAAAGTCGAGACCACAATGTAGTATTTATCTTTGACACGAAAGAGTACGGGATCGGGATTGAACCCGGTCAGGACGGGATTTTGAATATTTCTCATATGGCAACTAGCTCCTATTTTTCTTCGTTGGCAGCGGCTTCTTCGGCTAATTCCTTAGCGTTTCGTTCCTTCAATTCAGCAGAAATCCGCTTGTAGGTTTCCTTATCTAAATTGTAGAACTTCATGGAGAAGATAGCGATGAAGTAAATGACAATAGGCACAATTGTCGTGGCGATAACGATCCCGTGCAGGGCACCAGCAGATTGATGCTGCGTCGTTGCCACGTAACCAGTAGCGGAAAGAACCAGGCCAGGAATCATCCCACCTAAGGCGTTCCCACATTTGAACACGAATCCGATAATGGCGTAAATGACACCACCCATTCGTTTGTTCGTCTTGTATTCACCATATTCAACAGTTTCTGGAATCAAGGCCCACATGTAAGCGGAAATCATCCCGTTACCCACAGAAGCGATCCCACGAGAAATGAAGATCCAAACGATCCATTCTGGCTTAGCGAAGAACAGACCAATCATCCCAATAATATCGGCAGCCACGGAAACAATAATCAATTGGAACTTGGTCATATGGTTGGCTAACCAAGGAATGGCTGGAATGAAGGCCAAGGCTGGTAAGGTCCCAGCTAAGGAGTACCACTTAACCAAGTCGGCACGACCAACGTAGTAAGTGACGTAGTAGATCCCAGTGGAACTAACGATGGACTTAACCCCGTAAATAACAAAGAAGAAGATGCATAAGACGACTAAGGGACGGTTATGTAATAATTGTTCGAAGACATCTTTCACTTGAATCTTCGTATGTGAAGCTGGTACCTTGACCCGTTCGTTAGTGGAGAAGAAACAGCCCCAGAGTAACAGGCCACCCATGACACCCATGATCACCATGGTCAGTTGCCAACCTTTGGCAGCACCCATACTCTTCGTAAAGAGATCGGCTAAGAATGGCACGAAGAACGCCACGATCACTTGACCAACGTTGGCCAAGAAGGTCCGGTACGTTGTTAAACTAACAGATTCCTGTTGGTCGTTAGTCATAGCGGACGTGAGGCTCCCATAAGGAACGTTGACGAACGTGTAGCAAACGGACAACAGAATGTAAGTGACGTAGGCGTAAGCTAACTTACCCACACCGCCGAAACTTGGTACCGTAAAACAGAGAACAGCTAAGATGGCAAATGGAATCGCACCATATAGCAGGAATGGCCGGTACTTCCCCCAGCGGGTATTCGACTTATCAACGAAGAATCCAATGATCGGATCACTAAACGCATCGATGAACCGGACCACCAAGAATAGTAATGAAGCGGCACCAGCAGACAATCCAAAGACATCGGTATAAAAGAAGAGTAAGTAACTCGACAAACTTGCATAAATTAAATTACAGGCAAAATCACCAAGCCCGAATCCAACCTTTTCACCCACACCAATCTGACCAATTGGCCTGATGGTACGTTTTGGTTGCGCATTTTCCATGAATGAGGCATCTCCTTCGACTATAAATTTAAAATATTAAACTAACCACCTCGAAGTATATCAGGAAGCGATTTCAATTCAAGAGGTCGAAGGCGGTGCATCTTACGATTTCAATTAGTTGTATTTGTTATGAAAGCGCTTTTCAAAAGATGTTGTCATGTGATTTACGGTCTTATCTATTTTGTGAAAAATATTTTATGAAAGTTTTTAAAATCGTGATTTCAAATGTTGATTTAAGAAAATAAACTAATCGGGGGATATGAACGATTTGCTAACTGTTATGGCCGACAATCGGTGTAGTGGCGCAGTTTGTCGCAATAACCCGGTGCCTCTAGTAAATGAAAGCAACTAACTTATCGGGTGAATACGCAGCTTATACAACCGCCATGACGACGGTAATTCTACAAGTTTCGCCGTCAAACGCGCTTACATCAACAACAACGACCGGTGTCCAGCCAATTTTCTTGGCACCGGTCGTTGTTTGTTATCGGGTTTGTTTAATTTTTATATCAAAACGTGTTACCGCGGAAACAGGGGTAATTCCGCCAAAAATTCAATATCCGATCGGTCAACTGCATCACCCTCAGCCAGGATCGCCAACTGTCCCACGACCATCGCCCCCGCCTTCTCAATCAAAGCTTGGGCCGCCGCGAGTGAGCCACCACTGCTAATGACATCATCGACAATCACGACTTTCTTGGCAACTAGCTTGTCCGCATCGGTTCCATCAAGCACCAACTGCTGCGGCGCACTGGTCGTGATGGCCGCCACGGGCACAGTCAGCGGCGCGACCATGTAGTCCTTCACACTCTTCCGCAACACCACGAACTGTGGATGATTCGTGATGCGACTCAGCTCCTGCGCCAGCGGAATGCCCTTGCTCTCCAATGTGACGAAATAGTCGAAGTCAGCCGGTACACGTTGTGCCAGAGCTTGGGCCGCGTAATCCGTCAATTCAGCATCACCAAGCAACACAAAGGACGCAATCGATGTCGTTTCACTGATCGGCATGATCGGTAGACGACGAGTTAACGGCCCAATCTTAATCTCAAAAGTTTTCAACACTTAGACCCCCAGTCCCACGAGTGGCAAACAGAATTTCAGAATCGCGCCCGCCAACAGCCCAGCGAAGGGATCAGCCACCGCCGTGATCACCAACGTAATCGCCGCGATGGTCGCCGTAGGTCCTTGCAGCGCCACACCGGCATTGACCGGAAAGATGACGACCGTACCCAGAATGAACAGGAAGCCAGCAATCGAGGCGCTCGGCACATACTTACCCAGCTTGGGTAACCACCCTACCGCCAGGATTGCCGCCATAATCAGCATCATCATGATGCCAGCGACGACCGGTTCGGGTGCGCTGGCCGTCGCCGAGATAATGGCTTCGACCGGGGCCCCACCTAATAGGCTAGTACCCATGTCGGCGATTGATTGCGTGATCGTCAGTAAGTTTAAATCAACCGGGTTGGGCTTCTGACCAGTCATCTGGCCGGTAATCAAGCCGTAAGAAATGTTCGCCCCGATGTTCAAACACGCCAGGCTCAACGCGCCACGAACCACACGCACATTAATCGTCGGCTTGGTAAATACAAAGCGCCGCGCCGTCACGTGTTCTGGCAACTCCGCGCGATAATGCTGGACAAAGACCGCCGCGAGGCTGGAACCGACCACTGAAATAACGATGGTCCACACTAAATCCTTTGTGATCAGGTAGGTCACTGCGGCCAACGCTACAGATAGCCACCCAGTCAGCTGTTCAGTCTTCGCCATCCCCAGGGCAATCTTGGCCAGCATGATCCCCACACCGGCCATCATTCCCGCCATGATACCGTTACCGAGGACATCGACAATCTTGGTGAGTGTTCCCGTAACCCCAATCAACAGCATCACGATGGACCCACCCAAAATTATCGAAGTCCGTTCACGTAAATCACGGCCTAGCTTGCCAGTTAAGGCCAGTGACTCTGCCTGAAACGATAACGGTGCGACGGAACTAAAGGCTCCGTTGACCGCTGAAGCAAAAATAAAAGAAAACATCGTTGGAAAAATTGCAAAACCGAGCGACATCGCCATAATCCCTTGCGGAATGCCGTTTAACACTACCCCGATGGCCGCTAACAAATCGGCTACCCAGTGCATAATCATTTCCTCCCCACTAGAAACGGTTTATTCGTATTTCTTCACCATCATACGGTATATGCCAATTTAAGTCCATCTTTATTTTACATTTTCCGAATAATAAATATAAAAATCGTTATTAAATTCGGATATAGTTAGACGTGCCGACTACTCTACGATCGATCGGTCACGCCCCACAACCACCCCAGAGACCAAAATGCTTGCGATTGTCGTCGCTTTCCCGTATGATAATGAACAATTACTTCGAGTTACTCGAAGGTGAATCTCGTCGGGAGGAAACCAAAATGTCTTATACCATTCACGAAGTCGCCGAAAAAATGGGAATTTCCACTTATAGTATCCGTTACTACCATGAACATGGCATGTTGCCATTTGTCCAGCGTGATGAGAATAACAACCGGGTCTTTGAGGATAGTGACCTCGAATGGCTCAACATCATCGTTTGTCTGCGGGCGACGGGCATGTCAGTCGAACGGATCAAGCACTATCTTGATCTCGCACAAGACGGCGATGATACCGTCCCAGAACGCTACGAGATGATGAAGGAACAGCAGGTGCGGACGTTACAGGAGATCCAAGATCTACAACAACATCTCGCAACCATTAACTTTAAAGTCGACCACTATGCCACTTTGATGGAGAGTCATGAATCCGATAGTTTTATCCCTTCAGATTTACAGCCTAAAGCGGCAGTTAACCACTAACTAAAGTTTGACTATTTAAGGCCCGGCCACTTATGCCGGGCTTTTTTGGCGCCCACCAAACCAGAAGGGCGATAACTAACAGCTAGGCTCCAGTGGGCTTTGAGTGCACGTGTCCGTGTAATTAAGTTTTGAAACAGCAAAACGGCCGGGATAGCTATCCCGACCGTTTTATTCATGCTCATGCAGTTTACATCTTCTTTTCAAAACCTTCCATCGGCGCTGCTTGATTCTGATAATCAGCGGCTACTTCAGGGTCCGTGGTAAAGTGCATGACTGAGTAAAAGGCGCCCTTTAGGTAATCTTGCATGGCTCGTGGAATCTTTAACTCGTCCATCTCTGAAGGTGAAAGCTGATACCGAATGCTGGCTTCATCACCGTCAGCTACCTTCTCCACCCACTGTGGTTCGCGAATCATTTCACGCCCCATAGCGACTAACTCAGCACCCATTCCAAGTACGGCTTCAGCATCGGCTGGCTTTTCAACGGAGCCAATCCCAATCAGTGGCTTACGCCCAGCCAGTTGGGTGACTAACTTGGTCATAATCGGTTCGTGATCCGTCTTGTCATTCAACGAAGTCCGTTGCGCTGAGCCCATTGAAGTATGCACGTAATCCACCACCGAATCTCCCAGCATATCCACAAAGGCTAGCGTATCCGCCAAGCGAATCCCGGGTGTCTCGATTTCTTCCGGTGAAATCCGATAGCCAAATAGGAATGGCCGGTCGGCATACTTCTCAATAGCCGCATGAACACTGGCGATGACGGCCTTGGCAAAGGCCATTCGCTCATTGCGGTCACCCCCCCACTGGTCGGTGCGCCGGTTAGAATTAGGAGAGAAGAACTGTTGTAACAAATACGTATTGGCCCCATGGAGCTCAACACCGTCAAACCCAGCGGCAATCGCCCGGCGCGTAGCATCACCAAATGCCGTAATAATATCCGTGATTTCGTCAGCCGTCAATTCATGGGGCGTCTGTGAATCTGCCGGAAATGTAGCTTTAACTGCACTGGCACTGACGGGCTGATTCCCGCGCAGAATTTTGTCATTGGACTTACGCCCAGCGTGGAAAATTTGCAGTACCGCTTTAGTCCCATTCCGCTTCATCGCGTGCGCCAATTCGCTTAGTCCCGCAATATCACCGTCATCAGCAATTGAAAGTTCCCCTTCAAACCCCTTTCCACTGTCAATCACGTTGGCAACCTCGCCAATAATCATGCCGAGTCCCCCAGAGCGAGCACCATAGAAGGCAATCTCGTCATTCGTGACGTGACCGTCATAAAAACTAGACATCGTGGTCGTTGGTGACATCACCATTCGATTCTTAAGGGTCAACCCATTTTCAAACGAATAGGGCGCCATAAATTTATAAGTCATTAGAATTTCCACCTTTCTGAGTTGCGTGACAAGTTTGAATTGCGTTCAAAATGGGCCGGAGCGTTTCCCCCGCGGCGGTCAACGACCAGCACCATTGTTTCATGTGAAACATCACGAGTTGGTGGCGCTGGAGCCGGAATAATCCGAACCAATAGTGCCAGCGGTACCGAACTGATGTCTGCTTCAAGAGCCTCCCAGTAGACTGAGATTGATCCGCCAAAGCCAGTAATAACTGCCACTGAATGGGACTAGTCACCATCGCCCGCGTCGCTTCTAGGCCGCGAATTGTGGGTTCCATAGAACCACCTCCTCAACATTACCTAGCATAACGGCTCGTGGCGTATAAAAAAAGAAGGCACTTTGAAGTACCTTCCCTTAATTTTGAAGTAGCTTGGTAAATCCACCATGATCGTACTTAATTTCCGTATCAGGAAGCTGGCTCGCACGTTGCTCACCCCACAACGACATCTGTACCAAGATCTGGCCCAGTGAATGCCCCAAATCAGTCAACTCATAAACGACCTTAAATGGTGCGCGTTCGCCATACACGTGCCGGAGGATGATCCCATCCGCTGCCAGTTCTCGCAATTGTTGCGTCAGAACTTTCTGCGAAATGGCCGGTAATTTTTGACGGAGATCGCACGTCCGTTGGGGCCGATTGCCTAAATGGCAAAGAATTTGTGGCTTCCACTTACCGCTAATCACACCCAATGTGGCTTCAACCCCATTATTATACGTCTTTTTCACGTGATGACCTCCCAGACTTTCTCTCCATTCTACCGCTTAAGCGTCCATTTAGGGAGTAGGCACCTTTTGGTAACCATGGATTCTGTCATTTTCTCAGGTAGCATTTATCCCAATCCACTGTTCTGATCATTAGTTAGCGCGTAAACTAGCACCATCAATTAAAGGAGGCCAATTCTGATTCGCAAAAATGCCTTCAACTTTGAAGGTGCTTTTGTTCTACTTTTAACCTAAGCTTGCTATACTCAACTTTGGATAGTTATGAATCATTTAATCTATATTTTAGGAGGCCTATCCCATGCCATGCATCATTTCAAAAAAATTGCGCTCTGTGTTGCCGCACTAGCCTTAACTGGTGCCCTTGTCGCCTGCGGAAAATCCACTTCTAAAAGCACGACGAGTTCTTCCTCATCTTCGAGCACCAGTTCCAGCACGATTACCAAGACGGATACGAACGACGCCACGACAGATCCGTCCCTGAAGACCGTATTGAAGCAGGTCGAATCCAAGTACGTGCAACGAACCTACACCGATGCCAAAACGGGGGTTAAGCTGGCTTATAACCTTTACGTCCCCAGCAATTACACGAAGAACAAATCTTACCCCATGGTCAGCTTCATTCATGACGATAGCATTGTAGGTAAAAGCACGAAATCCGCGCTAACACAAGGCTACGGTGGTGTCATCTGGGCGACCAAGGCTGAACAGGCCAAACACGCCAGCTTCGTCTTGGTGCCATCCTTTAAGAAATCAACGGTCTCCGGAGGGATGGGTCAATCAGGTTCCAGTGTGGTTAAGGCGCAGGTTAACACCTACTTGGACCTCCTAAAGTCACTACAAAAGCAATATAACATTGATAGTAAGCGACTCTATGCGACTGGTCAGTCCATGGGGTGCATGACGATGTTATACCTGAATGCCCATCACCCGAACCTATTTGCGGCTAGTCTCTACGTTTCTGGCCAATGGGATGTCAGTCAACTCAAGGCGTTGCGGAAACAGAAATTCTTCTACATTGTCGCCGGTGGGGACTCCCAAGCAACTGCGGGTCAGGATAGCCTCATCAGTAGCTTCAAGAAGAATAGCATCAGCTACACCGATGCCACTTGGAATGCCACCTGGAGTGCTAAGCAGCTCAACACCGCAGCTAACAAAGCCATCTCCCAGAATAAAGCCCGCAACTTTGTGACCTGGAAGAAGGGATCCGTACTCGTTGGGTCCAGTCAATCAATGGAGCACATGGCTTCGTTTGATCACGGCTATACGGTTCCCGCTGTGCGTGATTGGTTGTTTAATCAATCTAAATAATTAGTCTAACGCGACAGCTAAAATAAGTTAAAACCTAAAATGAGGCCGGGAAATTCATCCCCGCCTCATTTTGAATAGTCTGGTCTACAACTGGTGAAAAAGGTATAATAAAAGTCAATTTATTCCTTAGGAGGCGCGCTAATGTTCAAACCTTATCCACTAAAAGTCGGTGATCATGTCGCTATTGTCAGTCTTTCCAGTGGCGTATTAGGCGAAAAGTTTGCAGCTCATGAGCTCGCCCGCGGTTGCCAACGTTTGCATGAACTTGGTCTTACGCCCGTAACCATGCCCAACGCGCTCAAGGGGCTGGACTATCTTGACGCCCACCCGGAAGCCCGCGCCGCTGACCTAAAGGCTGCCTTCATGGATCCAGAGATCAAAGGGATCATCTGTGCGATTGGTGGTATTGATACCTACCGTTTAGCCCCTTACTTGCTCGATGATCCACAATTTACGGCTGCCGTCCAGAGTCATCCGAAAATATTTACCGGATTTTCTGATACCACTGTTGACCACTTAGTCTTGTATCAACTGGGTCTCACAACTTATTATGGCCCTAACCTGTTGAACGACTTAGCCGAGCTGGGCCCAGAGCTGTTGCCTTATACGCACCAGACCTTGTCCCACTATTTCCAGAACCCCACGACAACTGCCATCCCCAGCAGCCCCGTGTGGTACGAAGAACGTACCGACTTTTCGCCAGCCGCCTTGGATACCCCACGACGCAGTCATCCCGAAACCCGGGGCTACGAGGTGCTACGGGGAAACGGTCGTGTCACAGGGCGACTCCTAGGCGGTTGCCTCGATAGTCTGAACAGTCTCTTGACGGATACCCGCTACCCCGACGAGCCTGAGATCGCTCGCCACTATGGCTTGTTACCAGGGCCAGCTAGCTGGCACGATAAAATTCTCTTTCTGGAAACCAGCGAGGAACAGCCAACACCAGCCGCCTATCAAACCATGCTCCAAAATCTCAAGTGTGCCGGTATTCTCGGTAATGTTCGTGCGATCATTACGGGTAAGCCCCAAAACGAACGCTACTATACTGACTACTGTCAGGCATTGCTCACAGTGACGCGCGATCTCAACATTCCCATCATGACCAATTTTAATTTTGGTCACGCCTACCCACGTACTGCATTACCGTACGGCTTGCTTGCCGAACTTAATTTTGATGCGCAAACGCTCACGGTGACTGAGCCCTTCTTTGCTGGGGAAGCCACGAGTTAGTCTGCCGGCAATTCAGCTTTATTAATCAATAACTGATAATTACGCTATTTAATGATCAGTTATTACAATTGATCATCCATTTTTAAGATTGCATTCTACCATTTACGCAAGCATCTAAAAGGCACCCAGCTCATCATCGCCGAGTGCCTTCTTCTATATCGCCGGTACCGCCATCACGTCGGTATCCACAATTCCAAACTGTAAACGCATGGCCGCCTCAATCTCTTCACCCAAACGGTAACTCTCCTGGACCTCCATGTGCGGATCGACCGCAATCACCAGTTCCAGTGTCACCACGTTTCCGTTGTAGTGGGCCTTCAATTCCGTGACCCGTTCAACTTCCGGAAAATCTTCCGCCGCTTGACGAAACTGGTCTTCCACTTGGGGATCAAAGTAATCGGCCAAGTTCAGACTACTCTCGCGGAAAATTCTGATACCCGTCGCGAGAAGGAAAAAGCCCACTAAGATACTAGCCACGCCGTCTAACCAACTCAGCTTGAAGAATAGCGCGCCACCAATAGCCACCATTGTGCCCAGACTGGTGACGGCATCGCTCAGACTATCCTGAGCAGCAGCCGTTAACGCGGCGTTCTGGAGCTTCCGTCCTTCACGCCGATTCAGCCACCAGACACCAAGCATGATGACCGTCGCAATCCCGGCACCGACCAACGTAATTGCCCGGGGAATCTCCTGCGTGTTCGTATGCATGAGGCTCTTGATCCCGGAAAAGATCACGCTGGCGGCAATGACGATCATCACGAGTCCCGTAATCAGGGTGAAGACCGTCTCGTAGTGAAACCGCGTCAGCTGCAAGCGCTGGCCACTGTTATCGAAATCCTCCGGTAATGGTTGGCCCATCAAATCGTCGTCGTGAATATCGCGGGCAATGTAGAGGCCCACCATTAACAGGACGGACGCAATAATTCCGGATAAATTATTGAACGCATCTGCCCGCAACGTCTGTGAATGCCCAACAATAGCGAGATAGAATTCAATCACCGAGATCGCCAAGTAAGCCCCCACGTTCACCACCAAATGACGCTGCGCACCCTTTAACTTCGCCAGCTTGGTTTGTTGCCGAGCCTGCCACACGGCCTGCTCACTTCGACGGTGCGCATCCATATCCTTCATACCTATGCCTTCTCACTTGCTAAGATACTTTCATTATACCCATTCTATGAAAAAAACGCGTACCCAGCGAATTTTTTTGCCAAATATCCCCTTAGTTGACAGTTGTTTTCGTGTTGACTAGTCAACTTGTTAGCTTTTTCATTATCGTAAAACCGACTGGTAAATCGATAACTTTAGTTTTATAAAGCATTCGATAAATGCCTATCCATCAGCATTTCACCCGGTTGCACACGCCTTAACGAACACAAAATGAACGAAACCTATTGCAAACTGTAATCACCTAAGTTATAATTACTTTGTGAAATTGGTACTAAGGATTTTCAAAACTTCTGAAAGAGGGAAAATTGAATTATGGCTGAACGTAGTTATGACTTTCTTATGCCCAGTGTCAACTTTTTTGGCCCTGGCGTAATTAGCAAGATTGGTGAACGTGCAAAGATGTTAGGGATGAAGAAGCCCGTCATCGTGACTGGGAAGATTCTCGAAAGCATGGACAATGGTGCCGTTCAACAAACCATTGCTTCTCTTGAAGCGGCTGGTGTGGACTACGTTATTTACGATAACGTTGAACCCAACCCAAAGATCCGGAATATCAAAGAAGTTAAGAAACTTTATGAAGAAGCTGAAGCCGATTCCATCATCACCATTGGTGGGGGCTCCGCTCACGATACTGGTAAGGGTGCTGGTGACATTTTGACCAACGGCGACGACATTACCAAGTTAGCCGGGATCGAAACGCTCGACCACGCCTTACCACCATTGATTGCCGTAAACACGACTGCCGGGACCGGTTCCGAATTAACCCGTCACGCCGTTATCACGAATGAAGAAACCCACTTGAAGTTCGTTGTCGTTTCATGGCGGAATATTCCGTTGGTTTCCTTCAACGACCCTACTTTGATGCTCGATATTCCTAAGAACCTGACGGCCGCAACTGGGATGGACGCCTTCGTCCAAGCCATCGAACCTTACGTGTCCGTTGACCACAACCCAATCACCGACTCACAATGTATCGAAGCCATCAAGTTAATTGAAGGCTCCTTACGTGAAGCCGTTGCGAACGGCCACAACTTGGATGCCCGGACCAAAATGGTCGAAGCTGAAATGTTAGCCGGGATGGCCTTCAACAACGCCAACTTAGGTTACGTTCACGCCATGGCGCACCAACTTGGTGGCCAATACGATGCCCCACATGGTGTCTGCTGTGCATTGCTCCTGCCTTACGTGGAACAGTACAACATCATCGCTTGCCCAGAACGTTTCGCCCAATTGGCTGAAATCATGGGTGAAGACACCACTGGATTGTCTACACGTGACGCAGCTGAATTGTCCATCAAGGCTATGAAGCAAATGTCACAAGACGTTGGTATCCCAACTTCCATCAAGGAAATCGGTGCTAAGCCAGAAGACTTCGAACTGATGGCTGAAAATGCCTTGAAGGACGGAAACGCCTTCTCTAACCCTCGTAAGGGAACTAAGGAAGACATCATCAAGATCTTCCAAGCCGCTTACGACGCTGAATAAAGTGTCATCCTAAGTGTTTCAGAAGCCGCCACTTCTGAGGCCCACCTGTTTAAGTAATTCAGTTAACTGGAAAAGCCACCTTGCGGGGTGGCTTTTTTCATTCCATACTAGGGAAAATAAAAAGGAAGTCTTCTCATGACTGATAAATATCTCACATTTGACTGCTACGGCACGCTCCTCAATGAAACAAACACCTATGACGCGGTGACGCAAGCAGCAACTGAGTTTGGTGTTGATGCGCAGTTAGCCCGTCAACGGTTCATCGCCTATCAGGACGACCGCAACAATATGCACCCGTACCTCGATTACGACCTGCTCACACGTAATAACTTAATTCACTTAGACTACCAGTTTGGTCTTCGCCATCAGTTCGAACGGTACTTTCCGGAAGTACTCATAGCTCACCGTAGCCTTAAGCCCTTTCCCGAAGTGATTGCCACTCTGAAAACGCTGAAGCAACGCGGTTACCACCTGATTATGATGTCTAACTCCAGCTGGGATATCATTCCTGCCAATGCCGCTGCACTAGAAGTGCCCCTTGATATTTGGACTGCCGAGGACGTTCACGCTTACAAGCCCGATCATACCTTCTTTAATGCGGTGGCTGACCACTACGGCCTGACGTCAGCGAACCACTGGCACATCGCTCAAGGCTATCTGAGTGACATTGTCCCCGCTGATCAACTGAACTGGCCATCCATTTGGATCAATCGAGATAGTGAGGCTCCCGCAACTGCTGCTCGTCCCACGCATGAGGTCACTACGTTGGATCAGATTTTACAGTGGTTAACTGAAGGTTGAAAATTCTCAAATACTCATTATGACTGTTGTTACAACGATACTGGCCCCAGAATTAGGCAACGTTGTCCAACCATCGCCTTACCGGCCGGCAGATATGGGACGACCTGAGAGACGCCTGAACTTGGGGGCTTTCAGGCGAGCTGAAAGCCCGTCCTTTGGCTGGAGGCGTTCCCCAGCAAGCGGAATCCCTGACCGCCGGAGTGCGACCATTAGCACTAATTTAGCGGTGATACTTCATACGGTCACAAGAGTAGGCCAACCATTTTGGCTTTCAACCTTCAGGTAGTTAAAATAAGCCTTTGAATTTTTGGGAAAGCTTGCGGTATACTAGACAGTAATTACATTCGGGTAAAGCCGTACCACTAAATTAATAATACTTGTATATCCCGCGACGGAACCTGCGTTACCAAGGAAAAGTATGATGTTGCTCGTACTTTACTCGGTGATGGAGGTTCTTCTTCATATGTCAGAAAACAGCGATTCTGCAACAAAATATGCCGTATTTGGCACGGCTGGCTTGGCTTTCTGTGGCGTCCTCGTCGAAACATCCATGAACGTCACATTCCCCACCCTCATGCACCAATTCAATGTTTCCCTCAACGCTGTTCAGTGGGTCACTACGGTCTACTTGCTTGCGGTTGCAGCGACGATGGTCGTCACTGCCTTTATTCAAAGTCGCTTTCGCCTCCGTACCATCATTGGTGTTGGCGGGTCAGCCTTTGTCTTAGGCGGCGTGCTCTGCGCCTTGGCACCGTCCCTGACTATCCTTTTGCTTGGCCGGATCATTCAGGCCATTGGGACGGGATTCGCCATGCCACTGGTCTTTGCTCTGATCATGCGGCAGGTGCCATTTGCGAAACAGGGCCGCTACACCGGGACGGCAGGCATGCTAATTGCCTTGGCCCCCTCATTGGGCCCGACCTATGGTGGCCTCATGACGCAGCTATTGAGCTGGCGGCTAGTATTCTGGTTGACCCTACCAATCGGGATAATCTCGTGGTGGGTTGCGGCTCGTCATCTGAAACAAACTTGGAAAACCGAACGCCAGTCATTTCCGTGGGGCCAATTTATCCTGATTGTCGCGGCCTTAGGACTCATGACACTGGCCTTTAACACTATCGGTAGTGCAGGCTTCACATCGCCCAGATTCTACGGCCTCTTTCTCGTAGCGTGCGTCGTTCTGGCAGGCTTCATTGGCGTGGCCAGTCGCAGTGACCAGCCACTCATCCAGCTCACTATCTTCAAACATGGCACGTTTAGCCGCGCACTGCTTCTCTACTTTTTAATTCAGTTTGTGCAAATTGGCTTGACCTTCTTACTCCCAAACTTTACCCAACTGGTACTGGGGAAAAATGCGATGGTTTCCGGTCTGATGTTGCTGGCTGGTAGTCTAACCTCTGCTGTCCTATCCCCGATTGCTGGAATAGTCATGGACCGGCGCGGTGCCACCGCTCCATTACGCATTGGGGCCAGCTTTCTCCTATTTACTATGATTCTGTTTGCGGCCCTGGCAACTCGGCTATCAATTCCATTAATCATCGGGCTGTTTGTCCTCTTCCAGATCGGCTTTAGCTTCATGTTTAATAACCTCCTGACCTTTGGCCTGCAACAACTGCCCCGACCCAATATCGGTGATGGAAATGCCGCCTTCAATACTTTGCAACAATACTCCGGGTCACTCGGCACTGCCATCATGGCGGCACTGCTGGCCTTCGGCGGGAAGCTTCAACCAGCGGCCACAACCGTGGTTCAGACGCAACTCGGTACACAGATTGCATTGGGTCTGAGTCTAGTCGTCATGCTCGTGGTTTGGGGACTCGCATTTACTTTAAAAAATCAGCGTAATTTAACCAGTCAAAAAGGCCTGTAAAATCCATTCGGTTTTACAGGCCTTTTCTGGTTTACAGGACTCTCCCGTCGTTACACCTTCATTTCTTTTCTACGCCGGGGCAACCCGGTACCGCAGCACCGTCTTGGCCTTCTCTGGGGCCGTCCGGCGCGTGTCAGTCAAGTAGATTTCGCGATGCCAGTACTCGCCCATCGTCGGGATGACCTTAAGTGTTTGGTCGGTCACCACCTGTTGTAACTGCGCAAAGGTTACCGGTTCATCATCAAACGGCCCGTGATGGATAGTCTGGAGGACTTGACCCTCCTCGTACGTCTCCCACTGTAGCGCCGTAAACCACGGGTTCTGCTTCTTCGCTTGAACCCGTGCCAAACTCGCCTGAAAATCGGCCGCAGTCAGTCGATCCGGTTGTCGAAGCATGATTTTATAACGCAATGCGGCCTTATTCAGGCCAGCTCCCCGTGATCCGTCGTCGGTGGTCCAGACACCCTCCAATGGATAAACAGTATATTCGTAAGGCGCTCCCAGATCACCGCGTTTCAAGGCCATGCGTAGATCGTAGGCCACGGGATAGAGCGCACCGATCTGCTCGCTGAACTGTGGTTGATTGGGATCACCAGTCCCGGCCAGCGTGATAAAATTCAGCTTGGGTAACGTCAATAATGTCGGTTTCTTGGGAAGATACCAGTCTTTTTCAGCCTTTCGCCATTCATGTTTCACGTGAAACAACCTCCTTCGCCAAAAAGAGCGGGACGGTAGCCGCCTCGCTCACAATCGCTTATTTTTCAACTAATGGGACGAGCATCTCGCCGTGGACGCCGTCAATATCGGTCCCGGTCACGTAAGATGTATTGGGCCCACCCACGTAGGCGTAATCGGTCAGTTGCGGCAGAATTTCACCGAAGGCTGGCCCTTCCAGAGAATTGTACAAGCTCATCTGGTCAGCCGCAGTCCCTTTGATCACCAAGTACTTCCCCGCTGGAAATGCAATCAGCCGTTGGCCATCAGCGACCGGCGTATCAGCCACAACCTCACGGCCAGCGTAGTAGCAAAATTGACCATTAACGGCTTCATTGACCGCAAAAGGATAGTCGTTCACGCCCGTCAGACTGTCTAGGGTGCGGTCGGCATTGATTTTCTGCCAGAAAGCCGTCTTCTGTTGCCCCATTTCGGGAAAACCTCCCGTGAGGACCGTTCCAATACCTAATACCGTGAATGCTGACTTCGTTTCAATCGTGTAATCTGCCATGTTGTTGTGGCCTCCTTAAGATGATAGACTCAGTATACGGTCTAATAGTTTCAAAAACTGACACTGTTAGGAGAAAAAATAGCATGCATAAAACTGATCGTATTAACACGATGATGCGTTACATCAATAATCGCCAATACTTTACAATTCGCGAACTGATGACCCACTTTAGCGTCTCGCGCAGTACCGTCATTCGTGACCTCAATACCATCCAAGAATTGGGGATGCCACTGACGGCGAGCGTCGGGCGGGACGGGGGTTACGCGGTTTTACAGAACCAGTTACTTCCAGCCGTTCAGTTCAACAGTGAAGAACTCAAGGCCCTTTTTGTCAGCTTTCTTGCGACTCTCAATACGCAGCTACCCTACCTACAGAACCGCAATACCCTAACCGAAAAGCTAGTCGCCATTGCCTCACAGTCCCAACAGGATGACCTGCTCACACTACAGGAACTGCTGGTCTTTGACCATACCAATCCCCGCAATCCCAAGCTGACCGAGCTTACCGACTACGCCCCCGCTCAGCTGAAGCCTCTCCTGAATGCCTGCCTGACCACCCGACAACTCGTGCTGACCACCGCGACTGGGGCCCAGACCGTCTGGATTCGCCACGTCTTCAGTCGCCAGGCCAACTGGTACGTGGACGCCTGGAACCTGACTAGCCACCACTTCGTCCAGCTTGCCATCGACCAACTGACCGCAGTGGCTCCCGTCACTCAAGAGAAGGTCCTCCAGCCTGCGGCAATTGCGACTGCCATCAAACGGGCCCAGCCACAGCCTAACGTGAAATTAACGCTGAACGCCGACGCTATTCAACAGTGGCACAACCATCCCCATCCAACTGCGGTACTCCAATATCAGGACGCCTTTCAACAGACGGCGATTCTGGAATGTGTGTTGGACCCGACCAACCAGCAACAGCTCATTGATTTTAGCCGGTGGTACCTATACTTAGGCGCCGGCGCTCGCATTATCCAAGCCCCGACGCCGCTAATCACTCTTTTAAAACAAACTGCTCAGCACTTACTCACGCAATTACCGCAGTAGGTACCCGCCATCGACAGGAACCATAACCCCGGTCACGTAGTCTGAAGCATGGCTGGCCAAGAAGATCATGGGACCCATCAAGTCAGCGGGAACACCCCAGTTGCCACTCGGAATATGCGCCGCAATTTCTGGCCCACGAACGGGGTCTTCCTGCAGTGCCTTCGTCATGTCGGTACTAATATAGCCAGGTGCTAACCCGTTCACTTGAACATTATCCTTGGCTAGGGCATCGGCATACGCCCGCGTCAAACCTAGGACGGCATGCTTACTGGCGGTGTACGGAAAGATATATTTTCCGGCCCGGTAAGAGAGCATGGAGCCAATGTTGATGATCTTGCCGTGCTTCTGCTTAGTCAGGACCTTGGCAACGGCGTGCGCCAGGTAGTAAGTGGCGTTCAAGTTAATATCGATGACCTTTTGCCAGTCCTCGTCCTTATAATCCAGCACGTCATTTCTAATGATGACCCCGGCATTGTTGACCAGAATATCAAGGTGACCAAATTCCTTGAGCGTGGCCGTCACGATCTTGTCAGCGGCGCCTGGTGCGGTAACATCCTGTTGGCAGAATGCCACTTGCTGGCCATTTTTTTCAACGACCTGCCGAATCTCGTCCCACCCGTTTTGCGTGCGACTCACGACCATCACGTCGGCCCCGTACAGGGACAGTGCCGTGGTGTAGAATTTACCGAGTCCACGGGAACCACCAGTAACAATGGCGACCTGACCCTTTAATGAAAAACTATCACGATTAAAATCTGACATGCCATTCACTCCTTAGTAATACGCTTACATTTTTAATTTTATCACCGTTTCATAAAAACAGGAAAGGATTGGTCAGACCCTTTCGTCCGTTACCAATCCCTTCAGTGAAATAACTTTAATTTTCTGACTTTTGCTTATCTTGGTGCCGCAATTCCATTTCGATCTCTTCCAGTGACTTGCCCCGCGTTTCGGGAACCAGGTAGTGGACAAAGAACATGGAGAGGACAGCAAAGACAGCGAATACAGCGAACGGACCACCCACATTGTTGTGGAAGTAAGCCAGCATAACCAGGAAGAATTGTGAAACCAAGAAGTTTCCAATCCAGTTAGCCGCTGACCCGATGGACGAGCCAATTCCCCGAACGCTCAACGGGAAGATTTCACCGATCGTGACCCACGCGATGGGACCCCAGGAAATAGCAAACCCAAAGATGTAAACGGCAATGAGAATCATGGTTGGCACCGCCGTCGTGTGAATATCCATAGTGAAGTTCATCACGGCTAAAATACTCAGTGAAACTGCCATAACGATCGACCCAAACATCAGGAACGTCCGTCGGTTGAATTTATCCATGATGAAGGTCGCAAGCACCGTCACGGCAAAGTTCACGATCCCAATCCCAACGGAGATCCAGATAGCACTGCCTTCCGCGAAACCAAAGCCTTTGATGAAGACTTGTGGCAGAAAGTAAATGACGGAGTTGATCCCAACCAATTGCTGTAGCAGCATGATGCCGACCGCCACGATAACGGCGGGCCGGGCAACCGTGAAGAGTTCCTTCAGGCCACCCTTGGGCTGACTGGCAACGACCTTGATCTCTTCCAACTCAGCCGACGGATCATCCGTCGTATTCTTCCGCAACATTTTTAACACGCTGAGTGCTTGGTCATTCTTACCTTGTTCGGCCAAGAACCGTGGTGATTCTGGTAAGAGTAAGCCCCCGATTAGCAGGAGTGCCGCTGGAATCAAGGCGGACCCCAGCATCCACCGCCAGTCCCGAATGCCCAACAGGTTGTGGTCCAGGAAGCCCAGGTTAGAGACGTAGGCCAATAGAATTCCCAGCGTAATCATCAGCTGGAACAGGGTTCCCAATGACCCTCGTCGCTCTGCGGGGGCCAATTCGGCCAGATAGGCTGGCGTCAAGGCAGAAGCTGATCCAACGGCTAGGCCCAAAATGATTCGGGCAACGACCATCGACCAGAACCCAACCGCAACCATTGATAGTGATGACCCCAGTAAGAAGAGGATCGCCGCCAAGATCAGTAGGCGTTTACGCCCATACCGATCGGCCAGTGGTCCAACGCCCAGCGCCCCGACGGACGACCCAATCAGGACGGAAGACGTGATGAATCCCGTCTGAGCAATGTTTAGGCTAAAGTTGCTTTCAATTAATGGTGATGCCCCAGAAATAATCCCCGTATCAAATCCAAACAATAATCCACCAAGTGCACCGAACGTAAAGATAAAGAAGGTACTTAAGTGTCGATTCATCTTATTGTCATCCTCCACTGTTCATAGAAATTTTGATTAAACTATTTGTGTAACCGTTTCCATAAAACATTTTACCCGTTCTCAGGGTGAGACGCAATTGTCTAGACCTTTAAATTTCACGAAACTTATAATTTTTGCGTATGTCCGATGACAAAAGCCAGCAAATCCGAGCTAAATCGGGATTTGTTGGCTTTCTTTATTCACTAAACTAAGGGGCTGACTCATAGAAGAATGTTGTTTGAAAAACAAATTTTTTCGGTCGACTACTATCTCCCTTTAAAGCTAACCCCAAAATGAGATTGCCAGCGTAAAAACCACGTCACGCTAGTCATCCTTGTTCGCGGGTTGGTTCCCGGTTACCAAGAACCCCTTCATATAATTCTTCCGATAAGTCGTGGGGGTCACACCCACCTTCTTCTTAAATAATCGCAAGAAATACTTCTCGTCATTGAAGTAAGCCCGATCGGCAATGACCTTCAACGGGAGATTGGACTCCAATAGTAATCGCTTGGCAATATTGATTTTCAAGAAAATGATGTAATTTTCTACGGTAAATCCGGTTTCCGTCTTCAACAGCTGACTTAAATAGCGATAGTTTAAGTCAAAATGTGCCGCTACGTCCTTAACCCCCAACGAATAATTCAAATTGGCCCGGATCCAGTCTTTAATTAGCCGGGCTTTAGGATTCTCCTTAACCAACCGGTGGAGGGAATTAATAAAGTCGTTGGAGATTTGCAAAGCTAACTTCGTCACACTGTAGGACATGATGGCATCCGTATAGTTAATCTGCTGTGAAATGGCCAACGCTTCATTGGCACTCGCCAAAATATTGTCAAAATTATCAATCGTGTATTCTACCGGCAATATCGCATAATTAATAATCCGGCTCAGCTGATCACAATCGTCCAACGCCGCCAGCAGTTGATCACGCCCCATTGTCGCCACGCGATCCTTAGGATAAAAGTGAAACCAATAGTATTCGACATCTACGTCGGATTTCTCATAGCCCGTCACGGTTGCTCCCGCAGGTACAAGCATAAATTTTCCCCGGACCAACTCATAATTGGTGTCGTTCACCTGGAGATAGGCGACACCCTTCACGCCAATGATTAATTCGTAATTATCATTCAGCGTGGTTGTCTGATGCTGCCAGCCTTTTTTGGCTGTATAGCGCCCCGCCACAAAGTGATGGAACGGGCGGTCGCTGTTCAAAATCGTAATTGCATCGTTATCACTCATCTGTATTTTGTCCACCTTTAATTTATATTTTCGAAAAATAGTCCACTTATTTGTATATTTATCTGAATATCATCCACCGTTTTTGTGAGTCGCTTCAAAATCGTCCACTTTTTCTGTCATTATAGCAGTTTCAGCAGGTTAGTGAAAGCGTGTACAATATAACTGTCTTCTCGAGTAGACCATAAAATTTGAGGTGAACTTCAATATGAAAAAGAAAACCAAACAATTTCTAAGCAATTATGAAATGTTCAACTATGCCAGTTTAAACTTTGCCCAAGTCCTCATTTACTTTTTAATCAGTAGTTACCTGCTGTACTTCTATACCGACGTTGCCAAGATTCCCGTGACCGTCGCCGGGGTAATTCTCCTGATTGCCCGGGGCTTCGATGCGATTGACGCGCCAATCTGGGGGGCTTTAATCGACATCACCCATTCCAAATACGGTCGATCACGGCCCTACTTCTTGTGGGTTGCCTTCCCCTTCGCCATTTCATCCGTCCTGATGTTCTGGAATCCTAGCTTGCCTTACAAGCAAAAGATTATCTGGTGTGCCGTAACCTACATTCTTTCCGGGATTCTCTACACCGGGATCAACACGCCACTAACCTCCATCCTGCCGTCGTTATCGCGGGTACCAGAGGAACGACTGAAAGCCAATTCTTGGCGGTTGGTGGGTTCGCAACTGGGGGGCTTCCTGATCAACGCCGCCTGCCTACCCGTGGTCGCCTTTCTTGGCAAAGGCAATGATACCGTTGGCTTCCGTTTCTTAATCGTGGTCGTCGCCATTATCTTCTTAATTATTACGCTACACGCCTTCACGGTCGTTAAGGAACGTGTTCCCGTTTCGGTTGAAAAGGTACCTATTAACAAGAGTGTCAAAGCCATCAAGGGCAACTGGCCCTGGGTCATTATCGTGCTCAGTAACTTATTCTACTGGATGGCCTACACTAACCGGAACTCCACCTTGGTCTACTACTTTACGTATAACTTCAACGATAAGGGCTTAGTTGCCCTCTTCAATTCATTGGCTTCCCTGCAACTCTTCATGATTCTCCTGATTCCCTGGCTGAACAAGAAATTTTCTAAGACACAGATTTGGTCAGCCGGATTTATCATTGCTATTATTGGCCAACTCATCGTCCTTGCTGCTGGTCACAATATCATCATCGCTCTATTTGGCTGGATCTTCGGCAATATGGGGTCTGGGGTCGCCGTCACCATGCCCTTCTCCATGTTGAGTCAGGCCGTGGACTTTGGGGAATGGAAGACTGGAATTCACTCCTCCGGGATTCTCACTGCACTGGGCAGTTCCTTCTGTATCAAGATGGGGAGTGGCCTCGCTGGTTTCATCCCATCCATGATTCTGGCCCACTTTGGTTACGTCGCCAACCACGTCCAAACGGCCCGCTCCCTATTTGGTATCAAATTAAGCTTCATCTGGGTATCTATTCTCTTATTCATCTGTGCTCTGATTCCCGTGTTTTTCTATGGCAAATACGAACGGATGGAAGATAAGATTGCATCTGATTTAAAGCAACGGCATTTACAAACGAAGGAGACCGATTAAGTTATGGCAATTATTGAAGATCATACGCATAAGCTTTACTGGACCCACGCGTCAGAACAAATTCTAGTCGAGCCTTGGGGGCCTAACAGTCTACGGGTTCGGGTTACAAAAAAGGCCGGTTTCGCCGCCGACCAAGACTGGGCGCTGACCCAACCCGTGAGCGGTCAAGATCAGGCCAAGGTGGCAGTCACCGACGATACCGGTGCTATTCAAAATGGCCACCTGACAGCCAGCATTAACCAATTTGGCTGGCTGACGTTTACCGATCAGACTGGTAAGACCTTGCTGGAAGAACGCTGGCAAGTAAAACCCGGCGGCCATAAGACCAGTCCCTTAGGCATCCCCGGTCGTGAGCTCAAACCCATTATTGGTGGCGATTACGCTGCCACCATGCGTTTTGAAGGCGTCGATGGTGAAAAGATCTTCGGGATGGGCCAACGCCAAGAAAAGCAATTGAACTTTAAGGGCTGTATTCTGGAACTGGCGCAACGCAACACGCAAGCCAACGTCCCCTTTGTCATTTCTAGCCTGGGCTACGGCTTCTTGTGGAACAATCCCGCAATTGGGCAAGTAACCTTCGCCAACAACGAAACCAAGTGGGAAGCCCAAGACACCGACCAAATTGACTTCTGGATTACCGCTGGCGACTCACCGGCCGCCATCGAAGAATCTTACACGGCTGTCACCGGCCACGTGCCGATGATGCCTGACTTTGCCAGTGGCTTTTGGCAGTGCAAGCTCCGCTACCGTAGCCAAGCCGAACTGCTGCGAGTGGCCCACGAGTACAAGGACCGTGGTCTCCCAATCAGCGTGATTGTCATCGACTTCTTCCACTGGACCCAGCAAGGGGAATGGAAGTTTGATCCCAAGCAGTGGCCAGATCCTAAAGCCATGGTCGATGAACTCAAGTCGATCGGCATCAAACTCATGGTTTCTATTTGGCCGACCGTGGACATTAATAGTGAAAATTACGATGAAATGGATGACAAGGGCTACCTCGTCCGCTCAGAACGGATGTACAATGACTCCTACCATTTCATGGGCAACGAAACCTTCTTCGACGCCACCCACCCAGGAGCCCGGAACTTCATTTGGCAAAAGGCTAAGCAACACTATTACGACAAGGGCATCCACCTCTTCTGGTTGGACGAAGCCGAACCCGAATATGGCTTTATGTACGACTTTGACCACTTCCGCTACCACATTGGACCCGCCTTAAAGGTCAGCAACATCTATCCCCTAGACTATGCCAAAGCCTTCTACGATGGTCAAAAGGCCGAGGGACAAACGGACATTATCAACCTGGTTCGCTGTGTCTGGGCCGGCAGCCAACGTTTCGGAACCTTACTCTGGTCCGGCGACGTTCACTCTACCTTTGAGTCCCTGCAGAAACAGGTTGTGGCCGGCTTAAACGCTGGATTGTCCGGTATCTCCTGGTGGACGACCGATATCGGTGGCTTCACTGGCGGTAACGTTGAAGATCCCAAGTTCCACGAATTATTAACCCGTTGGTTCCAATTTGGCACGTTCTGCCCGGTCATGCGGATTCACGGCTTCCGTGAGCCAGCAGAGCAGACCATTGAGCACGCTGACCGCATGTTTGGCCAGCCCTTTGGTTCCGGGGCCTTCAACGAAATCTATAAGTATCCCAAGGACACCTATCAAATTCTCCGGAAATATCTGTTCCTGCGTGAAGCCATGCGGCCTTACATCATGATCCAAATGAAGCAAGCCCACGAGAAAGGCACGCCCGTCATGCGGCCACTCTTCTACGACTTTAACCATGATACCGCCGCCTGGGACATTTCCGATGAATACATGTTTGGCCCAGACATCTTAGTTGCCCCCGTCCTTCACGCCAACGAACAGCAACGGCCGATCTACTTACCAGTCGGCGAAAAATGGATCGACATTAATACACAAAAGGTCTACGACGGCGGGCAAATCATCACTGTTCCCACCCCAGTTGACACGATTCCCGTCTTCACCCGAGCAAGTCACCCCGTTAAAGAGATTCTGAATTTCACAGCGCCAGAACTAGCAAAATAGGGTTAACCTAACTAAAGGTCAAACGCTAAACTAATCAAAAAAACCATGCCACTGGCAAACTCGTCAGGGCATGGTTTTTTATTGCGTGCTTAAAAACTCGGGACGCTCCAGCACAATGAAGCGTGTCCATTCAATCAGCCTGAATTTCCTAAGCCACCGTCATCTTCCCATCCATAATCGCATAGGTCTTATCCGCAAATTCCTTGAGTCGTAGGTCATGTGTGACCACTACGATGGCTTTATTATGTTCCTTGGCGAGATCGTGAAGGAGCTGGCCGACGACCTTGACCCGCTCACTGTCCAAGGCCGCTGTGGGCTCATCTGCCAGGATGATGTCGGGATTCTGATAGAGGGCACGGGCAATGGCGACCCGCTGCGTTTGCCCACCGGAAAGCTCGGCTGGGTACTGGTTGATCAGTTGGCTAATTCCTAATTTTTCCAAGAGGTGCCGGAGGTCAACCACACTCAGATTGCCTTTTGGTTTGACCCGGTCGACCAACGCAAACTGATCTTTCACCGTCAGATACGGCACCAGATTGTAGGCCTGTAAAATAAAGCCGATTCGGTTGAGCCGCAGCGCATCCCGCGCCTTACCCGAGAGCTGACTGAGACCGTTACCTTGAACCACAACATCCCCCGCGGTCGGCGTCTGAATCCCACCGGCAATCGTCAGGAAGGTACTCTTCCCCGACCCCGACGGCCCAATCACCAGGCTGACCTCACCAGCGGCTGCCGTAAAGTTAACGTCTGTGAGCACCGTGACTTCATTGGTATTGTGGCCAAACGTTTTGGTCACGTGATTAACTTCAAGAACTGACATGGTCTAACCTCCCATAACGCTGACCGGGTCAACGTTTAAAATGATTTTGACGGGAATCAAGGCACCGATGACCCCCGTCAGTAAGATACCGCCGGTGACACCGGCCAAAAGTGGCACGTTAAAGCTCATCGGCACCCCTGCTGGTAAGGCCAATACGGTGGCTAACGTCAGCGCTGCGCCAATTGCCAAACCGCCGACCACGAGGATCAGAGCCTGACTGACAGTCGTTGTGACGAGCACCTTGGCCGGAATACCTTGCGCCCGTAAGACCGCATAATTCGGCAACTTTTGCATGGTTAAAATATACAGAAAGACGGCAATCACGACCATTGCAATAATCATCAGAAAACCAATCATAAAGGTAAAGGTCGTATTTTGTGCCGAATATCCCGGCAACTTGTTAATGAATTTACTCATCGTCAGCGTACTCAGTCCACTGGTCTTGGTCTTAAAGTTATCACGATTGGTAATGATTCCACTCGCCTGAAAGTCTGTAGTCACGTGACTCAGCGTCCGCCACGTGCCCAACGTTCCGTAAATAACTGGGGCCACACTGAGCTTGGCGTTGTGCGTAAACCCGACGATCTTGTACTGGGTATCGGTCGAGTTCAGTGTGACTTTATCGCCCAGTCGATAGCCGTTATCCTTAAAGCTATCGTCGACCATGATTTGGTGACCATTGTCAGGCTTGTGACCGGCTGTCACCTTGACCCGTTTGTAAATGAATTGGCTCTGGTTGATCCCCAGAAACTGTGCGGACAACTTGGCTTGTCCTTTGGCCTTCGCTACCACACCGGCTTGCCCAATATAAGCTTCGTGGCTAGTCAGCTTAACCTTAGACGTGGTCTGTTTGGTCAGCAGTGACTGTGACAGACTGTCGTTAGCGTCCGAATTCAAGACGACCTTGCTGGCATTCCAGGATGAAATGGCCTGCGTATTCTGTTGGGCCAAGCCATACGCCAGCCCGCTCAACACAAACACGAGGTAACTAACCAACACGATCATCCCAATAATTAGGCCGTACCGGAGTTTTTCGTGGCGAATCTCTTTCAGTGCTAGAAACATGGTCAGTCTTCCCCTTTCGGCTGAAGCAGTTCCAGTGTCGCTCGTAATCGCGCGCGAACTATGGTCTCACTAGCTGGTTGTAATAAAATCTCCTTGATAGCAGCATGGCTCAGTACCATCGCTGCCCAAGCAATTGCCGGTAACTTGGGAGACACATCAGCAGTTGGCAGCAAACTTTCATTCTCGGCGTAGTGTCGGCGAATGAAGGCATAGTACTGGCTGTCGTTAATCTGGTCAACGAAGTCCACGACCCCTTGGTAGATCCGGTCCGCGTCAAACGTCGTCCGTTCATCCCCACCGGCATCCCGATGAATCTCGTGTAAAGCTACATGATAGAGATATTGGTAAGCATCTGTCAGATTATCGAAGTATTTGTAAAAAGCACCGCGGGCAATGTCGGCACTCGCCACGATCCGTGCCACCTGGGCATCGGCAAGACTGTGCGCAGAAAACTCGGTGAGTAGTGCTGCGGTCACGCGGTCACGTTTAGCTATTGGTAAATGGTCAAAAGTCGTTGAAGGCAATGGAAAAACTCCTCTCTATGTACAAAAGTGACATTGTGTCACTGACAAGCAGTTTAGCATGATGGTGACACGGTGTCAACTCCGACGTGAAAAATCCTCACGGCTGTCATCTTAGGCGGTCCATAGGTCACCAAATCCACCGACACCGGCCCTGAACGACTGTTTTTTCGACTGCCAACAAGGCGTGATTGCTCAATAGCTTATTCAAAAAATCACCTTATCCATTCATCCTGGATAAGGTGATTTTTCTTGTTAGTTGCGACTGCCGAAGTATTTTATACTTGCACTCATTAGTAGACAAGCGTAACCGTATCGAACTGCCCTAGTTTTCCACCGCCAGCTTCTCCGGTTCCCCAATAACCAAGTGGTAGGGTGCCTCCAAATAAAAATAGGTCGTCACCAATTATTAATTTCGCATATAGAAACAACTTGTTCAAAAAATGCCGTGGCTGTCCTTTCAGACTGACCACGACACCCTATTTTACGTTAAATTAGCCCACAATCCGCCGAACATTGTGGTTGAATCGGGTCTTCCAATGTGGATCATTCAAGCTAGAAATCCCAACACCCCCGGTATCGGAGCTCGGTGAGTCGTGTAGGAAGAGTTTGTCACCAAGGTAGATCGCCACGTGGCAATTTTTGCCTTCATCCTTATCATTAAAGAAGAAGATGTCGCCCCGCTTCATATTGCTGGCATTGATCTTCCGCCCCATATGAATCAGGGAATACGTGGTACAACTCGATGCCGGTCCTAACCGCACGCCGGACTTGGCATAGATCCAGTGAATAAATGAAGAACAGTCGAACCGCCGATTGGCAATGCTGGCACTCGTTCGACCACCACCCCAGTCGTACTTAGATTTACCGACTAATCCAGAACCCGTCTTAATCGCCTTTTCAACCTTCTTGACGTTGCCCTTCAGTTTGTTCGTGTTGAAGGCCAGATACTTACCACGAATCCAGTAATGCTTATTGCCGACCTTCATCCGGTAGTAGCCAATCCCCGTATTGAGCTCAGCGCGCTGATCCACATGATACCAGTGGCCGACCAACTGCTTGGTACTGGTGCTCCCAGTGACCTTGGCTCCCTTCAGCCCCCACGGCTTACTGTATAACAGAATATGTTGCTTGTTGACCTTCATACTGTAGCTCAACTTCCCGTTATTCCGCAACCACTTGTAAAAGGCATCGCGATTGATCCAGCCATAGTTGGTCTTGAAGAAGACCCCGTGGCCATTCTTAGCAACCCGTGTAATTTTAAAATGATGCTCATACATGTACTTGGCCGAAGCTGACCGTTTCATACCAGACTTATATAGGTTATGGTAAAACCCAAATTTCGTCTGATACAGCGTCCGTGAACTCTTATAAGCCTTGTTGTATGTGACCTGATCAGCCGAACTTTTTGCCACTGCTGATGCCGTTGGCAAGGCTGTTAGCCCAACGACCATGATCACTAACGCCACTAAACTATGCACTATGTATTTACCGCGATACACGCAAATCACTCCCGCTTCACAATTATTTCGTCATCAAATGATGAATGCAGAATAATAGTACGCGTTATTGGTGGTCGACGGTAACGCCGATTGCCTTGTATAATACCACGCAAAAAAACACGGCGCACTGCGGTTAGTAACGGGTGACTCAGTCTCACTCGGTTTTCCAAATGGAACACACACCCTCACTGGCATTTCTATACCAGGAAAACGCCGTAAACGCAGCTTCACTTCTCTCTAATCACAGATTTTCAGAAAGTAAGCGCTCTTTTCATTTATTTTCAAAATAATCCTTACGAAATGAAAATATATATGGTACGCTAACAACTCGTGGGAAATTCAAACGAGGAGTAACACAATGCCTAAAAATTTCAAAGAAGAACTTTTATTTACTGCCGTAATGGCTGGCCTAATGGTCTTGGTCATGGCAGGCTACAACATCGCCTTAACTGATGGTTTCTCCCATCATTTCATTCGTGAAGTCCTGGTGGGCTATCCACTGGCACTCGTGGTCGCTGCAATCTGCGACCTGGGAATCATTGGTCCCAGCGTCAAGGGTATCTTTTTCAAATTCATCTTGAACGATTACATGAAGAAAAAACAAATTCGGATTGCACTGACCATCTCGTGCATGATGGTCGTT
This sequence comes from Levilactobacillus muriae, assembly GCF_045862015.1. NCBI lineage: Bacteria > Bacillati > Bacillota > Bacilli > Lactobacillales > Lactobacillaceae > Levilactobacillus > Levilactobacillus muriae. The sequence continues at coordinate 85,330 of NZ_BAAFRU010000011.1, forward strand.
GGTATGGTAACCCTGATGTCACTATTTGGGATGATCGTGACGCAAAACTTTGGCGGTAATTTCTTCCTCACTTACCTGCACACTTGGATCTTTAACGTCTTCATGGCGCTACCACTTCAATTAATCGTGGTGGGCCCCATTGCCCGGGCAATCCTGGGAGCCGTCCAAAAGAAGACGGCAGCCGTTACCGAAAACTTAGAACCAGAATCAGCTAAAGATTAACCTAACTAAACGTCGCCGCTACCAATCAGTAGTGGTGACGTTTTTTCTATTCTATGGGAGTTGTCCCCACGGCAACCACCAGCGGACGGCCATCACTAGAGATGACCGCCCGTTTTTTTGAGACCTGATAGTTTTATCGCTCACGTATCTCGTAACACAGTCATGAAGTCACAGTCATGCCATACAAAAAACGCTTAGCCCAGCCAAGCGTCCTCCATTTTCAAGCCGGCCACTTAAAACATCACCATACCAACTTATTTTTGTTCTTTCTCTTGTTCACGACTCTTCTGGATAATCTGGCGAATCCATCGCTGAGAGTAATCATATTCCTTCGTTAACTGTGCCAAGTTATGTCCATCGTATTCCTCAACAATCTGTTCAGCCACCTTATCGCGGTTATAGAGGCGCATTGGAAATGAAATTTGCCGTCCCCGGTACATTTCATAAATCTTCTCCGTTAAATCCTCACCCAATAATTCGTATAACTGGGCGTATGATTCCTGTAACAAGTCCACACGCATTGCCATTGCCAATTCCTCCTCATAGTGCGGCTTTCCGCCATCAATAGCGTATCAAAGGCTTAAGGCGAGGGAAAATTCGGACTACCATAAACGATAAATGAGGTCTGCCTTGCATTATTCTCTACAAAGTCACTCCTAGTCACAATCCAGGCAGTTAGCTTTCAGTAATAACTAATCCGGGCCAGCGTTTCTGCCACTGCTTCGCCGCCATGCGTTGACGAAAGATAGCGAGATGTCGGTCATCCTGCTGATAGAATGGGACTGGCCGACACTGGAAATTCAGTAGATCCGTCACACCGTGGGGGGCAATTAAGTTAACGGCATCATCTTCATCCAGATAGGCGCCAACGCAAGTCGGGACCTCCACAAAGTGACCGATCGCATCCGCCACCGACGTAAACTCTGGGGTGTCCGCAAAGTTATAGTGCGCCATGTAGACCTCGTTCTTCACCTGCCATTGGTATTGCGGTGCGCGTTCAGTCAGTGCGGCATAGATTTCTAAGTCATCACTAGCCGGCCGTTCATGGTCAAAGTAGACCACATCGATATCACTGGCTAGGGCTACTGGCTGGCCACTCAACACCTGCCAGACTGTGTTGCGGATACTTCCCGCAGCTAAGGCACCTTGCTTGAGATGACAATCCCGAATTAATCTGAGAATCGTCATCAATTCTGGTGTTGCCCGAATAATCGCTAGGATCTGTTCTTCTTCAGTCGTCATCTGTCATTCCTCCTAATGACTTTAATTATACGCGATTGCCACCTTAACCGCTGCATTTATCCAATGACTAGCTACCAGTACCTCGCTTATTTTAGACCACCAATTACCCAGCTAGTTCGCCTTATCTTGTCCTCTGAACTTTGCTAAAATTCGGCGAACGCTGCGTTCAGAATAATTATGTCGCCGAGCCAACTTGGTCACACTACTGCCACGGCAGTATTCCTGATACATAAGGTTGGCTTCTCGCTGCGCGTCCAATAGCCACTGTGGAAAACTGATCTGCATCCCCTGAAGATAATGATAGAGTTGTCGCGTTGCTGGTTGACCGATAACCTGTGACAGCTCGCGATACAGGTTTTGCCAATTCTCTGGATCATCCATATTGATGCCCCATTGCTAATTGATTGTCTCCAGCCTACACTGGTAGATAGAACATATACGTCTACTTGTGAAAAGAGGTTTCTTCATGAACGCTGCCTACCGTCAACTCTATATTTTCAGTCTCTTTTGACCGGTCACGTTGCTATCAAGGCCAAGCTTGCCAGCCACTTCACCGTTACGCCCCGCGTGATTCAACGTGATTTTAGTCAGTTACGTGACTTTATAACGGCCGAAAACCTCGACTATCAACTGATCTACTCCCGCCGTCTAAACGGTTTCCAGTTAAAGGGAACGCAAAACACAGTTACTAAACAATCAATTCTATTATTAATAAAGATACTATTAGCTAGCCGGTCTCTAACAACTATCGAAATGCACCGGACCATCACCAGTTTACCCAGTCTATCAGCCCCTGAAGACCAGCGTGAAATCTATCCAATTATTAAAAATGAATCGTTTTATTAAAACCAAGGCAAAAAACCCGTGATTTCAATCGCGAGATGAATGCAAGAACTTAAGCCGTTCTTAAACGTACGTTCCCCTACTGGACTGCCAGATATGGTATACCGAATCCAACCTACAGGGGAGGTAGCCGATGGTTAAACTAGGACGTACGATTAAGTTGCGACTCTATCTAGACACGATTCAAGCCGGTGAATTCCTAGCTATGGCCCAAGAATACCAGCGATTAGCGAATATTGTCAGCCAGTGGGTCTTTGATCACGATTTTCCACTGAGTTGGTTGAAAATAAATAATCATCTGTATAAAATGTTTAGACAAGCATCATCGCTCAATAGTCAGATGGTTCAGTCGGTCTTTCGCACGGTTGTTGCTCGTTACAAGACGGTTCAGGAACAAATGAAACAACATCCTTACCGCTACAAGAACGAAGAAAATAAATGGACTCAAGTTTCTAGAGACCTGAACTGGTTGGTGAAGCCAATCCAGTTTCGTCGACCACAAGCAGATTTGGTTCGCCAAAGTAATTATTCTTTCGTCAATGGCATGACCCAGATCTCCATCACCACCCTTGGGAAGCGAACGAAGCTAGCTTTTACCAATAAAGGTTTTGAAGACTGCTTTCAGGGCGACTGGAAGTTAGGCACTGGAAAATTGGTCCACAACCAAGGAAAATGGTTCCTACATATTGGCATCACTAAGGATATCGCTGATTTTGACAAAGAAAATAGTCCCCAGATTGTCGGTATTGACCGTGGCTTGCGCTTCTTGGCCACCGCATATGACCATCTGGGAAAGACTATTTTTTCGATGGTCAAAAAATCCTACTTCGGCGGAAGAAGTTTTTGGAGAATCGACGTCGCCTCCAAAGCAAAGGCACCAGGTCTGCCAAGAAGAGGCTGAAACAACTGGCCCAACGAGAGAACCGCTGGATGACTGATGTGAATCATCGGTTAGCTAAGACACTCGTTGCATTATACGGTTCGCATAGGGTTTTTGTTTTGGAAGACTTAACTAACGTAACCTTCAATACCGAAGACTTACCAAAATCCTTACGTAACAGCCATCGTTCTTGGGCCTTTTTCCAACTGGAAGCATTCCTAACGTATAACCGTCGCGAAGGTATCACCAGCATATACCTCACAACGCTGTCCAAAGTGTGGACTGATTGTGAAGACTAATCGCCATCATGACACTGAGCGCAGTGCCAGTATCGTTGTAATGATGACCGCTTGGGCGCAATGAATATTGAGATGCTCGGAGAAGCCTGGTTGAACGGTGTCAAACGACCCAAGATTCAAAAGCTAACAATTACCGGGTAAACCTGGTAGTTAAACGGGTAGCCGTCAATTACCCGACGATGTTGCCACTATGCGTAGGAGTACCCAACAGGTATATTGGACTACTGTGTCGCCAGACACGTGAGCGACAAGCCTCTGAATTCATTCAGGGGCAATTGACTATCAACCCTTGCAGCATCAGCAACCCCTGCTGGACCGCCTGTGGCAATTCAGTCAATTCATTATACAGGCACAATCGGTCACCATCATTTACCAGAAGCAGCACCGCGAAATCGTGACTCGGACGATTCTTCCAGAAGCCGTTCTCTTTTCTGAATACGACTTCTACGTCGTCGCCTATAATGCTAAGTACCAACGTCATCTCTTTTACCGGCTCGATCGGATTCGTCACTTTCAAACCAGCAGTCAGACGATGACACGTACTCGGGCCGAACGCTTCGAAGACGGTGAGCTGCGACAACACATCCATTACATGACGCCGGGCAAGGAAATAACGCTTCGTTTTAAATTCTGGGGAATTCCAGAGGCGGCCCTCGACCGCTTTCCCACGGCCAAAGTCACCGCCCGTCACTCTGATTACGTCGTCATTGAGGCGATCGTCTTCGACCTTGGTGCCAAAATATGGCTACTCAGCCAAGGCAGTAATGTCGAGGTCATCGCCCCGGCTGAATTCGTAGCCAACATGAAAAACACCCTCGCAGACATGGCTGCCCGTTACCACTAGCCAACCTTGCCTATCTTCTTTGGCGATCCTTTGTGAATTTTTCCTTGCATAATTCTTTTTTCTTGTAATCAGCACTACCTTAATCAACGCCATAAGCGTATGATTAAAGGCGTTAACAAGAATACATAAGGAGTCGATCAGGAATGAAACACACCTGGAAAATGGGTCTTATCGCCGGCATTATGCTACTTTTGCCACTAGCACTTGCTACAACAGCGGTCACCACGGCTAAGGCTGCTCGTCAAACGACCACGTCTAAAACGGCCAAAAAAGCTACGCCCAAAGTAAAAGCCAAGAAACACTACTTAATCGTCATGGGTCATGGTGCCGGTGATCCCGGTGCTCGTGGCAACGGTACCACAGAGGCCGCTTTCTTGCGGAAACACATGCTGCCACAACTGCGAAAGTATGCTAAGGAAGTTAAGGGGAGTACCATCACCTTCTACAATCCCAAGAAAAACCTAGTTAGTGATACCCTCTATCATCACAAGGGATCTTACAAGTTAAACAAGAAGACCACAGTAATCATGTTCCATCTCGACGCGCCAGCCGGCCACGGTGGCCACGTCATCATTCATAAGAAGCACCCAACGAAACGCGACCAGCGCTTGGCAAAAGTCATTAAAAAGTATGTTGGTCTGAACAAGGCCTACAACGGCTACAGCTACCGGACAAACCTTCGGAACTGCAACGTTCTACGCCGACGTGGTATTGACTACAGTTTGGTTGAATCTGGATTCATCACGAACAAAAACGACGTGAAGCACCTTAAGAAGAACATGTCGAAGATTGCCAAAGCTGATATCGAAGCCATTACCAACGAACATATTAAATAACTTCAGACATTCTAAAATGCGCGAGTCTTGGGACAAAACCCCTGACTCGTTTTTTTGCTCGCCAAAGCTATATTGCTGAAACGTGGGACAGAAGGCAGCTGACTCCGCTCTCGTTTTTTGACTGCCGATAACGGCCAATACAATTTGGCCATCTCCCCGCTTATTGGCGAACTTGATTCGGTCATTCAACAAATATTCTTGATTGTAAGACCTTTCTTTGCCGCCACCTGCTCAACCTGTTAAGGTACTTTTAGGCGAGTACGTTTCCACTGAAACAGCTCGCACCATCGAATATCGGAGGCAGAACTTATGACAAAAACAGTTGTTATCCTGGGCGCCGGATCTGGCTTTGGACTTGCCATTGCGCGAGCCTTCAGTCAGGCTGGCAACCACTCCGTCTTGGTCGCCCGTAACGCACAAAACTTACAGACCATGACGGAAGACCTTCACATGGAGGGATTGGCTGCCGACTGGATTGCTGCGGATGCCACAAATCCGCAACAGACGGCAAATCTCTTCTTACAAGTCAGTCGACAGTTTGGTCAGCCCCAGACCTTCATCTACAACGTTGCTGACACCACACTAGACGGGCCCCTAACCACGTCGACTCAAAAAATTATGCAAAGCTTTAACACCAATGTTCTTGGTGCCATCACGACTAGTCGTCAATTCCTAGATCTGGCGCCCACTGACCTGCCACGTAACATTCTCTTTACCGGTGGCGGTGCTGCTCATCATCCCGACAAAACCACGACCACCCTTTCTTTAACCAAGGCCGCCCTCCGCAGTTACGCCCTATCTTTAGCCGCCGAGCTGAAGGATACCAACACCTACGTTGGCCTGATTACCATACAGGGGATCGCTGGCACTAGTGAGGCCATGCTTCCTGCCAACGTTGCTCAAGTCTATGTCAACGCCGTCAACACTCGCAACACTGCGGAAATTTTTTACCCAGATACAACCGCAAACTCCCCTCAGAATTCGACCAACTACGTCAACTCACAGCCGATCCGGATAAATGTAGCGCCTTTCTGACAAGTCACCCCAGTGCGGCAACCTTTATCAAGAATCATCCTGAATTTCTCTCAAGCAATGGCCTTTCGCACTAGGTTAACCGGTTAAGAAAGTTTATAACTTTTCTTTTGAAATTTGCTCAGCGTTAGTCGCTGTTGGCATCTGCCATTTTCTAACGTTAAATTTCGGCCAAAATATTGTGAATCAGTTTGCAATCGAATCAAAAATGGACTATAACGATGTTGAGTAATCAAATAAACACGCGTGTTTAGTTTTGATTATAGTTTGCTCATGTTGTAACAATCTGTGACGTTTTTTCGTTTACTACCCAGATATATTCGATGTTATCGCACCTACCGATTTGGATAATTGGGAAAGGAAGTATTTCGCATTATGACACAGAACTCTGTCGCATTAAAACATTACCAAATGTACATTAACGGTGAATTTAAGGACTCCACTTCTGGTAACTTAATTACTGTGATCAACCCAGCTACTGGGGACCCTATTTCGACTGTTCCTAGCGCAACACTTGATGAAACCCGTGAAGCCATTGATGCCGCCTACGAAGCACAAAAATCCTGGAAGAAAGTTCCTGCTGCAACACGTGGTCAATACCTGCACGATGTTGCCACTGAGATTCGGAAGGATTCCGATCACCTGATTGCCATGCTCCAAGAAGAACAGGGGAAGGTTAAAGGATTAGCCACCACGGAAATTCTATTCTCCGCTGACTACTTTGACTATATGGCCAGCGCATCCCGGACCTACGAAGGGGAAATCTTACAATCTGACAACGCTAACGAAAGCATCATGATCGACAAGCAACCAATTGGGGTCGCTGCCGGAATCTTGCCTTGGAACTTCCCATTCTTCCTAATTGCTCGGAAGATGGGGCCAGCTTTGGTTACCGGGAATACAATTGTTATGAAACCAAGTACCGATACGCCTAACTTAGGCCTTGAATTTGGGAAGATTTGTGAAAAGGTTGGCATTCCTAAGGGTGTTGTCAACATCGTTACAGGTCCTGGTGCTGTCATTGGTGATGAACTTTCCAAGAACAAGAAGATCGGTATCATTAGCTTGACCGGTTCTGTAAACTCTGGGAAGCGGGTCATGGCTGCCGCTGCGACTCACATGGCTAAAGTATCTCTGGAACTTGGTGGGAAAGCACCTGCCATTGTCTGCAAGGATGCTGACATCGATTTGGCCGTCCAATCCATTATTGATTCACGGGTCGACAACAACGGACAACTTTGCAACAACTGTGAACGGGTTTACGTTCAAGAAGATATTGCAGATGAATTCACGAAGAAGTTGGCTACCAAGATGGGCGAAGTTACCGTCGGCGATCCAATGAAACACGAAGACATCGGCATGGGCCCACTGATCAACCAAGGCGCCTTAGACAAAGTTTCTGGTATGGTCGACCGTGCTGTTGAAGCCGGTGGTAAGCTAGAAACTGGTGGTCACGTGGTTAAGATCGCTAGAGGCTTCTTCTTCGAACCAACCGTTATTAGCAACGTTAAGCAAGATTCTGAAATCGTACAAGACGAAATCTTTGGCCCAGTTCTGCCAGTCTTAACCTTCAAGACGTTGGATGATGCCATTGACATGGCTAATGATAGTGACTTTGGGTTGACCTCATCAATCTTTACCGAAAACCTCGACAACGCTATGCGGGCTTCCAAGGAACTTGAAGATGGTGAAACCTACATCAACCGGTTCAACTTCGAAGCCATGAACGGCTCTCACTCTGGCTGGAAGGAATCTGGTATCGGTGGTGATGACGGGAAGCACGGGATTGAAGAATTCCTGAACACTCACGTTATCTACCTGCAAGGCCATCCAGAAAAGGCTAATGGCTAGTCATAGCTCTGAAAGAAGATAATTCATCTGGAATTATCTTTTTTCCTGTGAATGTGAAAGAAAAGCAAGCTTCTCCGTCAGTTTCAGTAATCTGACCCCAACGTCCAAAACGCCGCTGTTGTCGGTGTTAAAAGACTATTGGTGATGTAAATCTGTAATGAAAGCGCTTGCTTTTCTCGCTACATGTGTGATAATTATCAATGTAAACATAAAATTTAAAACCGAGGTGCCAAAATTATGAAGATTAAAGCTGCAGTTGTTGATAAGCAAAGTGCTGATTTTGAAATTCGTGATGACGTTGAACTGGCCGAAATGGGTCCCGACGATATTCAAGTTCACATGGTTGCTAGTGGGATCTGTCACTCCGACGAAGCGCTCCGTACCGGGGTTGCCGTCATTGACTATCCTATCGTTTTAGGCCACGAAGGTTCCGGGATTGTTGAAAAAGTTGGGCCAGAAGTTACCCAATTCAAACCTGGTGACCACGTTGTCCTGAGTTTCTACGGTTGTGGGAACTGTAAGAGCTGCTTGAAGGGGATTCCAACCCAGTGTGAAAACTACGCTGCAAACAACCTCTCTGGGGTTCGTCCTGATGGGACGGCCCACTTCACTGAAAATGGCCACAAGGTTGCCGATATGTTTGACCAAAGTTCCTTCACCTCAACCACGGTTGTTCGGGAACGGAATGCCGTTAAAGTTGGCAAGGACTTAGACTTGCGGGGTTTGGGCCCTCTGGGTTGTGGCTACGTTACTGGTTCCGGGACTGTTCTGAACACCTTGAAGCCAAAGCCTGGTGACACAATCGCTGTCTTTGGGACTGGTGCCGTTGGTTTAGCTGCCATGATGGCCGGCCGGATTTCTGGATGCACTAAGGTTATCGCAATCGACATTGTGGACTCTCGTTTGAAGTTAGCTAAGGAACTCGGTGCCACTGACACCATCAACAGCAAGAATGTTGACGATGTGGTCAAGGCCGTGCAAGACTTGACCGGTGGCTACGGTGTTAACTACGCCGTTGATACGACCGGGGTTGCCAGCGTGATCTCCAGTTCCATCAATGCCTTAGCTCAAGGTGGGACTTCAGCAGCGATTGCCGTCACCAACCATCACATCGACTTGGATACCTGGAACGACCTCTGTGTCAACGACAAGAGTGTCATCGGGGTCAACATGGGGGACTCTATTCCTCAAGTTGATATTCCACGGCTGATTGAATTCAACAAGATGGGCATGTTCGACTATCAAAAGACTGAAAAGTTCTACAAGTTCAGTCAAATCAACGAAGCCAATGCCGACTCCGTTTCCGGGAAGACCATCAAGCCAGTCTTGGTTATTGATGAAGATTATGTTCCTGGTAAATAAATAATTTGATCATTTAAGGATCGGCCGACGAATCTCAATGGGATTCGTCGGTTTTTATGTCTGACTAAAGTAATATGCTAGGTACACTGTGGACTTACGTGCCATTCTGCGACTATTGCGCAGTCACCTTTGCCATAACTGAATATTGGTCATCTTTAGTTGCCATTTCGCTTTTCTTTCACTAGCTTTTACCCAGTATGCCTGAAGCAGCCCGCAATAGCGAGAACAATCGTTTTACCCACTAAGCTAACCAGTCGCTGAGTAAGTCCAGGTCCGATTGATCTCTGTTCACCACTATTCATCCGCTCACGCCATGCTTCATTGACCCCACCTCCGATACCCTTTACACTAAAGTTAGTCCCTAAATCATGAGGAGGGTTTTGCCATGGCAACTCGTCAAGATATCTTTGATTATATTGCAAATAATTATGCCGCAACACCAGTCTACACGTTCAAAAAATTCCCCCACTACGCCATTCTCAAGACACCACAGGACAAATGGTTTGCCTTGGTCATGAACGTGCCCCAAGAAAAGCTTGGCCTATCTGGTACCGACGAACGCGATGTCATCGACCTCAAAGTTAATCCCGACCTCGCCGGTATTCTGCGCCAGAAGCCCGGCTATCTCCCGGCTTACCATATGAATAAAGAACACTGGATCACCATTATTCTGGATGACCAGACCGATACCAAAGTGCTCTACCAATTGATTGATGATAGTTACAATTTAGTCAACTGATTCTAATAACTGATTATTAATAACAAAAAATCAATCAAAATAAATTTCAGCTTTCCGGTTGACACCCGTCTTTTCCGGGGGTACACTAGCCTCAATTCAATAAATCGTCCGAAACAAACCATTGAAGTGGAGATCAAGATTATCGTGCACGTTAAGAGAGCCGTCGTTGCTGAGAGTACGGCCGAACGCAGATAGTTAAATGGACCACCGAGGGCTTCCCCGAACCATTCGAAGTACGGGAAGACGTGCGACATACGTCAGTTGTCAGGGAAATGCTAGTTTCCTGTGAAGAGGGATGGGGTCCGTCTATTTGATGACGCTCCATCTAATTAAGGTGGCACCGCGGTTAAAACCGTCCTTAACACATTGGCTGTTGAGGACGGTTTTTTGTATACATTTTGACTTAACCGAGGAGGAACCCTAATGCTCAAACGATGGCAAAGCTCAATGTTATTTCTAACCCAGACAATCACACAATTTGGAGGAATACATCATGAGTTTATTAGATCACAAGAAAGCTTTACTATTATGCGCCGGAATCGTTGTTATCGGCGGTGGAATCTTCGCCGTCACCGCTCACTCGAAGTCCACTAAAACCGCGGCTGCACAGCACTTAAATCTGTACCAGACCGCTACGATATCCAGCCTAGACGTGTCCAAGATTACCGACAACATTTCCAGCAACACGCTCAGTCAGGTTGGCGAGGGCCTTTACCGCCTGAACGCCAACAGTCAAGCCGAAAACGCTCTGGCCACCAAGACCACCGTTTCCGACAGCGGTCACCAATACACCATCAACCTGCGTCACGATGGCAAGTGGAGTAACGGCGATCCGGTAACTGCCCAGAACTTCGTCTACTCATGGGAGCGGACGCTGAATCCAAAATCCAAATCGGAATTCACCTATCAATTTGCGAACATCAAGAACGCCAACGCTATTGCCGCCGGTAAGAAGTCACCATCGACCCTCGGTGTCAAAGCAGTTGGTAAATACCAACTAAAGATTACGCTGAGCCAACCCGCCTCCTACTTCAAGAAGATGCTGGCCAGCACAACCTATTACCCACTGAATGAAAAGGCCGTCAATAAATACGGCAGCAAGTACGGTTCTTCTGCTAAGACGACCGTCTACAACGGGCCGTTCACCCTTGCCAACTGGAGTGGGACCAGTGACAGCTGGACGTTAAAGAAGAATGCCACCTACGCCGAAAAGAAATCTGTCAAGCTCCAGTCCATCGACTACAAGGTCATCAAGGACAGTACCACGGCCTACAACCTCTACCAGTCCAAGAAGCTTGATCAAGTCACATTGAGCGGCGAGCAAACCACGCAAAACAAGAATAATGCCAACCTGAAATCACTATCCGCTGGCCGGATCGGCTTTATTCAATACAATGAGAATAACAAGGTCGCTGCCAACCAGGACTTACGGACCGCCATTTCTCTAGCCGTTGACCGGCAGCAATTAGCCACCAAAGTCTTGAAGAACGGCTCCGTACCGGCTAAGACTTTCGGTGTCCACGACATGATGAAGAATCCCAAGACCGGTGCTGATTTCACCAGCGATGCCTACACCAAGGGCACTGTAGATTACGCGCCAGCGCAGGCTAAGAAACTTTACCAGAGTGCCTTGAAACAACTTGGCAAGAAGACCGTCACGTTGACCATCACTTGTGGTAACGATGATGCCAGCCAAAACATCGCTGAATTTGTCCAAAGTGCCATTACCAGTAAGCTAGGCGCCAAAGTTAACGTCCGGGCAATGCCATTTCCATCAATGCTCAGCAACGTTTCCAAAGGTAATTTCCAACTGAACCTGACCAGCTGGGGCATGGACTACGCCGACCCGATTCAATCTCTACAGATTCTACAATCGGCCAACAACTCCAACATGGGCCACTATGACAGTAAGACTTATGATAGTGCCCTTAAGGCCGCTGAAGGGACGGATGCGCTCAACAAGACCGCCCGTTACCAAGATTTGGTCACTGCCGCACAGACTGCGCTCAAGGACCAAGCTGTCACGCCACTCTACGAAAGTCGAACTAGTAGCCTTGTCAATCCTAAGATCAAAGGGGTTGTCTACAACAAGTTCAATGGGGACGCAGATTACCGCGCGGCTTACGTTGCCAACTAACCCAGCCTCTCAACTTTAACGTCACATCGCAGCGTGTCCATAACCTCTATGGATACGTTGTTTTTAGTAGTTGCCTACAGGGTAAAAGTTTGAAGAATAGCGACTTTGAACCGCCGTTTGGCGGGTCAAAGCGAGCTGGTAGCCCGCCTCACATCCTGGCAGCGTCCTACCCGCGGCGTTCCGGCCTAGATTTGACGAATGATAGACGCTAGCCCAGCCGTTTCAAATTAACAGGGGCGTTGCGTTGCAGTGACGGTTAAAAACGGTATAATTAAATTAGCAACTTAATTACACGTTTTCATAACTCAGGTTGGCCGCTGAAAACTCTCGTGACGGTACTGCCTCAGGGTTAGAACGTCACAGAAAGGTCTCAGAAGTTATGGAGAACGAACCAGACAAAACGCCTTTACGGCACGACCATTACCCTACTACTGAAGCGGAGTATGAAGCGGAGTTAACCGAAACGGAAGCTGAATTCGAAGAGCAACTGGAGGAAGTCGAAGACAAAGTTCACGGTCAAGTTCAACGTTACCTGTTATTCGGGGCGTTAACCGTTGTCGTAAACATTGCCCTCTTCTACTTCCTATCCCACACCCTGGGCATCGAATACCAGCTGGCCAACTTTATTGACTGGTTATTGGTCGTTCAAGGGTCATTCTGGTTGGACCGGACGTTTGTCTTCAAGCACAAGTCCAACACCCCATTCCGTGAAATGGGAACCTTCTACAGCACCCGGATTGCAACGTACCTGATTGAATTCGTCATGCTGTGGTTAGGGATCTCCGTCATCGGTGCCAACGGAACGATCACCAAGATTATCGGTCACGCGGTTGCCGTCACGGTCAACTACTTCCTATCCATGAAGGTCGTCTTCAAGCACAAGCCTGAAGGTAAAGAAGAAGCTAAGTAACACGACAAATGAAGCGGTCATCTCGCTGGAGACGGCCGCTTTTTCATTCCAAATAAAAGGTTGGGCCTGCTCATGTCACTCTCACTACTGCTCACCAGCATTGGCGTCTTCTTCGTCACAGACACCGATGATCTCATCGTTCTCCTGCTCCTCTGGCTGGCCGCTAAGAATCGCCGTCATACCCGGGCCATCCTGGTCGGGCAATACCTCGGAATCATCACGTTGATTCTCGCCTCGTGGCTGATCAGCCGAGGTGTGCTGCACTTCAACGTGGCCCACTGGACTCACTGGCTGGGCTTAGTTCCTTTTATTCTAGGGATAACTGGCCTCATTAACTGGTGGCCTGTGCGACACAGCCACGCGCTACCGCCACAGTTAGCCCGTGTTGTCAGTCTGCCGCTGGTGTGGTCGCTGACGATTGGCAACGGCGGGGATAATCTCAGCATCTATATTCCCTTCTTCACCGGCTTAACGGTCACAGAGTTTGGCAGTGTCTTCCTTGTCTTCATGGCGTTGGTCGCCCTCTGGCTCGCTGTGAGTCACCGTCTCGCTCGGTCGACTGCGGCCACCACTTTTTTCGCCCGGTTCGGCGCGTGGCTTTCCCCCCTCCTCTTTATCATTGTTGGACTGGTTATTCTCTTTTGAAATGTTTCATGTGAAACAAAAACGTCCCGTTCAGACAACTTGGGGGCACGAAAAAACGCCTCTTTAGGTAGATAAACAAGCTTTTGTTACTTGCTTGTCTACCTAAAGAGGCGTATGTTCCGTCTGAACGAAACGTTTTTCTTTTTACTTATAGACTGAAGGTTGAAAGCGAGCTGGCAGACCGCTTCTCAGGCTGGCGGCGTCCTACCCACAGCGTTCCAGCCTAAATTTGGTGAATGGTAAGCCGGCTGATTTAGACAACGATGCCTAATTTTAGTCTCAGTATCGTTGTTGCAACAGTCACGATGCGTATTTTAGACCTTTCAACCTCTAGTTATAGACACAAATTCTACCAAAAGAGTTGACCGGCTTGCCAGAGCAGATAGGCCCCGTAAACCATGACGACAATTCCGGAAAGGATGTTGACCCAGAGCATCAGCTTTTGCGGCAACCGTTCCTTTAAGAGGCCAAGAATCAGCGTGATCCCGGCAAACCAGATGGCCGTCGCCGTGATAACCCCGGTGATGAATGGCAAGACTTCCCCATCGGCCAGCGTACTCCGCAAGGCCCCAAACATCAGACTCGTATCGATAATGGCTTGGGGGTTGGCCCAAGTCACGACCCACGCATTGACCAGTGACTTGCCCATAGGCATGGTTTGACTGGAACTCGCTAGCCGGAAACTACTGGCGGATCGCAGAATCCCGAACCCAATCCAAAGAACCAGGATTCCCCCAAGGAGCATGATAATTAATTTAACCGTTTCATGTGCGCCAATCAACGCGCCCATCCCAAAGAAGGCGGCTAAGGTCAGTGCCGTATCGGCAAACCAGACCATGACGGCCACGATGCCGGCCCGTGGTAGGCGTTGATTAATGGCGTTATTAAAGACAAATAAATTTTGCATCCCGATTGACGAGACCAGCGCGATGCTTAGTAACAGCCCGCGGAAAAACATCGACATAAAAATTCTATCCTCTCATTTTGCACTATTTAATGATGATACACCACCTGAACAAAAAAAACAGCCCCAAGACAAGCTGTCAGTGTAACACGAATCTATACGAATTGATAATTTGAGACTTAGTAGCACTATTTTTAACTGAAGTCTTGCCCGACAAAGCCGGTCTTGTCTGCTACCGTAATCGGCCGTAATACCTGACAGGGATTCCCAGCAGCAATCACATTAGCTGGGATATCGTGCGTCACGACGCTGTTGGCACCAATAATGGTGTTCTCACCAATCGTGACCCCTGGCATCACGGACACGTTGGCTGCCAACCAACACTGACTACCAATCATAATAGGCTTGGCGATGCAGCCACCAAGCTGGCGCTCAGTCGGATCAAACAGATGATTACTGGTGTATATGCCAACTTTAGGCCCAAACAAAACGCGATCGCCAATCGTAATCTCGCCACCATCGAGCATCACCACATCATAGTTGGCGTAAAAGTCCCGGCCAACGTGAATGTTCGTGCCAAACTCGCAACGAAAGTTAGGATTGACCACCGGATCTGCACCGGTGCTCCCCACCAATTCCGTAAACAACCTCGCCCGTTCCGCCGGATCATTCGTGGCATTGATCGCATTGGTTTTTGCCGTGGCTTGATCTCGCGCCGAAATCAGCACCGGATCAAGGTCATTGTAGGGCTTGCCAGTCGCCATATAGGCGAATTTCTCCTGTAGATTCATAGGAAAACCTCCTTCTAAAGATAATCATACAAGTTCTGAAAATCCGTCGCAACTCTATCGATTCCAGGTATAATGAGGTCAAGACAAACCTTATAGGAGGACTACTATGAACCACGACCACATCATTTATCAAGCCAGCATCACCCCACAGGGCGACCCACAGATCACGTTTACCCCGGATACCCCCGACTATGCCAATGTCGCCGTCTTCCGTAATTTACTCATGCTAACGATGCAAGCCAGTCAGGATGTCTTGCATCTGTCCGATAACCAATTTAGCAAGTTGATGAATGATGCCTTGGCTGAAGCTCAAGAACGTCGGCAAGAAAATCTGCTGACGCCACAGGATACGCTTAAACTAATTACCAAGAATCTTACGACGAATAAACGCGAAGAATTTACCATTCCGCTAAGTGACCTTCAGGATCTCAGTAACGACGATGATGCGTTGACGATCACGACGTCTAAGTTTTCATTTTCCTTCATTGATAATGAGGCCTATAAGCAAATCAAAAAGAACGTGCCCGCCGACGCTATCGCCCAGATTCCAGAAGCACTGGGCATCGACCACGTCCTTTACGCCTACAAGTCCAATCACGAAGGTGTCGGTCAACTGATTCAGTACGCCCAAGCCCACAATCTTTACACCGAAATAACCAGGGACGATGACGACGAGGTTCCCGATACACCCGAAGAATTCGATAAATTCATGGAACAGGAATTTGGCTACCTACGTGATGGCAATGACGATCAACCACGTAAGCCCTCAAATATTATCCCTTTCCCCAAGCGATAGACAAACTGTCAGCATCCTAAAAAGGTGCTGGCAGTTTTAGTTAGTCTCTAAAGGTTAAAAATACCAAAACACTCATTAACTGCCTACTCCAGCGTCCCTCGTAGCACCGCCAACACCTGCTTCTGGGCCGGCGTCAAGACATGTGACGCCCGATAGACAATGCTCGAGATGAACTCTGGCTGCTCGTCATCAAGCAACTCCAGTCGAACCACATCATCTCGCCGTTGATCGACTAAGGCCGTCAGGTAGGTGACCCCGACATTCTCCGCGACTAGATTCATAATGATGTGGGTATCGCGAGCCCGGTAGACCACCTCTGGCCGAAAATGATTGCGCCGCGCCAGCTGATTGAACGCCGCATTGTGGATAAAACTACTATCAAACAATACAAACTTTTCCTGGCGCAACTCGCTAAAGTAAATCCGTTTACGCGCTGCCAAAGGGTGCTGGCGTGATACAAAGATATTGAACGGCTTACGGTCGAACTCCTCAGCCACCAGAGTCTGATACGCTAACGGCGCCGTCGACCCTAATAAAGCCAAATCGATTTGCCCCGCCTGTAAGGCGTTCCGTAGCCACACCGAGCCACCTTCTAATGTTTCAATATTTTCCAACATCCCCTGTTCCTGTAAGTGGGCAGCCACACGAGGGAAGTAATGGTTTTCAATAATTGGTGGCAATCCCAGGACTGTCTGTTGCTGGGTCAGGTGCGTAATCTCATGCTGCGCCAGCTCGAGCGTCTTTAAAATCGTCGCGGCGTGAATCGCTAATTGTTCACCGCTAACCGTTACCGTTAGCTCATGGTGCACACGATCACGCAAAAATAAGGTTGTATCGAATTCCGTTTCCAACCGTTTGATGGCGGTCGTAATCGTCGGTTGGGTCACGCCGAATTCCAGGGCGACCTGCGAAAAGTTTTTTAATTTAATTAAGCGATCAAAATAAGCTAAATCTTTCGTGTTCATTTTAGAGTCCCCTCACAGCAACTTTAATAGACCCATTATAAATTATTTTTATAACAACTACCAGATTTGACTATAGTTTTTCTGACCGCTTATAGTAGACCCTGTAAAGTTAAAACCGAATTGGAGGAACTTAATTTATGACAGCTACAGCAGCAATCTTAAATAATCCATTTTTAAACAAAGGCACCGCGTTTACTCAGGCCGAACGCCAATCACTTGGCTTAGTCGGTACCTTACCTAGCCACGTTCAAACACTGGATGAGCAAGCAACGCAGGCCTACGCCCAATTTCAAAGTAAGCCTACTGACCTGGAAAAGCGCCTTTTCCTGATGAACTTGTTCAACGAAAACCGGACGCTCTTCTTCCGGCTGATGGACGATCACGTCGTCGAATTCATGCCAATTGTGTATGATCCAACGGTCGCTGATTCTATCGAAGAATACAGCCACCTCTTCACTGACCCGCAAAACGCCGCCTTCATCTCCGTAGATGACCCCGACAATGTCGAAGCTACCTTGAAGAACGCCGCTGACGGCCGGGATATCCGGTTGGTTGTGGTGACCGACGCCGAAGGGATTCTCGGGATGGGTGACTGGGGCGTCAACGGTGTCGATATCGCCGTGGGTAAATTGATGGTTTACACCGCAGCCGCCGGCATCGACCCTGCCCAAGTGCTACCCGTTAGCATCGACGCCGGCACTAACAATGCAACCTTACTCGCTGATCCCCTCTACTTAGGAAACCATCATAAGCGGGTCTACGGTGACCCATACAATGACGTCATCGACCGCTTTGTTACCGCAGAACAGAAGCTATTTCCAGACTCACTCCTGCACTGGGAAGACTTCGGGCGCTCCAACGCTCAGGTCATCCTCGATAAGTACAAGGACAAAATCGCCACGTTTAATGATGATATTCAAGGTACCGGGATGGTCGTCTTAGCTGGGATTCTGGGCGCCTTGAATATCTCTAAGGAAGACATCAAGGACCAAAAGTTTGTGACATTCGGTGCCGGAACTGCCGGTATGGGCATCGCTAATCAAATACTCGATGAATTGAAGCGCGCTGGTCTTTCCGAAGACGAAGCCCGTAAGCACTTCTACGCCGTCGACAAGCAAGGCCTGTTATTCAGTGACACCCCTGACCTGACTGCGGCACAACAACCTTTCACTCGTGACCGCGCCGAATTCGACAACGCCGACGAGCTGACGACCTTAGCCGCCGTGGTCAAGACGATTCACCCAACGGTTTTGATTGGGACGTCAACGCAACCGGGAACGTTCACCGAAGCCATCATCAAGAACATGGCCGCTCACACGGAGCGGCCCATCATCTTCCCCCTGTCCAACCCAACCAAGCTGGCTGAGGCCACGGCTGCCGACCTGATCAAGTGGACGGATGGCAAGGCACTAATTGCCACTGGAATTCCCGCCGGCGACGTGGACTACAAGGGGACTACCTACCACATTGGCCAAGGTAACAACGCCCTGATGTATCCTGGACTGGGCTTCGGCCTGATTGCTGCAAAAGCCAAGGTCTTAAACGGCGAGACCCTCTCCGCTGCTTGCCACGCCCTCGGGGGAATCGTCGACACCACCCAACCTGGTGCGGCTGTCCTGCCACCTGTTTCTCAACTGACCGCATTCTCTCAAACGCTAGCTGAAATCGTCGCGCAAAGCGTTCTCGATCAGAAGTTGAACAAGGAACCCATCGCAGATGCCAAGCAAGCCGTTGCTGACATGAAGTGGGTGCCAGAGTACAAGAGCTTCGACTAATTAATTCGTAGATAACCGAATCTACCCATAAGCTTGTGCCAGCAGGAGTTGGTCCACTCGAACTCCTGCTGGCACAATGCGTTATAGTGAGTTGTGCATGATTAAGTTGTACCATAACAATCAACTTACAAAATCATTTGTCTCAAGACACAAGTCAATACCTTACAGCACTTGGCATAAGTAGCTGAATGAACTTATTTGAAAGAAGGCCGTCACTCGTGGCTGTTTTGTGGAATTCAATTCAAAGTGTCCTCGTCGTTGTTTTAATCATGATTCTCGGTTTTGTTCTCCGGCGACAGGGCTGGTTCGACGATAAATTCGGCGGGACCATCTCAAAGTTTATCAAAAATATTGCTCTGCCGGCGTCAATTTTTGTTTCCGTTCTGAGCCGGTTAACGCGGGGACAACTGGTCTCCTTCTCCGGTTACCTAGTCTACGCCTTTCTCGCCGTCATCATTGGCTACGTGATTGCATTTGGCCTAGTTCGGCTCATGCACGTGCGGCCCGGCCGTAAGGGGATCTTTATCAATGCCATGGTCAACGCCAATACCATTTTCATCGGGTTACCGTTGAACATTGCCCTGTTTGGCGACAAGAGCATGACCTACTTCCTGGTCTACTATATCGTCAACACTGTGTCCACCTGGGCCTTCGGGGTCTTCTTGATCTCAAACGATGATCCCACCCAGCCAAAGGAGAAGCATCACAACAAGATCGACTGGAAGAAAGTTATCCCCATGCCGCTGGTTGGTTTCCTAGTTGCACTGATCTTCTTACTCCTGAACATCCCCATCCTCAAAATCAGCTTCATTAACTCGACGCTAACCTACGTGGGAAATCTGGTAACGCCACTCTCCCTGATCTACATTGGGATTGTTCTAGCCGATGCTGGCTTAAAGAGTATTCACTTTGATCGCGACACCATTGTGGCATTGCTGGGTCGATTCGTCCTGTCCCCCGTCTTGATGGTGGGCGTCTTGCTAGCGGCCGGTCACTTCGGCGCTACGTTCCCAACACTGGCATCTCAAACATTGATTGTACAATCCGCAACACCAATGCTAGCTGTCTTGCCAATCCTGGCTAATGAATCCCACGGCGACGTGGAATACGCCACCAACGTGGTCACGACTAGTACCGTCCTGTTTATTATTGTGGTTCCAATTTTGATGTCATTGATTCAGTTTATCTAAATTTCACCCACCTGAGCCCAACTTCTTAATCAAGTTGGGCTTTTCTTTTCCTCGAAAATCTGCTATAGTAATTGCAATCAAACTTCCGAAAGCGGGTCTATTACCCGTCATGTTACTAGTTAGAACACGTCTACTAGGCTGGAATAGCCTAAGGAGTGTTCTATTTTTATGTTCAAAAATGCTAAAGCTATTTTAATTCTCGCCACTGCCATGAATCTGCGCTTAGCCATCACGGCCATTACGCCCCTCTTTCCAGCGATTCAGAAGGCCCTCCACGTTGCTAGTCCCTTCACAGCCCTACTCGTGACCATTCCCTTATTGTGCTTTTCACTGGGCGCCATTGTCGCACCAAGACTGATTCAGCGCCTAGGTATTCTACCCCTAATTCTGCTAACTACCGGCAGCTTGGTCATCGCCAACCTTATTCGCCCGCTAACAGCCACCACACTATTGGTTGGCACGTTGCTGATTGGCCTCGCCGTCGCCCTCCTCAACGTGCTGGTTCCCACCATGATTGCTCAGTTCACGACTACCCGCGTTGCCCGTCTGACCAGTTACTACGCCGTGACGATGAATGTCGTGGCTGCGGTAGGAACGGCCGGTGCAATGCCACTGGCGGAGCTCTGGGGGTGGCACGCCGTCCTCATGGGGTTTGCCCTGCCCGCAGTATTAACGTTTGGCATCGCCAGTCGGTTGCCTCGCCATAGCTTTAGCTTTCATCCACAGTCTACTGGTTTAGCTACCCTCAACCTCACAACCACTCTACGTCACGATCCTCAGGCTTGGCAATTAACCGCGTTCATGGGTCTTCAATCCTTGATCTTCTACAGTCTGACAACCTGGTTACCAACGATTTTTCAGGCATTGGGTGCCTCCGCCACAACTGCGGGCACCCTGCTGGCTGTCTTTCAATTAGTCGGCATTCCAGCGGCCCTCGTTCTCAATACCTTCACTAACATTCGGCACCTGTTAGTGGGCTTACTGGGCGGTTACCTCGGTGGCGTCCTTTGCCTCGCATGGTCTGGGATTGGCTGGTGGCTTGCTGCCAGCCTCCTGGGTTTCACCAGCGCCCTCATCTTCACCCTAGCTCTGACACTCATTGCCAC
The DNA here is from genome assembly GCF_045862015.1 of Levilactobacillus muriae. Taxonomy (NCBI): domain Bacteria; kingdom Bacillati; phylum Bacillota; class Bacilli; order Lactobacillales; family Lactobacillaceae; genus Levilactobacillus; species Levilactobacillus muriae. The sequence goes on from NZ_BAAFRU010000011.1 coordinate 106,699, forward strand.
CAGTAGCCAAGAGGTTGCGGTCATCGCTAATCGTTCGGCAATTGCACAATCCTTAGGGTATTTATTTGCCGCCGTTGGTCCTTTCATCTTTGGGGAAATCCACGATATCTTTGGCAACTGGTCGATTGCCTTAATGGTTTTGATTAGCCTCATGTTAGTGACCATCGGGAGTGGCTTGCTGGTCGTCCATTCCTCAAAATAAGCAAAAGTGGCGTTTCCAAGAAATTCAGGAACGCCGCTTTTGTTTCACATGAAACATTCTATTCTGTGCGATTTAAAATATGACTCACATAGTCTCGCAGATATCGCGCTTGCAATTGCTTCTGCTGGCTTTTCAGCTGTGGCTGTCGCTTCAGTACGGTCGCCATCTTCGCCGCCACGTAAGCCTTGGCCTGCTGTTGTACCGACTTGCGCTGTAACTGTTTTTCCGTCCGCTTTACGGCTTGCTTATCCATCACATGCCAGTGTGCCGTCAACCGGTAAGTCACAGTCTGTCGCTGCAGTTGATTCTGATTAGTAATGCCACTAAACAACCAGCGCATCCCTATCGAAGTATAACGATAACGGCGATTACGAGTTATTCGTACAGCGTGTCGTTGTGCATTAAAGTTCACGTTGACCCGCTTATGTTTGTTCAAAATCACGACAGTTTTGTCTTTGGCTCGGGAAGCATACGCCGTATAGGTCGTCTTCCCCTCCTTAATGGCTTTGGTCATCAGAATATGATTGCCTCGAATACTGCCAACCGGGATCAACTTGCTGGTCGCCGTCGTCGTGACCACCTGCGTCCCATAATGGTGAGAGGCATCCAACAACAATAATCCCTGTCCCAACAACATGATCAGGACAACCACCACGCCCCAGCCATGCCGGCACGTATAAAATAACCAGCCAGCTAATCCAGCTAAAATGATCATCATCAGTACTAACATCTTAAGCCACCTCCTGACGCTTAGAACTCAAGAAGAATGCCGGTATCAAACCAATCAGTGTTCCCACACTGATCCAAATAAACGTATGGAAGTAAGCGGTGTGCAACATCGCCATCGTTGCCACGTTATTACCTTCATAACTGGCGATTACTGCGGCTAAGACTGCCGTCGCTACTGATCCACCGATATTTTGCGCCATTCGTGTCGCAACCGTTGCTTCAGCAATTAAGCCATGATCAATCCCCGTGTAGCTGTCAGACATGACCGGAATCGTAATGCCGCTGCGGCTGAGGCCCATCAAGAACAGCATCCCAATAATCAGCCAGGTTGGTGTTCCTTTCGTGAAGTAGGCAAATGGAATCGTGGTGATCACCGCAAAAATTAAAGATATAATCACAACCCATTTCGCCCCATACTGGTCGGTCAGTTTACCTGCCTGCGTTCGCGTGACTAGCATGCCAGCTCCCAGCGCGATCAAATAGATCCCGGTGTTGATGACACTGAGGCCCCGAATGTTTTGTAGAAACAGTGGCAGTGCAAACATAGCCCCATTTACCAGCAGGCCTGAAAGAAAAAGTAACGCCGTTGAAGCGGAGAAGTTCGGCGTTTGAAATAATTTTAATGGTACTAACGCCCGTTGTGGTCGCTTAAAGGCGTAGACGATGTATCCCAACAGCGCGTCCAACCCGATGAAGACGGGCAGCAACACACTGAATTTGCCAAAGACATCATCCGTGCTGAATTCAGTCACCCCCACAACCAGACCGGAAAATAATCCGACAAGTAGTAAGAACCCGACCAAATCGAACGGTTTGTGTTGACCAGCAGTTGGTTTGAACGGTGGTAAGAAGACCCTATCCAGAATCAACGCCACCAGCACCAAGGGAATATTGATGTAGAACAGCCAATGCCAATCGAGAAATTTGATCAGCGCCCCACCAATGGTTGGCCCTAAGATTGGCGCAAACACAATGGGTAAGCCTACGACCGACATCAGCTGGCCTAGGCCTTGCCCCCCGGCCGCTCTAATCCCCAGCGTGGTCACCAATGGCACAATAATTCCGGCGGCAGCCCCCTGCACAATCCGACCAATTAATAACCAGGTCAGACTCGTCGCCATTCCAGACATGACCGACCCCAGTAGAAAAACAATCAGCGAAATTTCCATCAGCAAGCGGCCCGATATTTGGTTAACCAGCCATCCTGCGATGGGAACTGCCAGTCCCAGAGCGAGAACGTAGGCCGTAGTCACCCACTGAACTGTATTGACAGTTGCGTCTAAATCTTTCAAAATGGTGTTAAGTCCAATGTTGGTCATCGTTGTATCCAGCATTGGTGCCATGAGACCTAATACTAGAATTAAAGCCATTTGCGTTACTGAAATCGTGGGTTGCCGCCCACTCATCTTAGAACCTTGCTTAGTTGTCATTGTCAATCGCTCCTTTTAAGGTACTGTGAGTACCCAAAAAGAGATAATAAACCTTTTAACTTACCTTTTCAAGGGGGAGGGTCTTTAATTTTGGAAAAAAATCATCGCCGGCGTGGCAAAGAACTCGAGGAAGCCATCCTTGACGCCGCCTGGCAGGCTATGCAAAAAATCGGCTATGCTAAGCTGACCATGGACGACATTGCCCAGGCCGCGCATACCAATAAGAACGCGATCTACCGCCGTTGGGACACGAAGTTAGCGGTCGTTGTCGACGCGGGTAAGCGGGCGCTCTCGCAGGGTGAATACGTCAGTCCCCTCGTTTTTCAAGAACCGGATACCGGACACTTACGGAATGATTTAATTGCGCTACTCAGTATTCCCCTACCAGCGGTCGACCAGTTTGGCCGGGATAATCTTAAGGCGTTGTTGCAGGATGCCTTGCCCCAACTGACGCCCAAGACCATGCACTTTATTCTGAACGATAGCTTCTTACAAAAATATCTGACAGGAATTCTGACGCGTGCGTACCAACGTGGTGAACTTACGACATCTCCTGCTAAAATACCCGTCGTGATCATCCAGCAACCTGCGATCCAGCTGATGGCCTGCTTGCTGAGCGACTCACCGTACGATTCTGCTAGTATTGAAGTTTTGGTAGATCGCCTCTTACTGCCCGTGTTTACGGCTGAAGGTTGAAAGTTCCAAAATGCTCATTAGTACTATTGTCACAACGATACTGGGCCTAAAATTAGGCAACATCGTCCAACCATCGCCTTACCGGCCGGCAGATATGGGCTGGATCGGTGCGAACACAACTTGAAGCCTCGAAAGTACCGAGTCTCCAAGCTTGGTTTTCTACTAAGCCAGTGGAAAAAACGCCCCCTGACTAAGTAGAACGACGCGCCTGAGCCCATATCTGCCGACCTCTCGGCTGACGTAGTTGTCTGAGGAAACATGGATTGTGACTATAGAAACGTTGTTGCTTTGTGCTTAAACTCTAACAACCATATGGAATTCAGTGCTTGAAATTGACGTGCACAATCAGAGCCGGAGTGCGACCATTGCCACTAACTTAGCGGTGACAATTCCTACAGTCGCAAGAGTAGAGCGAGTATTTTTGCTTTCAATCTTTAGTTTACGGCATAAAAAATATCCAATTGGCTAGGGAAGCCAATTGGATATTTTTATTTATTTTGCTATCGCCATCGCTGAGCTGGCACTTTTAACCTCTAGTAAGTCGTCACCACGGCCGCCATGATCTGCAAGGTCCCATTGCGTCGCTGAACCGTCATGTCCGTATTCAGTGGCCACTCATTCTTGCTGCTTCCGTGAATAGTGGCAACCACGCGATTCTGGCCGACAACCCGCCACCCATTGGCTGTGACCGTGACATCCACGTGGTCTTCAACGGATGAGAAGTACCGCATGGTTCCCCGCTGGAGTTCGCCCAACCATTCGGCGCGGGGCTGAACGTAACCCGTCATATGAGTCAGCGTGAAGTCTGGCGCCAGCAACCGGTTCAAAGCTACCGTATCGTCAGCGGCCATAGCCACGTTATAGGTACGATATAATTTCAGAATTTCTTCATTCATTATCATCGCTTCCGGTTAATTCCGAGACTGTCACGAGACCCCAACGTGTCATCGTGCGCCAACCGCATCACGAGGTCAGCGATACTCTGTCGAGAAACATCGTGGCCACCAAACGCTTCACCCTTCTTGGTGACTTGGTAATCTGTGTCGCCACCATTGTCGAACCAGCCGGGACGGATCACCGTGTAGTTCAAGTCAGAGGCTTCCACAGCATCGGCGGCATTCCGGTAACCTTGTAACATCGGGTTACTTCGCAGATTGCCGCTTGCCCCAAGACTAGCAGGAATTTCATTATAGATTCCCATAGACGCGATGAATAATAGCCGCTTAACGCCTGCTTCGTCCATACCAGCAATCAAGCTCTTGGCCATACCAGCCAGATTCCCACTCAAAGCGGCGAAGACCACGTCCTGCCCCTTTAATGCGTCGTGCAGAGCCGCCAAATCGGTGACACTCCCCGTAACTGCCCGCTCGCGATCGGACAACTTGCCCAAACGTGCCGTGCTCCGGGCCATCAACGTTAAGTGATCGTCCGTGTTGTCTAAGAAATATTGCCGGGTGACACTGCCCACAGAACCCGTTGCGCCAATAATTAAGATGTTTGTCATGCTGAATATCCTCCGTTCGTGATTGCTTAAAGCTAGTGTAGTGCCTTGCAGTTACTTCAAGGCAAGCTTTATTTGCAAATTAATTTAACTTTTTTTATTTTGTCACTTATCAGATTGATTGAACAAGTTAATTTGAATATATTTGCTTCTGGGAAGGGAGATTCTTTTTTGTGAGAGGCCTCTTCCACTGATCTCTCTATCTACCCATTTCCAATCCCACTCATCATTAGTTGAAGCATATATAACATTAATGTCCATAACGATCTTCCGTTTTTAAATTATAAGCATGTATTTTCTAGTAGAGGAACAGGTGACTCACTGTGGACAAGCAGCTTTTTCATGCCGAAGATCATGTCAAGAGGCATATCACAATAGTGTGTTGGTGACTGACCTTGTAATACGTTATTCTGGAAACAGTAATTATAAAATTATAAGTATTATACAATAATATTTATAATTTATTAGCTTTACTATTCTGTTAGTATATGATACTCTTTTTTTGAGAGATAACCAGTTCCCAACGAGCTTTATCAGCAAGTGGAAGCTGGCGTTTCAGCTAGTTCAGAGTTCTATTTACCAAGTAACTCGCTTATGAAGGGTTCCGTAACAGGAACTGGTGGTACTGCGAGATTAAATGTTTCTGCCAATCGACGTAATATTTACTGGTCTGTTAAACCTAAGACAACTGGTCCATGGTTATTTGGTGGTACTCTGAAGTTAAGATATTACAGTGGTTATAGTCGTAATATTACCCTACATGGATGGGGTGCTTTAGGCGGATCATATAGCGAAAATATTGGAATTAACAAAAATAACGGTGGAAAGGTTTATCTTTCGGGTACAGCCCGCGATTATAGTGGACACCCCTACAGTGTCTTGCCTAACTTCCACGTTGCATTTTAATAGTATTGAGGATGATTAATTGCGTAATGACAGTTCCCCAGAAGGTTATCTAAAATTACTTTTTCAGCAGTCTTTAGGACCGCAGAATGTCAGTAGGTTCTCCGCTACGGACGGTGAAGTCTATGTTCATTTAAGCGGGTCTGATGTCGAAAGATTATGTCCTTGTTTTAACTTATTGGGACAACATGGTGCTAAATTTGGCACGACAGATATACTGGACTCAAGTGGAAAAGTAAGTCATATTCGATTACATGTCAGTTTAAGTCAAAGTGATAATCTGAAAAAATGGCTAATAGAGGAAGTACAATGAAAACTTTGCTCGTTTTTTTTTAAGATGATTCTGCAAGATGAAGCTCTAATTCAAACAGACGAAGCCCTGACCACTATCAACATATCGTTTCCAACTACTGAGCTAACAAAGCTAAGTGCCATGTTAACGATGCTTGGTACCAGTCAGACAGTATTTGCTTTGAGGGCCGATAACGGCGTAATTTTTCTAAGCGTAAAATCATTTGATAATCCCAATATTAATCGTAAAATGGCACCAGCATCTGAATAAAGTAATAGAGGCATAAGAGCATCCCATCGGATAACTCTTATGCCTCTAGTCTTAGTGTTTCTTATTTTGACTGCCGTTCACCTGGCACAATCAGGAAAATTGCCGCTAACAGGGCCAAGACTAACAGGACACCACCAATTAAGATGGCGTGTTGAAAGCCGGCCACTTGCCCGGTAAATAACCCCTGCACCGTTACCAGAATCGACAGCCCAACAGAGCCCCCGATCTGATGCATGACGTTGACAACACCAGAGGCTGCCCCCGCGTCAGTACCACGGGTATGGGCCACACCGGCCGCCGTAAAGGGACTCAGTGAGAAGCCTTGGCCAACCCCAACGATGACCATTGGGGCGGCAATCCCCCACCAGTAACCAACTGCCGGTGTAAAACGACTCATCCAAATCATACCAATCGCAGTCAGGGCAATCCCAATGACCAGTAAGCCACCGTTACCCCATTTCGCCGTTAACCGTGCCACTTGTAAAGCCACGATAAAGTTTACGATGGTTAAGGGAAAGAACGCCACCCCAGCCATCAGGGCACTGAATCCCAGTTGATTTTGCATCAACTGTGGCGTGATGAACCAGAAGCCCATCATCGCGCCCAGATAGAGGAACCGGCCAATATAGGCGCCAATACGTTCACGGTCGATAAATAACCGTAAGGGCATGATGGGTTGGCCCGTCCGATGTTCCTGGTAGATGAAAATTCCTAGAAACAGGATGGCTAACAGGAAAGCTGGCAGCTTTGCCCAGTCACCAATGATGCTGTAGACCAAGGCGCTCATCCCGATCAGAGAACTAAAGGTTCCCAACCAGTCTAATTTACCGGCCTGACCACTGTCTTTGTTCAAATACTTAATGGCTAAATAGAACATCCAAATACTAATTGGCACATTCATGAAGAAACCAACGCGCCACGTCAGGAGGCTGGCGAAGACGCCGCCAATAACCAGACTCACGCTCGCACCGATGCCAGCCATGGCCCCGTAGTATGCAATCGCCTTGACCCGTTCGGCACCCTCATAGGTATCCATCAGGATAGCCAGCGTGGTCGGCGCCAGAATGGCCGAGCCGATGCCTTGAAAGGCCCGGGACGCAATGATCATGGGGGCGTTGATAGCTAGCCCAACCAGCAACGAGCCAAGACCAAAGATTACCAGACCAATCTCGAACACACGCCGCCGGCCAAAGAGATCCCCCGCACGACCGCCCAGTAGTAAGAAGCCCCCAAAGGTCAGGGAGTACGCGCTGCTGACCCAGGATAAAGTCGACTGACTCAGATTTAAGTCGTGGGCGATTTTCACCGTCCCCGTAAAAATAATTGAATTGTCCAATAGAATCATAAAGTAACTCATTAAGATGACCAGTAAGATCCAGTCGAATCGTTTTTGCTTTGCCATTTTTGTTTTACCTCTCTCGTCTTTAAGTGAATGATTAGGAGTTTAGACCTTCATCTACACTTCAAGGCAAGGGGAATTTTAAAAAAATTTTTCTCTTAAATTCTGTAAGCGCCCCCCATTTCCACGGAAGCTAAAAAGGCCCCCATCGACGACAGGGGTCTTTATTATTTAATAATTAATTGTTATTAAATTATTTGCTAATAACTAATAGTGACTTGATGGCTTCCCGCTTATCCATTGCGGCATAAGCCTCCGCAACGTGGTCGAGGTCAAAACGCTTGGTGAATACCTTGCCGGGGTGAATCTTACCGGTCAAAACAGCATCCAGCAACACATCCCGGTCGTAAGTCGTGACGGAAGCAATCCCGCCACGCAGACCAATGTTCTTCCAGAAGAGGTTGTTCGTGTTCATTTCTGCCTTCTGTGGCACACCCACCCGGCCAACAACGGCACCGGCCCGACCAACTTTAACGGCCGTATCGATAGATTGGGCGGTCCCAACACATTCCAAGACCGCGTCGGCACCAGCACCGTCAGTCAGTTCCATCACACGCTTAACCGCGTCATCTCCACGTTCAGCAACCACATCAGTCGCACCAAATTCTTTGGCTAGTGCCTGACGATCGGCATGTCGACTCATCGCGATAATCCGCTTAGCACCGCGAAGCTTAGCGGCAATGACGCCACACAGCCCAACAGCGCCATCACCCATAACCACGACCGTATCGCCGCCCTTGACTTCGGCGGTAGCAGCGGCATGGTAGCCGGTTGCCATCACATCAGCCAACGTCAACAGGTCGTTGAGTTGGGCGTCGGTGTAATCGCTGGGTTGACCCGGAATTTTGACCAAGGCCCAGTTGGCGTTCTTAAACCGTAAGTATTCACCTTGGTAGCCGACGATTTCGTCATCAGTCTGGGCATTTTCACAATTACCATCGAACCCAGCCAAGCAGGCCGCACAGTGGCCACAACCGTGTGTAAATGGCGCGATAACAAAGTCACCAGGCTTCACATTGGTGACATCGCTACCGACACTTTCTACGATACCGATGGCTTCATGCCCGACCGGTGTGTTCTTTTGACGGTCATTGATGCCACGGTACCACCACAGGTCGGAACCACAGACACAGGCCCGAACGATCTTCAAGACGGCGTCCGTGGGATTCTTGACCGTTGGCTTTGGTAATTTTTGGGCTTCAACCTTGCCCGGTTCAACAAATACAGCTGTTTTCATGAATTCATCCTCCAATTTCAATCGATACGGTTAGTCTAGACCTTAAAGTGGACTTCAAGGCAAGCGCAATTTTATTAAATTTGAAAATTTCGCCACCAGCCCCGCAGAGCCTGCTGGTCACGAGGTAAATCACCAGCCGTCATCCCGAGGCCCATCACAAATGTCCCCCGAGTAATCAACTGCTCAAAGTCGTCCTCATAACCGCCAGGATTACCTGAGTCCGTGTAAAACGGCGCCACAACACCTCGAAAATCACCCAGTTGTTGGAGGAAGCGCCGTACTGGTGTCGCAACCTTTCCGTTCCAGACGGGGCCCCCGACCAACAGCGTTTGATAGTGGTTCAGGTCTGGACGAACATTGGTCAATTCCGGCAGATCGCCGCTCGAGAGTTGTTGGCTGGCAACATCGGCCGTCGCGAACATATCAGACGGAAACGTTCCCTGTGTAACGGTCAAATCGACCTTATCGGCCCCCGTTACCTGCTGTAAATCAACGGCCATTTGCGCGGTTGTACCGGACCAGGAGTAGTCTACAATCAAAGCTGTACTTACCATCTGAAAATCCCCTTTACGTTTCATATTAGTCCTAGTATACCGGGTTACAGTCCCCCTAAGTCAATGCTTAGCTCAGGAATCGTATTAACCATATATTTATTATTATCATTAACTATTTATGAAAATGGCGGCATCAGTTACATACACAGTTGTCGTAACCGCTGCCGCTATTAATCATTAATATGAATTATCGAAGCCGTCACCGTCTTCAGTTGGCTTTTCAGTCGTCGCTGCGTGTTGCCGTTCCAGCTCACGTAGCTCCTCTTCCGTGGTTACCATGTGATCGTAGAAGTGGTTCAGCTTGTAGTTCAGGTGGTCAATGGCCGCCTGTAAGTCATCGCGCTTCTCTTCCATCACCCCAAGTTGTTCCTGCAGAAGGGCCTTTTGTTCTTTGGTATTGTCTTCCTGGGCATCAAATAATTCGATGTAGCGTCGCAGATTTTCAATACTCATCCCCGCTGCCCGCATCTGGGTGACAAACTTGATGCGCCGAATGATGCGATCGTCAATATCCCGGTTACCAACCGCAGTCCGGTCGATGGCCGGAATCAACGCTTCTTTTTCGTAGTAGCGAATCGCTGCGGAGGAAACCCCCGTTTTTTCACTAGCTTCTTTAATGTTCATTTTATTTTCGCTCCTCGCAAATTAATAGACAGGCCGGTCTTGTCCCTCAGTATCAGGGTCCGCCATGCCAATACTATCATGACTGTACTTGCTTGGGTCAGTGATAATATTCAACACGACATCGGCCACACTCTGCCGTGATCCGGAAACACCGTTGTAGGGGTGATCTTTGGTGGTCACCACATACTTAACCCCGCGATCATTCAACCAGGGCAACCGCAACGTCGTGTAGTCTAAACCAGAATTGGCCAATAACTCATCGGATTTACGCGCTGGGGCCATCCCAGCACCAATCATTTCTGAGTTCCACCGGCCAAATTCACCGTTAACCTCATTGTACAACCCCAGAACATTCGTGGAAAGGACCCGGGAAACGTGATTGGCCTTCATTCCCGCAATGACGCTGTTGGTCAAGCGGTTCTGCTGGTCGTGATCCACAACGGCAACGAATACCAAGTCCTGACCGGCCATGGCAGCACTCACAGCAGCCGGATCGGTAATGTCTCCTTCAACCAACGTGACGCGCGGATTGTCCTGCAAGTTGGCGAGCCGACTAGCGTTACGTAAGAAAAGGGTCAAGTCAACATCTGCGAATTGATCTTCCGTTAAGACTCGGTGTTCTACGATTTGGGCAATTTGTCCATTAGCTGCTAAAATCATTACTTTTTTCGTCATTATTAAGACTCCTTTGTCTGGGTCAACCAGCGTTGAAAGTCGCTAGTTGTCTGTTCTAAGTGCACATCATGTACGCTATAGTTGGGTAAAATTACGGTGCCCGCTGGCGTTAGTTGCGCCAAGACCTGTTGCGTATCCCCCGAACCATAGCCAGCATTCGTAGAAAAGGACGCGACACGTTTATGGCCTAATTGATCGCCGAACTGAATCAAAAACTGCCGCATGGGGTTGGCCGGTGTCATCGCCCAGATGGGATGCCCCAACAGGATCAAGTTGTACTGGTTCAAATTGGGGAAATCCGTCATGCACAATTCCGGCCAATCTTGCGCTTCCCGTTCCCGCGTCGCCCGATCCACACTAGCGCGATAATCACTGGGATATGGCTGAGCCACCGTCAATTCATAGCTGTCGGCACGTAAAAATTGCTGAGCCAATTGCGCTTGCGATTCCGTATTGCCACTCCGCGAAAAATACACGATGAGCGTCTTGGCCGTCTCGGTCAGATGCCGAATAGGCTGACCGTCTCGATTGGTATCTCGACCGTCAGAAGGCGCGCCCTGCCCCTTTGGTAAATGCTTCGTCATCAGTTAAAACTCCTTTCCTAACGCTTGAATGACCTTAGGTTAAACCTTCATGTGCACTTCAAGGCAAGAGGAAAGTTTGAAAAATAAAAAAAGTCTAGGACAAATCCCAGACTCTCGGTTTGTATCTCCAAAACTATACTGCTGAAACGTGCGACAAACGGCGACTAACTGGCAAGCCTCAACTCACTTCGAAATCAACGCGTAGGTTTCTCTGAATTCCCGCAGTATCGTCGCCTCGAACCCCGCAACTTGTCGCATATCGAGCTGCTCCTGCACAGACGCAACTAGCAACCCCGTCAGTTGAAAATCTAATGTTGCCGTTAGATACACTTCCGCGCGGTCCAGACGCAATTGACCCTCGCGAACCTGCATCAGAACTGATTTAACCAATGACTCAGCTTGAAAAATAACGAAGTCCGCCGGAAAATTGTCCCGAACGAATTGCGCCCGTTGCCCCTGCGCCACGTACGCCTTCAATTGGTGAAAGTAGATACGATAGGCCCCTGAAAGTTCTTGATACAGCTCTGGATAGGCCCGCTGCAATTCCGTTGTAAAGGTCTCGGTAGTCGATCCCATCAATAAAAGAGAGTCCAGCCAAACCGGAAGGAACGTCGCCGTGGCAAAGTGCACTGGCACCGGATGTTCCTTGATAAATTTAACGTGACGCGCCACAACTGCCTGAACGATCTCATCTTTATTCTTAAAGTAGAGATACAGACTGGCCCGGCTCACACCGACAGCAGTTGCCAATTTACTCATCGATAATTTTTGAAATCCTTCAATTAAAATAACATGATTAAGCTTGGTAGTAAGGGATTTTTGATCAATCATTACGCTCAACTCCTATGTATTTAGAATAACATAGCTTGACGTTTTAGACAATATATTGTATTATTTGTCTAAAATAAAGATATCGAGGTATTAACTTATGAAAAAAATCATTGTTTCAGGTGGTTCTGGCTTCGTCGCCAGCTGGGTCATTGTCGATCTGTTAAATCATGATTACGCCGTTTCTGCTAGTCTCCGAAGTCTCGGGAAGGCTCCTGTTATCAAGGAAAGCCTCCGTCGATACGTCAATCCGGTCGCATTGGGCCACTTGAGTTTCTTTGAAGCCGATCTCACCAGCACGAACGGTTGGGAAGCGGCCATGACTGATGCGGACGGCGTCATTCACGTCGCCTCCCCCTTGGGTAACGGCACGGAATCGACCGAAGAACTAGTCAACGTGGCTAAATCCGGCGTCCTTAACGTCTTCCAAGCTGCCGCAAACGCCGGCGTAACCCGGATAGTCATGACAAGCTCTCAAGCCGCTTCAACCCCCGATAGCCGGACAACCGGAACCCTGGATGAAGACTTCTGGACCGATGTTACCAATCCTGAGTTGGACCCCTACCGTATCTCCAAGGTCGTGGCAGAACAAACTGCCTGGGATTTCGCCCGTGACCATGGCCTTGACCTGACAACGATTCTACCCGGCGCTATCTTTGGCCCCGTCATGACCGCAAAGAATCTCAGTTCAAACGGCATTCTCCTACAACTGCTCAAAGGCCAACCGGCCATTCCTAAAGTTCCTCTGGAAATCAGTGATGTCCGCGACCTCGCCATTCTCCATCGTTTAGCCTTTGAAAACCCGGTGGCCGTTCAAAAGCGCTATCTGGCGGCGTCTCAGACCATCTCAATGCTCGATGTTGCCCGTCTATATCAGCGGCAATTTACGCACCTTCACCTCCACGTCCGGCCCCTCCCCAACTGGGCAACCCGGCTTCTAGCTAAGCCAGTTCCCAGCATGCGTTCCTTAGTTCCTATGCTGAACCGTCGCTATCACCACACCACGGCGGCAGCGGAAAACGACTTAGGATGGACGCAGCATACACCGGAAGAAACAGTGTTAGCCGCAGCTGACCGTCTAGTCACGCTAGGACTCGTCAAATAACTACCTGAAGGTTGAAAGTTCCAAAACACTCATTATGACTGTTGTCACAACGATACTGGGCCTAAAATTAGGCAACGTTGTTCAACCATCGCCTTACCGGCCGGCAGATATGGGCTGGAACGGTGCGAACACAACTTGAAGCCTCGAGAGGACCGAGTCTACAAGCTTGGTTTTCTACTAAGCCAGCGGGGAAATCACCCCCTGACTAAGTAGAACGACGCGCCTAAGCCCATATCTGCCCACCTCTCGGCTACCGTAGTTGGCTTGAGGCAACGTGGATTATGCCTATAGAAATGTTATTGTTTTATGCTTGAATTTTAGGAACCATTTGGAATTCAGTGATTGAAATTGACGTGCACAATCAGAGCCGGAAGCCCGTCCTTTGGCTGGAGGCGTTCCCCACAGCAAGCGGAATCCCTGGCAGCCGGAGTGCGCCCATTTCAACTAGTTTAACGGTGACAACTCTTACTGTCGCAAGAGTAACATGAACATTTCATCTTTCAACCTTCAATAACACCCACAAAAGGCTGTGATTTCCTATCCAGGAGACCACAGCCTTTTCACGTTGCATATGCTAAAATCAAGCCAAAAAGGCCGTTCGATTCTGCAAATAACTCATTTCATCAAAAATAATCTGTTGTTGTAAATCATCGGCCACCTCTGTCGACATTTTCCCGGCGGCCAATTCTGCCTGTACTAATTCATATTCCGTGTGAAACGCCGCCAAAAACAATTGATAGACAATGGCCGACTCAACCTCTGGCGCATTGAACTGACGGTGACGCTCGTGATAGTATCGCTGGATGACATCAAGCGCCGTGTGATTTTCAGTAGTTTTTAGCGCCGTCAATTTCGCCAAAGCCGCCCGATTACCAGCAGCTTCGAGCGGACGAATATCCTCATCGTGCTTTTCAAAACACCGTTGCCAATAGATCTGTTCCATCACCAAGGGCGACGTCATGAAGGTATCCTGAGCTGTCTGAATATCATGGTACATGTGCCCCATATGCACGCTGAACCACAGTCGCAGGATGAGATTCTTCCACCAGCGCTGGTCAACGGTGAAGCGACTGTATTTTAGAAAACGGCGGTAGTAAAACCACTCTGACTCAGTCATTTTACCTTGCTCATATAATACCTTAATTGCTTGCTCTTCTGCCCGATCGGCTTGTTGAAATAGCGACCGCTGCTGGCGGTGGCGAGGCACCTGTTGCCATTGAAACTGCTGACGTAACGCATCGATCACAATTTGGCGTTCACTCGGATGATCCGTTTGCTCTGCCAACGCCATAATCGCCGCTAACCGCATACGCTGCCGCCAATTCGTTGTCGATTCTGTTTTCGTCGGCCCATTTTTTAAGAGTTGGGGCAGAGCAAAGGTCGGTACCAACAGGCTCAGTAAGATCACCACGGTTGCCGTGAAGATCAACGAGCCCCGGAGCACGAAGGGTTGCCCCTTAATCAATAGTGGCAGGGAAAACGCCAACGCTAACGTAATCGTCCCGTTGGCCCCACTCAATGCCATCAGCCAACTGTCTGACCACCGATGTTTGCTGGGCGCATGCATCCAGACGAAATACCGCGACCAGACTAAACGCATCACAAACTTAAGACTGTAAATGAAAAGTCCCGCTAAGATTAGTTGCCACCACAGAACTTGCTCATTTTGCCAAACTGCCTGGAGCACTCTTGGTAGGGAAATTCCCAGCAGCACGAAAACCAAACTGGAGAGGATACCATTAATAATTTCCCAGACGTTAGCACTGATCATCTGCATTCGGCTAGATGTCAGGCGTAAGTGCTCACGTTCCCCACCTTGGATGAGACCAGCAGCGACAACCGCCAGGATTCCCGAGAATCCCAATAGATCCGCCACGTAGTAAAGCACGAACGGTGTCACCAGTTCGATGGTCACCAGTACTAGCGGTGAATTGTCGCCCCAACGAATCAACAACTGACGAACCCAGGCGATACCTAGCCCAAGAAGGGCACCGAATAACAGGCCGCCCAAAAATTCCTTTCCAAAGTCCAGTAGCGCTGTGCTCACCGCGAATTTACCGGACACATAGGTTGCTATTGCGAGATCAAACGCTACGATCCCTGAAGCATCATTGAAGAGTGATTCATTTTGAAGAATCGTTTGAGGCACCCGGTACTCCTCACTCTCTGGTGCAATCGCACTCACCGCTGATGCATCGGTTGGGGTCACCACCGCACAGAGCGCGAAGGCCAGGCTAAGCGGAAAGATTGGAAATAACCAGTGCACACCACTCCCCACAACGAGTACCGTTAGCACAACCAGGACGATTGCTAGGGAGAAAATATTGACAATCCCCCGCCCGACCCAGTAACGCGAAACATTCTCCGATTCGTTATACATGAGCGGCGCAATAATGGCAAACGTAAAGACATCCGGACTGAACTGAAACCCATGATACAGTGGAAAAAAAGCAAACAACAACCCCAATCCGATCAGAAAAAAAGGCTGCGGTATTCGCGGAAAATGTCTTCCCAGAACATTGCCCCCAACGACCGCAATCAGTAAGACTAATACCAAAAATACTGTTTCCATCCGTAACCCCCGTCCCGCTAATCAAATCAAAAAAAAGCTAGTTTAATTTATCTGCAGGTCATTATAGCATTAACAGATGGCGGTTTCAGCCTAACTTTAACGGGCACGCATTCCCCTGGAAAGCATTCTTGCGCCACTCAGCATTCTACGCCCGTCAACAGTTTGTCCTATTAACTGCAAAAAAAGGCGACTTTCGCCGTCTTCATTTCACTCAATCTTCTGCTTGGAAAGTAGCCATCTACGTCATACCAGACCAGCAATCTCAAATTGGAAGTCATGATCCTGATCCCCAACAATGTGATACTGCGGTTCCACGTCGGCGCCCCAACTGTCGATACCACCCACGCCACGAACGGCACCATAAATGGTCAACACGGTCCGCCGTGGTACCGGTAGCTCTTCTTGGTGCGTCGCATTTTCCAACTCTAACGGCGTGTAAGGTAGGCAACTAAAAGCCAACGGTCCGTCATGCTTCTGAAATGTGATCCCAAATGGCTGGTGGTCTGGGTCGGCGTTATTTAGCGTCCGGTCACGGGTCACCGTGACCCAGTCAGTCGCCATGTGCATGCCACATTCTTGCGGTACCAGATAGGGCGTCACGGGTAACCCCGTGACGTGGTAAGTTCCCGGTTGTCCCCCGGCCATGCGATCCGGATACGTTTCCCCCGAAAGGCCTTGATAGTCAAAGCCGCTAGCCATCGTGGGCAACACGAAACGTAAACCCAAGGCTGGAAGTTCCGGTAATCCAGCCGTCCCGTGATAGTGGACTGCAACGGTTAGCTTCCCCGTACCGTCCACGAGATAACTCACGGTTACCATCGTTGCCGGAACGGTCAGCGTGGTATACGTGAAGGTGACAGCTACCGTCGTTGCTGTCTCGTGATCACTGTAGCGATTGTTCTCCGGCGCAATTGGCAACGATATCGACTGACCATCCACGGCCACCGTCACCTGAGTACAGTGAGAAAAGTAGTCGGCTCCCAGCCACATCGCTGATTGCTGAGAAAAACCATTGCCACGATCATTATCCGTGGTTGCACGCCAGAATGCCGGCATCGGTGTACGGTACAGCCACTCCTTCCCGTAGCGTACTAATGATTCCAAACCGCCACGGTCATAGGCGAAAATATAGCGAAAGTGATCCCCACTAACGCCCAATGTGACGTCGCCATACGTCACGTTTAACTTAGTCGTGTTGGCCATACTCATAGCGCACCTCCTGTAGGGCTGGCTTAGGGGTCCGGTCGGCAAAAAGGAGCCCATCGCCCGAGAATTCATAATCCGAATGGCGGTCGTCAAAGTCCCCGCCATAACGCAGAACTGGCTGTCCGGTCACTTCATCCTTGACCCAAAGTGCTTGATCGATAAAGTCCCAGATAAAGCCGCCCTGATACATCGGATAACGGTCAACCAAGTCCGTGTAGCTCGCCATACCACCGAGTGAATTCCCCATATCATGCATGTATTCGCAGTCCAAGAATGGCTTGGCCGGCGTATCCTGCAAGTATTTTTCAATCTCTCGGGGTGGGTTATACATCCGACTCTCCACATCAGAGATACGGTCGGCGTACGCGCGATTCTGGAAGACACCTTCGTAATGGGTCAACCGCGTCGGATCCACATGATGATAGTAGGCGTCCATCGCAACTAAGTCCTCGCCCGCATAGGATTCATTTCCCAGTGACCAGAATAAAATCGCCGGGTGATTTTTAAACATCTCATAGTTACTCTTCGCCCGGTCGAGCACCGCCAGTTGCCACTGTGGCAAGCTACCAGGAACGTTGTAGGAAGGCTCCACCGCACCCATCTTTTGCCAGGTACCGTGCGTTTCCAAGTTGTTCTCGGCCATCATGTAAATACCCTGTCGGTCGCACAAGTCATACCAAGCTGGCTGATCCGGGTAGTGACACGTCCGTACAGCATTAATATGATTCTCATGGAAGATTTCAAGGTCTCGCTGCATATCGGCAGCTGTTACGGCCCGACCACGATGCGCATCCCATTCGTGACGGTTAACCCCATTTAAAATCAACCGCTGGCCGTTAAGCATGATCACTTTATCCTTGATTGTTAATTGCCGAAAGCCAACCGCATACGGAATCACTTCAACTAGCTCACCGGCCGGATTATGTAAGCAGATCTGCAACTGATAAAGGTAAGGATCGTGATGCTGCCACAGATGGACGTGTGGTACCGCCGTGGTCACTGCTAACGTATCGACCACCGCTTGTTCCGTAGTCCACAACGCTTGGCCCGTACCATCTCGTAGTGTCATGACCGCCGTTCCCGCAAGCTGCTGAGCCGCTGAAAGTTGGAGCCGCAAATCGAGAACACCAGTGGTCAGGTCAGGATCCACTGTCGCTCGAATGGTCAGGTCTTCCAAGTGGAGAGCTGGCTTCGCAACCAACCGGACACTCCGAAAGATCCCAGAGAAGCGGAACATGTCTTGATCTTCAAGAAAAGCAGCCGTACTGTGTTTGAAGACTTCCACTGCCAGTATGTTCTCCCCCGGCTGTAGGTAACGGGTTAAATCAAATTCGGAACGACTAAAGCTATCCTCGGCATACCCAATAAAGTGACCGTTTAGCCAGAGATACATCGCCTGTTCAACGCCATCGAATTCAATGCTGACCCGTTGATTTTGCAAAGCCGGGCTCAACGTGAATCGTTTAACGTAGGCCCCTACTGTATTCTCAGGGTCCTTGCTGAACATGCCACGAGCTGGTTGATCGGCACCCATGCTGTATGCGGGTCGGCGATAATGCTTGCCCTCCCAGGGATAAGCCGTATTGATATACTGAATCTGACCGTAGCCAGCAAGCTCAATATGACCAGGGACTGCGAGTTGGTCGAAATCAGACCGATCATAGTCGGGCTGATAAAAGCCAACTGGCCGGTGTTGTGGGTCGGTCGCAAACTGAAAGTCCCAATTACCATCGAGACTCTGAACCAGGCTGCTGTGCCCAGTCTGTGCTTCCGCAACCGTCGCATAACCACGATGATCACTATGTGCCGGCAACTGATTGATTCGAAAAGTCTGGGGATCATCAAGCCAGGTAAGATCTGCTTGCATCTGTATTTCCTCCTTCATGACTGATACTACTGTCATTATACTCCCCCTGCGACCTCCACAACACGCAGACATCAATCGACTTTGTCACCCAATAATGGGAAATTAATTTCCCGGGTTATTTTTTACACAAAAGGACCGACTCACGGTCAGCCCCAAATTGCCACTGTTAATTCTGTACTCGTAGACCGTTCCAGAACCCCATGATGAGATCCGAGATTTGTGGCATCATCAGTAAGCCAAGTACGACGATAGCAACCGCAATGACCAGCCGCGATAATGCGTATTGCCGGCGTTGCTGATTCCGGTAGCTCAACCCCAATAGGACGATTACACCAATCAGCAGTGGCGTTTGCCCCCAGTCCAATAGGGTTGCCGTGTGGATACCCAGTGCCAATGCCACCATAGCCAAAGGTATGGCCACACCTAAGCTACCAACAACAATCAGTCCCAACGGCCCCGTCACTGGACGATCAAACGTCCGTCTTAGGTCAGTGTCATCGCGAACCAATTCATCGATGGTTAGCTTAAATAAGTCACTAATCAAGACCACGTTGGCAAAGCTCGGTAGTGCCGTCCCTTGTTCCCACTTTGAAACCGACTGCCGAGAGATCTTCAAATGATCAGCTAAAATCTGCTGTGACCAGCCTCGTTGTTCCCGCTGAATCTTTAATTGTTCTCCAATTTTCATGCAATCCCTCCTAAACTACTCCTTCCAGCATACTAAACAAGGTTCTCTATCACACGCATTCTCTAGTTGCCACAGGAAATTGGGGGAATATAACCCGGGTTAACCGTCATTATTTCAAAATCTCTACCCGCAAAAGAACATTGGTTCGTTTATTTTCAGCTTGGTTTCCGGTATACTAGTCGTATCTAATTTTTTCGTAGGAGGTTCGATATCGGCATGCACAAACTCATTGAACTCGGTTCAGGCCTCATGGTGCTACTGGCCGTCATCTGCGCAGGCTGGCAAACGGCTAATGCCCAGACGGAACGGCCCAGCGCACTGGTCAAAGTTGGCAATTTCACCGCCAGTACCGACTTCTTAAACCTCAGTCAGTACTACGAACTCACCCGCACGATTAAGGTCAAAGTTAATTACGTTCCCACTCACAAGGTCGGTCACGCCCTTAACCGCGATTTCACACTCCCCGTTGGGACAGTCGTCGCGGGTAATCTCACGAGCACCAAATCTGGCGACTTCTTGGTCCCCAGTCTCCAACTATACTTGTCACGGCTGAGTTACTCTTTGATTCAACAGAACGCACCTGCTGGATACACGATTGACCCTGGAGCGGGCGCCTACGATCCGCAGGCTACCCTCAAGGCAACCGATAAACTAACTGCGTTCAAGCGGATCAAAGCCCCCGACTTTATGCCCGGCTACAGCCATGGCGACCTCTACCTGGGTGGTGCTAAGGCGGCGCTGAGTGCCGTTGAGACGACCACTTCAAGTATTCGGATCACACCGGATGGCTACCTCGAGTATCTGAAATACGACGCCAAGGCCAACGCCGGTCTGGGTTTCATGCAGAAACCTTATAGTATGGCTAAAATCACCAAAACTACCTTCCACGACCCCTACCGCGTGCTGTATTTTGCCCACAATGTACAGGGACTCAAGACCAAGCGTGTCAGCTATAGTGGCCAGCAACAATACCGGTTGACGCTTAAAAACCTTCACGATCCGCAGCATAATGCCGGCAATGAAGACAAGGGAATTGCCGGTACCTTTGACAGTCTATACCATATTGGCGGCCACACCTACTTCACGTTTATTGGCTATGATGGCGTGAGCGGCTAAAAAAGCCTGATTACTCCGGTGAGTAATCAGTTTTTTTGTGCCAAATACCCTAGTGTAATCGGCACACCACCAGTTGCGCTATCGTGGTAGAGAATCGTTAAAATATGCCAGCCAGCTTATCAAGTACCCCTTCCGTGAGCAACCGATTCGCATCTTCCTTCTCATTGTGATTGGTGGTCCCCATCACTACTTTTGGTGATCTCCACGTAACATGCTATACTCGGACCAACAACGCAAGGGAGGTCCGTGTCATCAGAGGAAAGGTCTTAAAAACAATTTTAGCGATCATCATTCTCGGCGCCACGGCCAGCGTCTGTTTGGGCCACTGGGGGACACGAGCCGAAGCGCAGGTTGACCTGCCCAGAATAACCTTAACGACCCCCATTTAGCTCAAAAAGCAGCGTGGAACACAAGGTCGTTAGCTGGCAAGCATCTAAGTTTAGATAGCAAACATACTAAGATTAGCTCTGTAAAACCGAATTCGGTTTTACAGAGCTTTTTGAATTACAGTAGGTATATGGAGCTAAAGATCGCACAAAGACCCTTGGACCTCGAGTCCGCTTATACAAACTGAT
>NZ_BAAFRU010000012.1:0-89438 GCF_045862015.1 Levilactobacillus muriae
TGGATGGATATAGGTCTGCGACTATATCCCTTTTTTGTACATTTTTTTACATTCTTTGATTATACAAAAATATCCGTTGCCAGTAATCAAATTCATTTGATTACCAACAACAGATATTTTAGAACCGATACAAAGCTGATTTTCATGTTTCAAATACCCGAAAGTCATCTCAGCTTTTACGGATTTTAGTGGTGTAAATTATGGAAACATAAGCAATGGCGGCAGTATTGTTCGTGTTTTCAGATTAATCGTCTTTAAAAAAATGACCCCCACGACAGGCGTCATCTAAAGTTCTTTATTCTTCATCTAGAGAAACAAAGGTGTTATAGTTCAAATATTGATAGTGCAACCGCATATTAGAAACTTCAAACGGTGTCCCATCATCCAGGAAAAAGACACCTTCCATGATACCCACGGGTTCAACCGGTTTCAGATGCAAGAGCTTCTGATCATCCACCGTTGAAGGCTGGGTCCGGATGGACATAAAGGACTTGGTCACGACCTTGCCCTGTGATTCCAGATAGTTAAAAATAGAATCAGCAACGGTCTTCTGCGATAAGTTCGGTGCGATTTTAATGGGAATATAGCCCGTTTCAATCATAAAGGGTTTATCCTCAAACAAGCGTAGCCGCTTAATCTCGTAAACAAAGTCGCCGTCGGCCAAGAAAAGATCCTGTTGGATTTCCTTACTGGCTGGAATAACGTCAAATTTGAGCAAACGAATGCCCGGCGTCGTCCCTGCCGACTTCATACTGTCAGTAATTCCTAAATTTGAGCCCTCATATTGAAAAATTGATTGGTTTTTCATATATAATGGGTTAATAAAGGTTCCTGAACCACGCTTTTTAAAAATAATCCCCTGGTTGGCGAGCACACTGAGGGCCCGCTTAACTGAGCTGCGACTAACCCCGTACGCTTCGCTCAAGCTCCGTTCATCTGGCAGCCGCTTATTGGGAAATTCATTTTGATGGATGCGTTGTTTTAAATCCCGCATTACCTGTCGATAAACTAAATCTGCCATGATATCTCCTCATAACTCTTCAACTTGACTTCTACTGTGATAGAGTATAACAGGTTTTGGCGGCGGTGTCTGCTTTTATCAGGAAACAACCGTTCCATTTATTTTTAAAGTGCGGTCCAATTATTAATTTTGATAGTGAAAGGTGAGTTAAATGGCTAAGAAAAAGAAAGACAAGCGGCTTCACAAAACTCTTGTTGAACAAATTTTAGATAAGAACAAAGTCGCCTACAAACAATTTGAATTTGCAACTCACGTTCAAGGCGATGTTGCCCAAATGGACGTTGATCACGCAGATGTTGATGAGCATCACATCTATAAAACACTGGTGTTAAGCGGTCCAACGACCGGCCCCGTCGTTGGTGTTTTGCCTATCGATGAACATCTGAATGAGAAGAAATTGGCAAAAGTCTCGGGCAATAAAAAAGTTGATATGGTTCCTCTCAAAGATTTGGTGAAGACCACTGGTTACGAGCATGGGGCCAACACACCAGTTGGAATCTGGGAAAAGAATCACTTTCCTATTTACTTTGACAACACTGCCAAGGAACAGGGAACAATTCTTGTTTCTTCCGGGCAAATCGGTCGCTCAGTTGAATTAGATGCTACGGACCTGGCTAACTTGGTCCACGGTACCTTCACCGACCTGCTGGAGTAGACGATGAATACTAACCTCACCCTGATTTTTAAAAATCTCGGTATCGTGGGTTTGGACCTTTTGGTTATTCCCTTTATTTTTGTGACTCTACTGACCTACCTGAATCGTGATACCAAGAAATACTTGGCAAATGGCCTCGGCTTGAATAGTGAACTCTACTTAGGATTTATCGGTATTTTTCTCCACGAGTTCAGTCATCTTCTGACAGCGATTCTCTTTGGTCATCGTATCGCACAGGTTCGCTTGCTCAAACGACCTCACCCCGATCGAATAAGGGAGGATGGCACGCCAGATTTGACCTTAGGTTATGTCAATCACACCTGGAATCAGCGTAATTGGTATCAGACAACCGGAAACTTATTTATTGGTGTTGCACCAATTTTTGGATGCGCCCTGGTTCTGCTGGCACTGACTGCTCTCTTGGTGCCCAGTCTCTTCAACGGCATGTTAGCGCTGGTTGTAGATCCATTTCATCTCGATTGGAGTGGCTTTGTCTCAGCCTTGGGTGGCGATAATTATCCGTGGATTCGCTGGATCATTATGATTTTGCTGTCCCTCAATATCAGTATCGGTGGCTTTGACCTCAGCGCAGCCGACTTTGCCAATTCTCGGATTGGCCTGATTGGTTTTATCATCGTTATCGTTGCTTTAACGGTGCTCCTAACCATGGGCAACATTGCCACTGGCTACTTGCGTGTGATTACCGCGGCTGTGATTCTGTTAGCCTTAATTTTGGGATACGCACTCCTTATCTCTCTACTGACGAACCTAGTCGTCCGGCTAGCTTTTCAAATCAAGGAACATTAGCTGATCACGTTTGTCAGCACCTAACTTTCCGTTGGGTGCTGACTTTTTCATTGAAATATTTATTTAAATCGTGCCTTAGACAGTGGTCATCCGGATTAACCCGCCATCAAAATTATTATACGAACATTCGTTCTATCCATTCTCCAGCAGACCTGCTATACTACATTTACTGCTTAAGTCGTGCCACTCTCAGCCTGGAGGAAATTAATGAAAACTTACCCGTTTACGCAGCTCCATACCGATCCTAAGCGCCTCTTCACTCAGGTCATCCAAACCAATCATACGTTGGAAGTCACGATCCATCCTCATCAGAGTGTAATCATTCTCAGCAAGCGGCGCTACGAACAATTGCTGGCGCTTAATTATCTTTGGTCTGCTGGGGCCCTCTCGCCAGTTCTGTCACAGTTGAACCATCCCAAATAAAAAGGTTCCGTCAATATCGACGAAACCCACTATTTATCAGTCTTCTGATAATGGAATACGATAAAGTAAAGACCAAAGTTAATCACGCTCAACGATAAAATCAGGCCAAATGCTAACCGACTCCCAATTGCTGTCTCCTGAGCGTAAGACATGCCATGCACCTTAACCGATGACATCAAGGCAGCCAGAATCGTCGTCCCAACGGACCCTGCGAACTGTTGACCCGTATTATAGATGGCGTTGGCATCAGCACGCTGACTAAAGTCAACTTCCTTCAAGCCGTTAGTCATGGTATTTCCAAACGCCATTGAACGGCCGATACTGAAGATTACGTACAGTGCGGCAATAATAATGACCGTTAGCCGTTGACCAATGACAGTAAAGCACAGCGCAGCAACAAAAAACAAGCTACTGCCCAACAGAATTGGCAAGCGCGCACCATGCTCATCCAGCAGATGACCGAACCACGGTTGCAAGAGCGCTGTTACTAGGCTCCCTGGCAACAACATCAGCCCACCGAAAAGTGAACTTGCGCCGACCACGATTTGCGCATAGTTTGGCAAGGCAAAGTTAATACCGATATTGCAGAACTGCAGAATCACGTAAGCCATGAAGCTAAACGTAAAGACCGGATTTCGAAAAATTTCGAGCTTTAACAGCTGATTTTCACTATGCTTAGACACCATAATATATCCGGTAAGCGTTAAGGCAGCCAGAATTAAGCCACCCAAAAACTGCCAACTCAACCACCCCGCCGTCGTCAGACTGTTCAGGCCCATCGTAAAGCTCACAAATGCTACCGCCAGGAGGGCAAATTGGCCCCAAACAAATGAAACCTTTTTAACCGGCGAGAATTGCTTCATCACACCAAAACCTAAAAGTAAAATAATTGCTTCTAACGGTAAGGTCGACCAGAAGATTAAGCGCCAATCACCTAGCGACGCCATAATCCCCCCAAAGGTTGGCCCACTAGCCGGGGCAATCATCAGGATCAAACCAGCCATACCCATGTAAAAGCCAAGACGAGAGCGTGGCACACTTTCCAAAACAACGTTAAACATCAACGGAATAGCTAAGCCGGCACAACCAGCCTGAACCAACCGCCCAAACAATAACACTGGAAAAACCGGTGCCAACGCACAGATCAAGTCCCCCAGAATAAAAAGTGACGCTCCGGCCACAAAGAGTTGTCGATTCGTAAAACGTTGCTTCAGAAAAGCTGACGTAATCATCAGTAACGCCACCGTCAGCAAATATCCTGTCGTAATCCACTGAACCGTACTCAATGAAACGTGCATTGTCGCCATCAGTGTTGGAAACGTAACATTCATGGAAGTCTCCACTAATATTCCTAGGAAGGCCATCATGGCGACCGCGAAAATGGCAATTAAGTTCTGCCGGGAAATTTTATCCGGGTCATTTTGTATCTGCGTCATTCAAACATCTCACTTTCGTATAACTTCTTATCTTCTATCATACTCACTTTCAAAATTATTTTCATGGGTAAAATGCCATTAAATCGGTTACAGAACCCCTTTATACGCGCTCTTTGACAAAAAAATATAAAAGTTTTCAATGAAAACCATTACATTAGGTTTCACCCCTTGACGTAGCTTTCAGAAAATTATAATATGTTCACGTGAACAAAAGAGAAGAGAAAAAGAAAGAGGTACTTATATAATGCATGTATTCAATCGAGTTTTAACTGTCGTCGCTGCCGTTGCTGTCTTCGGTTCAGGCGTCTTCGCTACCCAAGCCATCGCTTCTACCACGTCAAACCCTGATGGTGTTGCAACGCACCAAACCTTAACGGGTGCTTACCAACAATTAATCCAAAAGCAAACTGAACCACTTAAGTAGTTCGGTTTTTATGAAAAAGCTCCCCCGAAGTTTTCGGGAGAGCTTTTCTTTTACCGCCCTTTTTACAAATTATTCAATAACCGTGGCGCCAATCGCAGCTTCAGCGATAAAGTCTTTGATTCGTGACACCATATCATGAATAACGACGCGACCAACTTGGACCTCATCAGTCGTCCCAATCATGTTAAATCCAAGATTCAGTTGCCCTTTGAATGTGCTGCAAGCCACCTGAAACATTGGCGCATAGCGGAATGACCCCGTCATTAGGCAGTCCGTTAACGGCGCATCCTCGAAAACCAACCGCGAATCATCAACGATACCAAAGTTTGTGAAGGCAATTGCCCGAACATGATAATTGTCCTCCACAATCTGTTGTAACTTAGCAATCGGCTCTGACTTGTACTGAGCCATCAGAGAGCGTACCGAGTCTAAGAACTGATCGTGATCCTTTAGCCGTTGCATTTCGCCATGCATCTTAGCCACGGCCATCGTAATCGGTTCATCTTGTGGTGAGTGAATCGCTGGATTAAATCGTGCCGTGTGGTTAGCAATTCGAAGCGCGGCGTGTTCCTTGCTGATCTTTTGCCGCATATCAGTTGGACATGGAATCGCCAGCTCATCCCCGCCAAGATCATAGGCTTGAACCGCCTTACCAAAGGTTGTCAGACAGACATCATTGACCGTGACCCCCTGGCTATGGGTGGCCTGAATCAACGTCTTCGTCAGATCTGGCGTTAACCGCCAGCCACTGACATTGTGTCGTGGCTGTTCACCCGCTTCATTCGTTAACTGGGGCAAGGCCAATGGTTTTGCTGGATGGTCCACGTCACCATGCTTAGCGGCAGCAGGGTGTGATTTCAACAAGTTTTCCAACCAATCCAGTTTGACCACGTTTTCGACGCCTGTGATGGCCTCAGCACCACGGTTATAGCAATCGCTGAGTAGGTAGAGGTACTGCTTAAATCCGCTGCCGTCGGTCAAGATATGACTCATGGTGATCGTCACTTTATTCCCACGACCATCATCCTGAATAGCAAACCGGATTTGTGCATTTTTCTCCCAGTCTGGTGTTGCATCAACGTCCGCATCAACAGCAACTGTTTCGACAACTTCACTAGCGTCCTTAACCGCTGGTTGCCAGCTATTGTCACGCATTTCATAGCGACAAAATAGTTCTGGAACGACCTTTGCCGTTATATTGACGGCCTTAATGAGCCGGTCAATATCGATCGGTGTTTCAAACTTCAACTGACAACGAATCATTGGATAGAGTTGATCAAAACCAATCGTGTGCAGAATGTTTAACGGATTTTCATTCATAATCTCAGAGTCCTCTCGTAAAATCAGATACTTACTTTTATTTTAGGCGACCATGACAACTTACACAAGAAATCTTAGAAACAAAAAGCCCCGCAGAACTTCCATACGGAAGTTCATGCGAGACTCTTTCATTCGCCTAGTTATTAAACGGTTAATTTACCGAAAATCTCATCAGGCGTCTTGTCTGGGAAGAACTGGAAGAAGTTGTATGCATTGTTGTAGCAAATGTTTTGTACGATCTTGCCCAACATCTCTTCGTCATCCGGTACCCGACCTTGTTCTGCCAAGTTCCCATAGAAGTTGCAGAGAACACGACGGAAGTATTCATGACGTGGGTATGACAGGAAGCTCCGTGAGTCAGTCAGCATCCCAACAAAGTTAGGCAACAGACTTTCTTCGGCAAAGACCCGCAATTGTTCGTTCATACCTTCGGCAGTATCGTTGAACCACCAGCCGGCACCAAGTTGTAAGCGTTGTTTGCCACCCTCTTGGAAGGCACCCATCATCGTAGCCAATTGCATCCAGTCATTGTCATTCAAAGAGTAGAAGATCGTCTTTGGAATATCATGAGTGATCTGCATCTTAGTGTAGAGTTTAGCAATTTGGTCAGCGATATCAGGTTGTGTCCCAACGGCATCGTAACCGGTATCAGCACCTAATTTGTCGAACATTGGCCGGTTAAGGTCACGGATAGAGTTGATATGGAACTGCATGGTCCAATCAAATTCCTTGTTCAACTTCATTAAGTTTTCCAATAAGGCGGTCAAGTATTGGTCAACTTCCTTAGCTGACAATTCTTCGTTGTTAACACCTTTGTCAAAGATAGCATTCAGCTCGCTGTCTGAAGCTTCGATGAAGTGGTAGGTCAACAGGGAATGGTCAGATAAACGGCCACCCATTTCACTAAAGAATTCAAACCGTTGCTTAACAGCATCGATCATCGTCTTGAATGAAGTGATCTTAACACCAGAGATGTCACCCAATTCCTTTAAGTAGGCAGCGAAGCCATCACGATCAACTTGGATCAACTTGTCAGGCCGCATAGCTGGTAAGGTACGGAAGCCGTTTTCAGCTTCAGTTTCCTTCAACAATTTGTGGTAGTGCAAGTCAGAAGCTGGGTCATCGGTGGTGCAGACAGCCTTAACGTTGGAGTTCTTGATTAAATTCCGTGGTTTGAAAGCATCAGTTTGGAGTTCAGCATTAGCTTTCTTCCAAATATCTGGTGCGGTCTTCCGGCTCAATACTTCATCGATGTGGAAGAAACGCTTGAGTTCCAGGTGAGTCCATTCGTAGAGTGGGTTCCCCAAAGCGCTTTCAATCGTTTCAGCCCAGGCTAAGAATTTCTGATATTCATCGCCGTCACCGGTAATTAATTCTTCAGGAACCCCGTTAGTCCGTTCTTGACGCCACTTGTAGTGGTCACCGTAAACGCCTTCGTTTAACCAAATCCGCGTAATGTTAGGGTAGTTCTTGTTTTCATAGATTTCCTTTGGGTTCAAGTGACAATGGAAATCGATGATTGGCATACCCTTGGCATAGTCATTGAAAAGTCTCTTGGCCATGTCGTTGCCGAGTAAGAAATTGTCGTCCAATAAAGCCATCAGGATATTCCTCCTTTTGAGAGTTAGTGCTAACTAAGCAATTTAACTTAGATTAGTCTTCGTTGATTTTTGGTTCGTACTTAGCTTGAACTTCAGCCTTGGACTTAGCCAAACCTTGGAGTAAGTCGAGATGTTCTGAAATGTGAATGTTCAGGTACTTGTCATAAAGGTCTTGGTTTTCCTTCAAAATCTTGAAGAACTTGTCACGGTATACGTACTTGTAGCTCTTTTGAGCGTTCAAGAGTGAACCATACATCGTGTGAAGAACTTGCCGTGAGTCATCACCATCAAGCAAACTCATAACGTTGGATTCGTTGATCGTTTCTGGCTTTGGAGCAGTTCCATCGGTTTGGGCGTTGAATACGTAGAATGATGCAACATCATCCAAGTTTTCGTAAGCAAACTTGTAAAGTTGAACCATGAACTTAGGATCGACATGGGCGATAACACGGAGAGCTTCCAACCAGTTAGTCCCAGCGGTCTTAACGTGCCAGCCATGTTGCTTGGAGATCCGGCCAATGATTTCGTATACAGAAAGCTTGTCGGAACCTGAGTGAATACTCAACTTGTAGCCAAACTTTTCAGCAATAGCTTCATGTACAACGTATTCACGTTCGAAGCGCTTTACATCACCAATGTAGTCAATAGCCTTCTGGAATTCACCATAGAACTTAGGAGCAATGGTTTCAGGAGTGATGCCTTCGCGATGTAACTCATTAGCAAAGAAGTAGTGGTTTGCAGGCGTCGTAGGAACAATCGTTTCATCCATAGAAATTTCGAAGTCCAAGTTGTAAGGTACGATGAACTTGTGGTAGATGAAGATAGCGTACTTAACGGCACCGAAGAAGATCAGAACTGATTCTTCAACGTCACGCTTGGAGAAGTGAACAGAAGCATCGTCACTGATTTGGAACGTCTTGTCCAAGTAAGTCTTGTTGAAGCGTTCTACTAATTCGTCATCCAAAGCGTTGAACTTAGTGTCCAATTCTTCGTCAGAGAACTTAGCAACTTCGTTATGAATCTTTTCAGTAGCATCCAAAGTAATCATGGTGCAACCGGCCTTAACGGCGTAGTCAACTTCATGAGGATTCTTAACGTGGTCACCATCGTCAACCCAGCCATCAGTATAACCTTCTTCAAAGACAGCCCAGCCGGCATCCAATAAGACATCGGTTTCAGTACGGTTCATCAATAGTAATTCACGAATTGATTGTTGTGCTAAGACTGGTACAATGCCCCGGCCTTTGAACAAACGTAAGTGAGCGTTAGAAGCGTTGCCTAAACGGTCACCTAACCCAAAGGTGTACTTGTAGCCATGACGTGATGTTGGTTTGATCCAAGCAAAACGCTTAGCAAGTGTCCGCCAGTTGGCTTCGTTCAAATCACCAGTGATTAATGTTTTATTTGCGTCATCAATGCTTTCCTTGGCGTCAAAGTCCTTGGCGTCGTCGCGATCTTCGTAAACAACCAAAGTCTTGGCAGTTTGCTTGTTGACGGTTTCATGCAAGATGAAGTAGACGTTGCGGCGATCCACTTGAATTGAAGGTGCATAAACTTCTTTATCTGATAAGCTGTCGTAGTTGCCTTGGGCAGCGATAATCTCATAGACATCTGAAACTAACTTTTGTAAGTCCATTGATATAACCCTCCATAAATGTAGTTTGATAAAGTTTTTAAAAACCGTGATCCCAAATTATTTAGTATGACGATTAGCGCTTATCCTTGTCGGTAGCTTTGCTTTCACCGATCTTGCCGCCTTCCCAACGACCATGGTCAAGGTCATCGGCAATTTCACCGAAACGTTTGTCATCCAGTTTGTATAAGAAACCGATTACAACAGCAGCAATGATTAAGCAAAGTCCAGGATATAACGTCATAGCAGCCTTGATACCATTTAAGGCACTGGCACTTTGCGTTGCGTTAGCAACGTAACCAGTTAAGGCCAAGACACCGGCACTGACTAAAGCGGCCAGTGATTGTGCAATCTTCCGTGAGAAGTTAAATGCAGCGTATGTAATAGCTTCTTTACGGACACCTGAACGCCATTCACCGAAGTCGATAGCGTTGGAAACCATGGCCCAAGTAATCCCGTTAGGAATAGCTAAAGCCGTGTAACCAATGGTAACTAAGACAACGAATGTAATTACGTTAGAAGGCAGGAAGTAGTTCAACAGGTTGGCTATAGCACCAACGACGAAGCTCCACATTGCGGTACGCTTTTGACCAAAGTGCTTAGTTAACGTAGGAATCATGAAGACCCCGACGATTGAGCAACCCATCATAACAGCGTTGATGATTGGCTGAAAACCGATGTTACCTAAGTTATATTGTGCGTAGAACACCATCATTTGGTTGTTCGTGTTCATGGCAGAAATGGTGAACAAGGTCATCAGAATCAAGGCACCTAAAGGACCGTTCTTGAAGATAACTTTGATGTAATCTTTGAAACCTTCCTTTTTAGCTGCTTCACCAGTAGCACGGTGGACCTTAACGTTTTCCTTAGTCCCTAAGTAACATACGGCAAACATACAGATCCCGATAACAGCGAAGACTGCGGCTGCCCAGAAGTAACCGTGTTCTTCTTTGACACCAGTGTTACCGTTAGAAATCAATCCCATCAAAGGAATAAATGCAACCCCGGCGATGAATTGCGCACCGACAGAACCAACTTGACGAGAAGTCGCCATGAAGCTCCGGTCTTGCGAATTCCGAGACATGACAGAAGCTAAAGAACCGTACGGGTCATTGGTAAATGAATAAACCAGGCCCCAGATCATGTATGCAGCGTATGCGTAGATAATCTTTTGGACCCCAGTAAGACCAGATGGCATCGTAAATGTTACGACGGTCATAATCCCTAAAATGATGGCTGAAATCATCATGACTGGACGGAACTTACCACGTTTACCGACATTCTTCCGGTTATCAATTACTGAACCGGCGATAGGATCCATAAACGCATCGAAAATCTTGGTGAAGGCGAAAATCCCAGCGACAGCTCCGGCACCGATACCACAAGCATCGATCCAGAACTTAGTCAGGTACGCCTGCCCAAGGTCAAACATGAAGCCGTTACCAAAGTCCCCAAACCCATAAGCAATTTTTTCACGGGTAGGAATCCGCTTAGACGAGTCATTCATCATTTCCCCATCTTTTACAGCGGGTTTTGGACTTGTTGCTGCCTCTTCACTCATTCGAGCACCTCCTTGAATCTACTATGAACCATTAAGAGAAATCGCTTACAATTTTGATACACACGTTAACACAATTATCCGCGTGCCTTCGCTACTGCTCACTGACTTCTGAATTATTTGTTAAACGTCAATGCTTAAGCTATGTACTAGTAAGCGCTTTCCTTTAACAATGTCTATACTATCACAAAGTCATGCACACGTTAACAATTTTTTTAATAAAAAAAGGATTATTTTCTTAAATCCTTCACAGAATCCCGTACTATCAACGTTGGGACAATCACTTTTTTTATTGGATCCGTCATAGATCCATCCAATAATTTTGTCAAAGCATCGATTCCTTCTTGAACGATATCATCGGTTGGTTTACGTACCGTCGTCAAGCGCGGAACTAAATATTTCGCATAACTCATATCATCATATCCAATAATCGATACGTCATCGGGAACTGAGTACCCTAAATCTTGGCAAGCCCGGACAGCACCGGCTGCCATATCGTCGTTAGAAGCGAAGACACAGGTCGGTGTCTCAATTGCCCCGAGAATATTGCGCATGGCCTCATAGCCGCTATCTGGCAGGTAGGTTCCCTGTTGGACCCATTCCGGCTTTACAACCGCATTGCTGGCTGCTGTAACGTCTATAAAGGCCTGTTGCCGGTCATGTGTCGAGACGAAGTCACTGGCCCCCTTAATCAAACCAAACTTCTGGTGTCCCATCCGAACGGCATATTCCATTAACTTTCGTGCACCCAAGTAATCGTCGGTCGTAAAGTTCGACACATCCTCCCGAGCAATCTTTCGGTTCAGAATAACTACGGGCAATCCCCGTTCGATCATCATATTGATAAACGCATCATCATTGACACTTTGACTGACCACAATAGCCCCATCGTACTGATGGCGACTCACTGCACTCGTTCCATCGAGAGCTTCGATACTGTCAATAGAGATCGAATATCCCTCTGGTAGAGCTTCCTTTGACCGATTGATAACGTCTACTAAGAAACTCGGCGAGGTCCCCGTATCCAGTTCTGAAAAGAAAATGCCGATGATGAAAGAGCGTTTTTCAACAAGCCCCTTAGCATTAATATTTGGCACGTAGCCCAAGTCGTCCGCAATCTTGCGAATCTTCCGTTTCGTTTCCTCTTTGACTAAGGGACTATCGTTCAACGCACGAGAAACCGTGGTGTGTGAGACGTTAGCACGCTTAGCAATCGTCAAAATCGTTACTTCTTCCAATATAGTTGCCTCCTGTTACGATCATCAATTGCTCGACTCGCTATTTTTGCAGTTAAACGGGCTAACTTAAGTACGCCTTGCGACTTTCTAAGGTGTTAACGTTATCTATCTAGACTGCCTGCTAAACCTACTATAACAAAACCGCCAGCCAAATACATTGTTTTGGCCGACGATTTTTCTTAATTTATACTAATCTATGATCCTCATAAAATTGGTCTAGCTGTGGTCTGGTTGGGTAACCATCGTTGTCTCCCGGGCTCTGAACAGCCAAGGCGCCAATGACATTAGCGCGTTGCAGCGCGTCTGGAAGCAGTTGACCTTCCAGTAAGCCAGAAATCAAGCCAACCGCAAAACCATCCCCCGCTCCCACAGTATCAATCACCCGTGGTACGGTAAAACCGGGAACTGAAAATTTCCGGCCGTCCGCTAGCTTGGCAAATGCCCCTGCCGACCCCAGTTTGACAACCACGGCCTTTGTCGTGATGCCACGTTGCAGGTAAAAGTCAGCAATCTCTTCAGGATCCTGTTTGCCGGTCAACGTTCGACCTTCACTGAGCCCGGGCATCACAATCGTCCCGTAACGTGCCAAATCATTGGTCACTCGCACCATTTCAGCTCGGGAATCCCATAGCGTTGGCCGCAGATTAGGATCAAACGTCACTGGAATACGGTTATACACCAAATCGGCATTCAACTGTCGATAAGCCGCCAAACAGTTCGGCGACAGGGCCGCAAAAATCCCAGAAAGATGGGCAAAGCGAACACCAGTCAAACTCACCGTCTGTAGATCCTCCGGCTGGTAATTAGCCGCTGCCGACCCCTGCCGAAAGTATGCTACGGCGGGATCGCCATGGCTAACACGTTGCTTCAGGTAAAAGCCCGTGGGTAATCCCGGCTTCGTTAGTAGTGCTGCATCAGCCACACCATCGGTCCGCAAGACGTGTCGTAAATACACACCAAACGGGTCATCGCCGACCGCCGAAACGTAGTCAACTGGGTGCCCGAGACGGGCCATTCCAATGGCAACGTTGAGCTCTGCTCCAGCAGAAAATTTTTGAAATTTTTGTGCTTTAGCTAGGTCAACATCACTCTCTTGCGCTTCGAAAACCACCATTGGTTCTCCAATCGTTAGGATCTCTCCCATCTCGTCACCTTCCTCTTAGGATTTGCTGATCGCTTCCCACAGACCGTTCAGATACGTCAGTCCCAGTGCGCGGTCATAGAGACCGTACCCTGGTCGTCCAGCCTCACCCCAGATATCCCGGCCGTGGTCAGGGCGAATAACGCCATCAAACCCAGTATCATGAAGAGCTTTCATAATTTCATACATATCTAGCGAACCTTCGCTGGAGAGATGGGCTGCCTCACGGAAATCTCGACCATGCCCAGAAAATTTAATGTTCCGGGCGTGGACAAATGGCACGCGGCCCTGCACAACGAACTCGCGAATAATCGCTGGAATATCGTTATCCGGGTTCTCGCCAAGACTGCCCGTACAGATTGTAAAGCCATTCGCCAACGATGGGTTCATTGCCACAATCGCCCGCATATCGGCGGCATTCTTGAAGATTCGTGGCAAACCGAATAACGGCATTGGTGGATCATCGGGATGGATGGCCATCTGGATGTGGTATTCCTCGCAAACAGGAAGAATCGCATCCAGAAAGTATTTGAGATTGGCTGCCAGACGGGACGCATCAACATCCGCATAGGCCTTGAAGAGTTGCTGAACCTTTGCCAGCCGTTCAGGTTCCCAACCGGGTAAGCTAAAACCATTGTCGCCCTGCTGAATCTGCTGAATCAAGGCTTGTGGATCCTCTGCCGTATAACGTTCTTGAAACGCCAACGCCTTAGAACCGTCAGCCAGCTTGAAATGCAGGTCGGTCCGGATCCAATCAAAGATTGGCATAAAGTTGTAGCAAATCGTCTTAACCCCCACTTGTGCAAGGTTTCGAATGGTTTGTTGGTAATTTTCAATGTACCGATCCCGTGTTGGCAACCCAATCTTAATGTCATCGTGAATATTAACGGACTCGACAATCGTAAATTTTAGCCCAGCAGCTTCAATCTGAGCCTTCAAAGCCTTGATCTTAACCAGTGGCCATACTTCACCGGCCGGCACGTCAAAGAGTGCTCCGACGACCTGTTTAGCCCCCGGAATCTGCCGAATATCTTGGAGCTTAACGGCGTCCTCATCAGGGCCGTACCAGCGAAATCCCATTTCCATCTCTTAGTCTCTCCTTTTAATTGCGGTAATTAACGCAGATCGTCCATGGCAACTTGATCCATGTCATCGTAGGTCTGATTTTCACCACACATTGCCCAGATGAAAGCGTAGTTCGTTGTCCCAACACCACAGTGGATGGAGTAACTTGGGTTCACAACAGCCTGGTCCTGCTTCATCCAGATATGCTTGGTGTTTTCTGGGGTTCCCATAAAGTGAGAAACCCGGGTATCAGCGGCACCAAATTCGCAGTACAGATAGGTTTCCATCCGTCGTGCGTGAGTGTGAGCTGGCATGGTATTCCAAGAATTTCCAGGCTCTAAGACGGTGTAGCCCATCTGCAGTTGACACGTCTGCATGGTCGATGCATCAATATACTTGTGAATGACTCGTTTATTCATATGTTCCTGATCACCCTTAGGCATGGCAATTGCATCCTTGTAGACCAGCTTCTTATTCGGATAAGTCTTGTGGGCCGGCGTTGAAACGACGTAGAACTTAGCAGGGTTGTCTGGGTCAATGGAATCGAAGACCACGTGCTGCGTTCCCATACCGATGTAAAAACCGTCGTGTGGTGCAATCGCACTCTCGTCACCATCGATTGTAACTGTTCCGGCACCGCCAATATTAATAAAGCCTAATTCACGGCGTTCCAGGAAGAACTTCACGCCAAGTTCCTTGTCCAGCTTGATTTCAAGCGGTGCATGCACCGGCGTTACTCCACCAAAGATCATCCGATCGTTGTAGGTGTACGTCAGTAAAATATCGTCCGGACTGAAAATTTTTTCCATTAAGAATTGCTCGCGCATCTGGTCCGTATTGTAATGA
This sequence comes from Levilactobacillus muriae, assembly GCF_045862015.1. Classification (NCBI taxonomy): domain Bacteria; kingdom Bacillati; phylum Bacillota; class Bacilli; order Lactobacillales; family Lactobacillaceae; genus Levilactobacillus; species Levilactobacillus muriae. The sequence goes on from NZ_BAAFRU010000012.1 coordinate 15,169, forward strand.
TCAATATCCTCAGGACTGTGTGCGTACTGCGTAGTCATGTTGAATGCCATGGTATTACCTCCATATGTAATTTATTAACCCACTAATGAACCCATTTCTCTCACTCTGTATGTCTTGCGTTCCCAGCTACCAGTTTAGCACATGCTGAGGAAAATTCCCCTTCATGTATCACCGGCTTAGACGGCTACCAAGCCTAATCGTGGCAGGCTTGTAATAACTTTCACGTTTGAATTAAAAAATGAGCCGCCATGAAAGGCCCACAAAGCCTTTAGTCATCACGTTTATGTAATGTACACGGTCATTGAGTTGAAAGCGTATTCATCAATAAATGTTAACGTGTTCATTATAATGAATTTCGTCTCATTTTGCCAGTCTCGTTCTTCCCTCACTGGACTAAAAAACGCCGGACTACTGATGAACACCCTCACCAACACCGACGATTCTATAATTTAAATATCCAGGTCCGTTTTATCACTCGGACTAACGTTCATAAAGTACCCGGGAAACTTATCCAGCAAGTACTTGCGTTCCTGTAGCATCAGCCGCAAATGGGCCGTTGTTTGGAACCGCACATCCTCCAGATCCCGCCGATACACAACATCCAATAGACTTTCGTGCTGCTGCAAAATTGTCTGCCAATTCAGGCCATTGACCTTCAGCCGAATCCACCGGAACCGGTTCAGTTGCATGTTAACCGTCTGTAACCAATCCCAAATATTATCACGATCAGCAATCGTATAAAATCGACGATGAAAGGCCTCATCGAGATAAAAGAAGGTATCCGGATCCTCCTTCTGAATCGCAACCGCCTGTTCACGCAAGTTTACTTTCTGTTCCCGATACGCCGCGTCTGTCATCTTTGCTGTAGCTTCCAGCATGATTTCAACTTCAACGTTCTGCCGTACAAACCGGGCATCCTTAGCCTTTTCCATGTCGATCTGAGAAATATAGGTCCCGCTCTGCGGAATTACATCGATCAGACCATCCCGTTCGATTCGAATAATGGCTTCCCGCACCGGCGTCCGACCAATTCCCAGTTCCTCAGAAATCGTCTTCTCAGAGATCTTCTGACCAGGAATAAACTTATTATGCATAATCCGATAGCGAAGCTCAGAGTACGCCTCATTCCGCATATTCTTCGTCATTTGTTGCATCTCAACTACACCTCCTTGGTTGCCTCTCATTTACTTGTATATTAGTTTAACACAGGTTCACGCGTATTTCTCTTGATTTTTAAGCGCCGTTTTTGCCAAAATCATTAGGTAAAACGATTAACTTACCTATATAATGCGCTTTCATTTTATTATACATTTAGTAAAAAATATTTAATTTAGTCGATTTTACTAACATATTAATGTTTCAGTTTACTTCTCTAAATTAGTTGAGGACTACTAAACAATTCAATTACTTTTGCGCAATACTGACAAAAGGCCATCAAAAAAGTGCCTCCAAATTCTGCATGAAGGCACTCATTTTTAAGTATTTATGCAATTAAAACACTTGTTTATACAATGCTGCAGCGGCAATCGCTCCGGCAGTTGGCGCAACGATCGGTACCCAACTATAGTTAAACTGAGAGCTGCCTTTATGTGGAAATGGCCAAACGGCATGGAGTAGCCGTGGCCCAATATCTCTGGCAGGATTCAGCGCTGGCCCGGTTGGTCCCCCGAAGGAAATGACCAAACACATGACCAAGAAACCTAGCCCAATGAAATCAGCCCGGGGGTCAATCTTGTCGACCGTCATACTAACAGCTCCCAACACGAGTAGGAACGTTCCCACAAATTCGTTAATAAACCCATTCAATTGGCTATTAGCGGCATCGATGGTGGAGAACGTTCCCAAGATGGCCTCCGTGTCCGTCGTTCGGTCGTAGTACGGCTTATAGGCCAAGACAATGACCAACTGGCCAATGATCGCCCCTACCGTCTGCGCCAAGATATAGGGCACAACCTCTTGCCAAGGGAAGCTCCCAGTCACCGCCATGGCAACCGTCATAGCTGGGTTGATCTGTGCTCCCGAAATCGTAGCAAACATCAGGGCTGGGATCATCACCCCGATACCATACCCAAAACCAATTAAAATCCAGCCACCATGATACCCCTTGGTGCCCTTCAACTCAACGTTGGCAACCGAACCGTTACCTAGGGCAACCATGACGGCTGTCCCAATCAATTCGGCCATACACCGAACGAATAAAGAATAATGCATGAATTCATACCTCACTAATAATATTTTCTTTTTTATCCTGCCGAAAATGTTCACGTTCATCCCCAATGCGGTCAACGCTCAGAAAACAGCAGCATTAATATCATACCCCTATTGCAGCCCGCTTTCAGCAACATTTTCATTGTTTCAACCTATAATTTGAAAATTATTCTAAAATTAGTCATTAATTAAGCTAACACCTGGATTATAAGTTGTAAATGCCGAACTATTTTTTCATTGTTCGGCATTTATTTTCATTGCTTCAACATTTCCTGAAAACAAAAAACGTGGTGCGCCTCCCCAAAAGGAAGTTGCACCACGTTCAAGCAATCTCGTTTTATTCAGTTGGGCTCTAGTCCTTCTTATCGAAGAAACCAAAGTAGTCGTGAGCGTTGTTGTAAGAAATATCTTCAACAATCTTACCCAAGTAATCGTAGTCTTCTGGAACTTGACCAGTCGTGACCCATTCGCCGATCAGGTTGCAGAGTACCCGACGGAAGTATTCATGACGCGTGTAGGAAAGGAAACTCCGAGAATCGGTCAGCATCCCTACGAAATTTGGTAGCAGGCTTTGTTGTGCCAAGATGTTCAGTTGGTCATGCATCCCATCACGGGTATCGTTAAACCACCATGCACAGCCTAATTGTAATTTCTGAACGCCATCGCCCTGGAAGCTTTGCATCCCGGTAGCCAATTCCATCCAGTCATTAGGATTCGTGGAGTAGAGAATGGTCTTAGGAATACTATCTTCTTCGGACATCGCACTCATCAATTTCATCATTTCGCCAGCAATGCCTGGTTGTGACCCCATGGAGTCCCAGCCTGTGTCGGCACCTAACTTACGGAACATTGGGCCGTTGGCATTACGCAGCACGTTCATGTGGTATTGCATCGTCCAGCCAAACTTTTGGTTCAAGCGCATCAGGACCTTCAGCAACTTCGTTTGGTACTTGTTGATTTCGTCGTCAGTCAGTTGTGAATTGTCTTTGCGCGCCTTGGCCATGATAGCATTGAATTCGTCATCAGTTGCTTCGGCGTAGTGGTATGTGTTCAGGCCGTGGTCAGACAGGCTACCACCCATTGAGGCAAAGAAAGTAAAGCGTTGTTCGAGGGCCTTGGTCAAGGAAGCCAAGTCGCTGATTTGGACGCCAGAAACGTCACTCAGCTTGTCCATGTATTCGCCGTAATTACCTTGATTGATTCGAACCAAGTTATCTGGCCGCATTGCTGGTAAGACTTTGAAACCATTTTCCTTTTCTTCGGCCTTTAACAGCTTGTGATAGTGCAGGTCAGAAGCCGGGTCATCCGTCGTGCAGACAACCTTAACATTAGCGTTTTTGATCAAGCTCCGTGGCTTGAAGTCATCAGTTTGGAGTAAGGCGTTGGCCTTCTTCCAGATGGCTGGGGCACTCTTTTCGTTGAAGACTTCGTCGATGCCGAAGAAACGCTTCAGTTCCAAGTGGGTCCATTCGTAGAGTGGGTTCCCAATCGCCCGGTCGATCGTCTTAGCCCAAGCCAAGAACTTTTGGTATTCGTCACCGTCACCAGTGATCAGTTCTTCGGGAACACCGTTGGCCCGTTCCAAACGCCACTTATAGTGGTCGCCGGCATTACCATCGTTCAGCCAGATCCGTGTGATGTTAGGATAGTTTTTGTTCTCGTAGATATCCTTTGGGTCTAGATGACAATGATAGTCAATGATTGGCATCTTTTCTGCATGTTCGTGGAATAATTTCTTAGCTGGTTCACTCGTGAGTAAAAAGTCTTCGTTCAATAAAGCCATTTCAAAAGTCTCCTTTAATTTTGTAAAAATTATTGGTGATTACTTCTGATTACAATTGTTCTCTTGTAGTCATTGAGAAATATTGAAAATTCAAATCTTAGTTCTTAGCATTCTTTTCCCGTAAAATCGCGGCGTTGGCTTCAACCCGTTTCTTATTCAATGGATAGAAGAACAGCATGACAATTGCGGCCAGTCCACAGCAGACGGCTGGAATTCCAGAAGCCAAGTAGTAGATACGGTCAATCACTTGTTGGGATTGTTCGGCCCCACCAGACGTGGAGGATACATAACCGATCATGGTCAACATGAAGGCTCCAAAGCTTCCACCTAAGGCTTGCGCGACTTTCCGTGCGAAGGAATTGACCCCATAGATCGTCCCGTCTTCACGAATCCCGGTTGTCACTTGCTGGTTATCGATAACGTCGGTGATGAAGGCCCAGACCATCAGATTAAACATCGCTGCCCCTAAGCTTCCGAAGAACAGGAAGACTAAGTAAACCATAGCACTGCTGGTGTGGATAAAGACCAAGGCACCGTACACGATACTAGCAAAGAACAGGGAGACCACTGTGACTTCCTTACGACCAAACTTCTTCGTAAAGTATTGGGCGAATGGTGCCAGCAACAGTACCGTCGCAAAGTTAAAAATCAACGCGATTGACATGGCACTACTGTTCTTGAAATAGTCGTTAAACAAGTAAGAAATGTTGGTCCCAGACAGGTTCTGATTGATCACCAGAATGATATCTAAGACGACCAGGATAACTAGCGCACGGTCCGTAAACATATCCTTCATGACCGTTCCCAGAGGAACCGACTCGCTCCGTTGGGTCCGGACACGTTCTGTTGGCAGCTTACTGGTCAAGATATAACAACCGAACCCTAAGATAGCCATGACAGAGGCCACTAACCAGAAACGCACGCCGTCAATTCTCTGCGAAGCACCGACGTACATGAAGATTGGCACAACGAAACTGACGATGGCACTCCCAGTCGCAGACCCCAAACTCCGCCACGTGGACAGAGAAGTCTTGTCGTTAGGCGAATCGCTTAACGCAGACGCCATAGAGCCGTATGGGATGTTAACTGTGGAATAGAAAATTCCCCAGAGTAAGTAAGTGATAAAGACATAAGTTATCTTGATTGGAAACGCCAAATCTTTAACGAATGGCACAAAAACCAAGATGGTCGCGATGAGTAGCGGGTACTTGAAGCGGGCAATCCACGGAATGAATCGACCACTCTTATGGAGCTTACTACTATCGACCAACCGACCAACAGTGATATCAGCAATGGCATCAATAAACCGGGCAATCAGGAACAAGAGTCCCACGGTCACCCCTGACAATCCCAACACGTTGGTGTAGAAGATCATCAAGAAGGTATTCACAACAGCGAATGAGAAGTTGTTCCCAACATCCCCAAGAGCATAACCAAAACGGTCAGCCCAACCAAACGGCTTTGAACGATCAATACTTGTTTTTTGTGTATCCATTTTTCCAACCTCCGGCGAAACGCCTAGATAATTTTTAAAGTGAGATTCCGCAAATTTAGCAAATTATTAGATTGAGATTAAGTCCTTAACACTAGACTCAATGCTCAGCTCAATGTCTGAATCGCTTACATTATTAAATTTAATGATAACTTGACGCTTTTCGCCATCGAAGAACCAGCCTTCAGTGGCAGCATTGAACTTGTCAAACTTGAGGAATTGCGCCAACGGTTTGCCTTGAAGTTCAATCGTTAATGGGGCGATGTCTGGGCAACACACGCGGAACGTGTAACTCTTCAGCTTGGAATCGTAAGTTCCTTGCTTATGCAAGTTAATTAACGTTTGGTGCTTACTTGGCTTCACTGAAATGTCAGTTGTCAAGAAGGCTCCTTGCTTGTAGCTCATCGTCTTCCCATCGTCTTCATACAACTGGAAGTCGCTCGCCGTTGTTGGCTCAACTAAGACGTCCAAGTTCTCTACCGTATCATTGTGAATATTCATGAGGCCCTTGCTTTCGGGAATAATACTCCCGGTCCGCAAGAACATTGGAATACTCCCCAGATCGACGGGAACTTCGACGGTTTGACCCCCATTGTAGTAGTGATAAGTCGTTAAATCATACCAATCGGCACCCTTTGGTAGGTATACTTCCTTGGTCGTTTGACCCTTATCAACCACGTTTGCTACCAATAATGATGACCCCAGCATGAACTCAAAGCTTTCTTCGAAAGTCTTTGGATCATTTTGGAATTCGTAAACCAGTGGCCGCATGATCGGTGCCCCTGACACTGAAGCTTCATGCAACAGTGAGTAGAAGTAAGGGATCAATTGGTAACGCAACTGAATGGCATCACGGATGTACTTGGTGTAGCTTGGGTACATCCAAGGTTCCGTGACCGTATTGTCATCATTAGACGAGTGGATCGAGAACCGTGGCTGGAAGATCCCATTTTGGACCCACCGGACGAAGAGTTCTGGTTCCGGCGCTGGACCATCAAAGCCACCAATATCACAACCCTGGTTAGCAACCCCGGAGAGTCCCATCCCTAAGATTGTTGGAATGTTGTATTTCACATTGGTCCAACTCGTCCGGTTATCACCGGCCCAGGTCTGCGCATACCGTTGAATCCCAGCAAACCCAGCCCGGTTGATCAGGTATGGTCGCACATTGGGATCGTAATCGGCAATTGCTTTTTGGGCCGTCTTAGCCATCATCGTTGGCATGATTGGTTTCACTTCACCAATGGTCGCGTGCATACCATCTGCGTCAACTTTGGCGTTGGTTTCATTAATTTCATATTCGTTGTTATCGTTCCAGATACTCGTGATTCCCAACGATAACAGTTGTTTCGTCATAAATTTCGACCACGTTGCTCGACCTTTTTCACTGGTGAAGTCAACGAAGTGCGCCGCGCCACCCCAGTATTGGTCTTCTTGGTCGGCCTTGCCATCCGGTGTCTTAATGTAAGCATCCGCGTCGGCAAAGTCCTTGGCTAATGGATGGGTGACCAGCATACCTGGCTTAATATTTGGTGCCAGCAGAACACCCTTTTCCTTCAGCTTATCCACAAAGTCTTGGGGATCCGGGAACCGGTCCTTATTCCAGTTGAAGACGTAACGCTTGCCATCGTCACCAGTCGTATAACCGGATGACATGAAGAATCCGTCACAAGGAATATCGTTCTTCTTGCAGGTGTCGACAAAGTCTAAGATGGCTTGGTCAGCATCCTTGTCCAACTCCGTGTAGTACATGGTTGAACCCATGTAACCCAGCGAAGCTTTCGGCATCATCGCTGTCTTCCCAGTTAAATCCGTGTAGTGCTTGACCACGTCTTTAATGGTTGGTCCAGCAATGAAGAAGACATCCAGATCGCCACCGTCACATTCAAAATAGCTATAACGGTGCCAGTAGTTACTGTGCTCACTGTCCATATCGAACGTGGAATCATTAGAATTGTTGTAATAGAGCCCTGAGGCCATATCCATTTCACTATCGAAATCGATATAGAACGGAATCATTTTGTAGAGGGGATCGGATTTAGCGGCATTCCACCCTAGTGAATCCGTGTTGTGCATCCGCATCCGACGCTTAAACTTATTGAGTTCCCCGGATTTTTCACCAAATCCGTAGAAGAAGTTATGGTCACCCATCGTACTGTAATGGTACGACCGGCCCAAGTCATCTTGAAGGAAGGAACGCTTAGGCAAATCTTTATGTAAAACATTGCCTGCCTTATCGATGACTTCAAACCCGAACGGATTCCGGTTGATCTTTAAGGTTAAATTCGCCGTCGAGACCGAGTAGCTGTCTGCGTCTTCCTTAAGATCGAGCGGTAACGGCTTAACTCGTTGTCGTTCACCCGCCATTAATTCATCCGTCTTATCTGCCCACGCAGTCTTGACTAGAGCATATGACGCTTCTGGAGCAAATTCATCCTTGAAAGTCCCCCGCATCCGGATAATATCGTTATCCAGCAGGTAAACTTGGAACTGAGCGCCATTGGTCTTGATGGCCAAATAGTCGCCGCAATTTTCCACGGATTGAATCTTGCTGCTTAACTTCATTAATCTCACTCCTTGTCCAAAAAAAGCTGTCTTGTGTCCGATATACCGCTACAACTCTCAGTGATGGGACCTAACAATTGAAATAGTAATATATCAGTTCTGCCAACACCCATATCTTACTAGTTAGTGAAAGCGCTGTCAACGGATGTTTGCAGTTCCTGTCTAAAACTACCGATACTCATCAGTCCAAACCCCCGATACATCAGCATTACTTTAATAATGATAATTAATTATTTTAGAAAAATAAATTAATTTAGAACCTGAATTTGTGTAAAAACATGACCTCTACATGGACTTTTATGCCTCATATTAGTTTAATATACCAAAAAATATGAAACTAATTAGTTGCAATTCTCTAGACTTAAATACCAGTTTTACCGTTTCTTTACCACTTCATAATTCTCACAGACTCCTATCGCCATATCCTGCTATCCACCGCCTTGTGCCCACCTACAAATGTCCTAGACCACTACAAAAAAAGCTCAGAACTTTTCATCCTGAGCTTTCGGTTTTCACCATTTAAAATTTAGACTTATTCGATCTTGTCGACCGCGTGGCCACCAAAACCATTCCGCAGAGCTGAAACAACTTTACCCGTAAAGGTATCGTTTTCCATTGAACGGTAACGCATCATCAGCGCTAAACTAATAACTGGAACAGGAACTTCTTGGTTGAGGGCTTCTTGTAACGTCCACTTACCTTCACCAGAACTGTGCATCGTTCCCCGAATTTCTTCAAGGTTGGCATCCTTAGAGAAGGCTTCTTGAGCCAATTCCATGAGCCATGAACGAACGACAGAACCGGAGTTCCAGAGTTGGGCAACGGCCTCGTTATCGTAGTCGAAGTCACTGTGTTCCAGGACATCGAACCCTTCACCGATAGCTTCCATCATCCCATATTCAATACCATTGTGCACCATCTTCAAGTAATGACCTGAACCAGCAGCGCCGGTATACAGGTAACCATTCTCTTGGGCGATGCCTTCGAAGATTGGTTTCAACGTTTCAAAGGCTGCGGCGCTCGTACCACCAATCATAAAGTTCCCATCATGACGGGCACCTGATTGGCCACCAGACGTCCCACAATCGAAGAAGTTAACGCCCTTGGCTTCAGCCTTCTTGGCATCTTCAGCAGAGTTCTGCCAGAAAGAGTTCCCACCATCAACGATGTAGTCGCCAGCACTTAATACCTCAGTTAACGTTGCAACAGTTGATTCAGTTGGCTTGCCAGCTGGCAACATCAACCAAACAATCTTAGGAGAAGGCAGCTTGCTAAGCAAGTCTTCCAGTGACGTAGCTGCTTCTGCGCCGTATCCAGCAACTTCTTTAACAAAATCCTTGTTCAAATCAAATCCAACAACTTCGTGACCGTTGTCCATCATATTTTGAGCTAAGTTGCTACCCATCTTACCTAATCCAACTAATCCAATCTTCATGGTATAAGTTCCTCTCTGCTTGAAAAAAGTAATATATCAGTTAACGACTCTTATTATATGAAAAAACTTTACAAATTTCAAGCAGTTTTTGTAAATAAATCATCAAAACTAACAATTTATTCCTTTGGTGCGCGTTTTCGTTGATATTCTGCGATACTGTTGTACTCAGTCTGTAACTTCCGACCCAAGCGAATGTAGATTGGCATGATTTCACGATAATTTTCGAAAGTTTCTGGGTTTGGTTCGTAAGTGTTCATCTTCCCGATAAACTTCTTAACAACTGACAGGTCGTCGGCCAAGCCTAAACTAATCTGTGCAATAACCATGGCACCCAAGCAACCACTTTCGAAGGCTTCTGGAATCGTCACAGGCTCTTCGAAGATGTCGGCCAACATTTGACGCCATAGTGGTGAGCGGGCAAAGCCCCCAGCAGCCAAGATAGCCGTTGGTTCCATAGCTTCTTTCAAAGCTAATTCAACAGTGTAGAGGTTGTAAACAATCCCTTCCAGTGCGGACCGAACCATGTGTGAACGGTTGTGTTGACGGGTCAAACCGAAGTAAGAAGCCCGTGCGTTACCGTCCCAGATTGGGGCCCGTTCGCCACCCAAGAATGGATGGAAGATCAGACCATCGGAACCGGCTGGTACCTTGCTAGCAATTTCAGTCAGTAAGTCGTATGGATCCTTACCTTCCTTTTTGGCCTGTTCTTTTTCAGGGGCAAAGAGGTTATCACGAACCCAACGGAAGACGATCCCACCGTTGTTCACTGGACCACCAATGATCCACTTACCCTGCATAACGGGGTAGCAGTAAATCCGGCCTTTAGGATCGATTTGTGGCTTGTCAACGAAAGTCCGGACAGCGCCAGAGGTACCGATGGTAACGGCCACCTCGCCCTTGTTAATGGCCCCTAAACCAATTTCAGAGAGCGCACCGTCAGTTCCACCCATAATAAATGGCGTGTCAGCAGAAAAACCAATCTTCTTGGCAATTTCTGGGTGCAGACCCTTCATTTGGTAGGTGGTATCAACAAGTTCTGGCAATTGATCGCGAGTAATTCCCGTTAACTTCATGGATTCTTCGTCCCAGTCCATCGTGTGGATGTTGAAGAGACCCGTAGTAGAAGCCATGTTGGTTTCTTCCTTGAGTTGGCCAAAGTACCGGTACAGTAAGTATTCCTTCAAGCCAACCCAGTACTGCGTCTTCTTGTAGGTATCTGGGTGTTGTTCCTTGATCCAGAGCAACTTGTAAACGACACCCATTGGATGGGTTGGCAGACCAGTCCGCTTGTAAAGTTCCAGTCCACTGCCGTCGTCAGCCATCCGTGAAGCAACCTTTTCAGAACGATTGTCGGCCCATGTAATAGCCCGCGTCGTTGGCTTGTAATCAGCGTCCATCCCCACCAAACTGTGTTGTTGCGTTGACCAGGAGACCCCTAAGATCTTGCCTTCCTTAGGATCGGCCTTGGCCGTAACTTCCTTCAAGGCTTCAACGGAGGCGTCAAAGATAACGTCTGGGTCTTCTTCCGCCATGTCGGGGTTATCTTGAATCAAGGGGTAAAGCTTGTTGGCATAGCCAAAGATTTCCCCGTCAGTGTTGTACAGTACGGCCTTGGTACTCGTGGTACCAACGTCAATTCCGATTAAATAATCCATAATTTTTCAACTTCCTTTTATTTTGGCGATTTTTGGATTTCACAATATTTTCGTATGCCTGATGGCGTCCAGCTTCAGAGAAACAACCACTAACCAGCACATAGTGTATAACTTCAGGATATAAACAGGGCCACGTGCCCTCTGATTAGCAGCACATGGTCCCGTTCCGCCTGTTTACTAGGCTAAAGTACTCGTTAATTCACGAACCAACGGCTTGTTGGCGACAATGTTCTTCACATCGCTAACACACTTTTCACCCATGCCATGAAGGCATTCGTAGGTGTAAGCGGAGGTATGTGGCGTCAATAATACGCGGTCGTTTTGCAGTAATGGTGAGGTTGCCCGAACTGGTTCAACTTCAACAGCATCGGCAGCGTATCCAGCAACTTTACCAGACTTGATCCCGTCTAAGAGGGCCGTTTCGTCGATGAGGGCACCACGCGCGTTGTTGCACAGGTAAACACCCTTCTTCATCTTGGCGATCTTCTTAGCATCGATCAAATGGTAGTTCCCATCGTTCAAGGAAGCATTCAATGAAATGTAGTCAGCCTTTTCCAACAGCGTATCCAAGTCAACGCGTTCAACGTTGTGGCTCTTCAACCAGCCAGCTGGGGCCTTAGGATCTGGATCGTTAACCAGGATTGGACCACCAAAGACACTGAATAATTCAGCGACACGGCTACCAATGTTCCCACAGCCAATAACCCCGAAGGTCTTGCCAGATAATTCATTACCCATGAATTCAGCACGGTCTTCGTAACGGTCATCACGTTCGCGTTCTGCGGATTGAACCGTCCGACGAACCAAGGTCATCAAGTTAGCCAATTCATTTTCGGCAACGGAGTCACGTTCAACCAATTGAGGCACGATAGCAACCTTAGTGCCGTGTTCCTTAGCAGCTTTGATATCAACGTTGTTGAAACCAATACCGTGACGGGAGATCAATAAGGTTTCGTCCTTGTTGTCGAAGAATTCCTTGTTAAACATTGGCGTAACGGAAGCGATGATAATGTTGTAGCCATCGAGTTCCTTAGCTAATGACTTACCATCGATGTCAGTTGGCAGCATGAAACGCTTAACTTCACCGATCTCTTCGATTTGTTGCCAGTGTTCCTTGAAGACTTGTCCAAAACTACTTGAGTTAACCACCGCAATTTTATATTGTGCCATTTTCCAAAAACCTCCAAAATAATTAAATTCAAATTCAATCTTACACCTGTAGCTTCCAAACATGCGTATAATGTTGATTAGACATCTGCTAGGAGGCTAATTTTTTATGAAAACCATCACTATTGACTTCGTTCGCCACGGCCAAACCATCTTCAACACCATGGATAAACTCCAAGGCTGGGCTGATTCACCGCTCACGGCAAACGGCATCGCAACTGCCGATCAAGTCGGCCAATTGTTGCAAGACACCAAGTATCAAAGCTACCATTCATCCGACCTCAAACGTGCCATTGATACGGCTAAACATATTATTCAGCCAAATCACTTTCTTCAGGCGGAACCCGAACAACACGAAGATTTTCGTGAAGTGTTCTTTGGTTCTTACGAAGGCCTGGACTTTCACCAAGCCTGGATTGCAGTCGGTAAGGATCAGCAGCTAGACTGCAAGACCCAAGCCGAAATCATCCAGAAATACTCGTTTGACGCCGCCCGAGACGCCATGCACGCCGCGGACCCTCGTCATCTTTCCGAAGACGGTGCCACGTTCAGTAGCCGGGTCGACCGCGGGATTCAGGAGCTACTCACTGAAGCTCACGACAGCGACCGCCTCCTCGTAGTGACCCACGGCACCTTGATTCGCTCGCTGGTGCTGCGGTATGGTCCGGACTTCGACGCTCTCGGAAATTACCCGGCCAATGGTGGTATTACCACCCTAGTGGCACAGGAAACGACTACCGGTTTCACCGGCAAAATCACCGCCTACAATCGCGTCAATTAAGCCTTGATATGCATAGTGTACGCCATGGTGGCTGTTTCACCAGCAGCCACGTGATGGTTACCTTCCTTACTCTTCAGCTCACGCAAGTCCCCTGAAACATCTGGCAAACCATTGAATGGTTCAACACATAGGAATGGTGCATTGGCACCTTCCTTGGTCCAGATTGTCACGTAGTCAAAGTCTTGGACATCCAAAGTAATGGATTGACCGCTGACCTTAGACTGTAGCGTCACGTGTTCCAAGCCCGGTGCATTCAAGATGATCAAACCAGCATCAAACATGGGATAGGTCAGATCAATCACGCCATTTTCATTCTTGAACGGTAAACTCTTACCACTCCGGAATGGATTTGGCGTTTTTACGATCTCAAAGTTGGTTAAGTCTTTTGGTGCTGGCGTTAACGCAATTTGGTAGTCCGTAAATTTCTCGCCATCTGCGAATGGCACATTGAATGCTGGGTGAGACCCTAGTGAGAAGGAAAGATCCTTTGAGTCATGGTTCTTGACGTCGAACTTCAAGTGTAAGCCATCGGCTGTTAAGCTGAAGGTGACTTGTAATTCGAAATCATAGGGATACATTTTTTTCGTTTCGTCGGTTGCCCGCGCTGACAGGGTCACAGCCGAGTCAGTCTGGTTCAGAACGGCGAAAGTCAAGCCACTAACGAATCCATGTTGAGGCATTTCGAACTTCTTGCCATCAATCAAGTAGCTGTCTTCGTTTGAACGACCAATTGCCGGGAATAGAACCGGCGCATGCTTTGGCCAGAGATCGTTGTTCCACATTAAATCACGACCTGTAGTCTGATCTACAAAATGGGTTAACTCGGCTCCAACTTCATTAATCGCAACCCGAAAGCGACTGTTTTGAATGGTGATCATAAAAATTCACTCCTCATGTATTCTATGTGTGGCGATCATTAATTAACGATTATTTAGCGTGCTTTGCTAAAGCGTCTTCGATAGTCTTAACGATAGCACCCTTACCAGCAATCATTTGGCTGAAGTAGTTTTCAACTTTTTCACCCAAACCAACGGCGTAAAGATCTTGACCAAAGATGGACGTGTTGTTTAAGACATCCTTCAAGTGGGCGTGAACATCAGTAGGTTCGCCTAACTTGATATCGCCAACGTACTTCTTCAAGTCATCCATCATAGGATCTGGACTTGGTTCGAAGGCTTCACCTTCATCGTTGACAGCCATCAGGTAACGGAACCAGCCGGCAATCGTCAATGGAATGAATTCCAAGGTCGAAGGATCGAAGCCGTCGCGGTCAACGTATTGCTTAATCGTTACCCCGTAACGAACTGGAATCTTCTGTGACGTATCAGTAGCGATCCGTTGTGGTGTATCTGGAATGTAAGGGTTAGGCAAACGTTTCGTAACCAATTGGTCGATAAATTCCTTAGGGTTGATAACCTTAGGATCCGTAACAACTGGTAAGCCTTCAACGTAACCGATTTGCTTGATCACACCGACCAAGTCCTTGTTTTGTAATTCGTCAGAGATTGACTTGAATTGCAGAACACTACCAAAGATAGCCAAGGACGTGTGCAGTGGGTTCAGGCAGGTCGTAACCTTCATTTCGTCAGCTTCGCCAACCGTCTTGCGGTCAGTTAAGATCACACCAGCGTCTTCAAACTTTGGCCGCCCATTAGGGAAGCTGTCTTCAACAACCAAGTAGTGAACTTCTTCAGTATTAGTGAATGGTGCAATGTTGGTGTGCTTTGGCGTGTGGATGATCTTAAAGTCATCGAAGCCAGAGTCCTTCAACTTAGCACTAACCGTTTCAGATGGGTTAGGCGTGATCCGGTCGATCATGGAAAGTGGGAAGCTAATCTTCTTGCTGTCTTGTAAGTAGTCTAAGAAGTCTTGCCCAACGAAACCATTTTCTTTCCAGCCCTTGGCAATCGTCAAGACACTGTCCTTTAACTTATCCCCGTTGTTGGAGAAGTTATCAGTACTCATCAGTGTCAATGGCGTTGCGCCGTTTTGGAAACGACCTAACAGTAAGGCAACTAAGCCAGCCATGTTCCCCTTAGGTGCTGCTGGACCAGCGGCCAAGTCAGCCTTGGTGATATCGTTCAAGTCACCGGCGACCGTCTTCAAGTTGTAGCCCTTTTCAGTAATAGAGAAGGAAACCACTTGCAGTGAAGGTGTCTTGAAGATTTCTTGCATCCGCTTCCAGTCAGATTCACGAGCTGGCGTAGCGAACAATGATTCAGTAACTGAGGCAAATAATTCCTTGTCAAAGTTACCATCAGCCTTAGTAATCACCCGCAAGATCCGGTCGTTGAATGGCTTGTAGACACCATCGACAACTGAGTCATCGTAGGTATCAGCGACGATAACACCAGAATCCAATTCGCCTTTTTCAATTAAAGTGTTCGCAATGGCTGCATGGAATGCCCGGAACAAGTTACCTCCACCAAAGTGAACCCAACGTGGGTGTTCGTTTGTTGCCGTCCGTAATTTATCTTGATCATAAGTAGGAACCGTAATTCCGGCCGCCGCAAAAGCCGCCTTGTTGTTTAAGTAATCATCCGTTAATTTAACCATCTGAAACCGCCCTTTCATTTGTCAAAGTCTCGAACTGTCAAATTCAACTAATGGTCGAACCCATCAGTGCTGTCTAACTAATATACTAGTATGACAGTGTAACCGATTTCATAATACAATATTCTCAGGAATTGTCAACTATTTCAATTTAGCCAAAGCGGGCTTAACCTTATCAAACCGCGCCTCCAAGAAAAATTGTAAAGTTTACGTCTCGAAAATATTTCTTTGGCACGAAAATATCTAGTACATTAGTTACGTACACCATTCAAGTTAGCGCTACCAAGTCAATAAACATCGAAATGTTAACGTGAACATTGCGTACAGTCATAGTATATCACTTGCCACAGAATCTTTAAATCCCTAACTTTGACTTCCCGACAAATAAAAACGCGAAAGCCTATGCCTCCGCGTTCCATTCCGCTTTATACTCTGCTAAAAAGTCTACCATTACCTGTTGTCGATGCTCAGCTACCTCTTTAGCAGCCGATGTATTCATCAGATCCTTCAGTGTGAGCAGCTTCTCATAGAAATGATTAACGATCGTTTCATTATTTAGGTTACGGTATTCGGCATGGGTCATCTCAGTTCGCGGTTTGACGGCCGGGTCATAAATTTTTTCGCCAAAGTGCCCCCCAAAATAAATGGCTCGGGAAATGCCGATCGCGCCGATAGCATCCAGTCGATCCGCATCCTGAACAATTTGTCCTTCGATTGGCAACGGTTTAGCTGTACCATCTAACGTTTTATGGTAAGACATGTTATCCATAATCAGAAAAATCATAGCAATTTGATCGACCGTAAATCCCTGCTGCTTCAAAAAGTCCCGTACCTCTTGACTAGCTTGAACCGTATCGGTGACCAACTTTTCATCAATGACATCGTGGAGGTAGGCTGCCGTCACCGTGACCACACGATTGGCTTCGGGATAGTGTTGTACCAATCTATCCGCTAGTCCCACGACCCGCTGGATGTGATCGAAACCGTGACCGGTCTCATCATCACCCATTTTAGCTTGAGAAAACTTTTTTACCGCATTCAAAATTGCTAATTCTGTCATATCAGTTTATTACTCCTTTGTGGATTCATCATCATTTGCGGGTGGCGCACCAATAAAACCGTAGAAGAATAAATGCATGAGCTGATCCGCATACTTCTTATAGTCAATGGCGTCACCAAATGTGGGGTGACTGGTGGGCGAACTAAAATACTGAACGTACATGTCCAGATACATCATTAATGCCTCATCAGAAAGCGTTGGCGCAATGAATCCAGCCGCCCGACCACGGGCAATGACACTATCCCAAAATCGCTTCTTACCGTCATCGTAAACCTGATGTGCCTCATCATTGCCGAATTCGCCCCGCATATCATCCGCTACGAATTGATAAAAGTCGTTATTTATCCCGCGGGCATACGTTGTCTTGGTCGTAATCATCAGCTCAATCAATTCTCGAAATGACCGAGAATGATCATCAACCATTTTCTGATAATCAGCATAGCCTTCTTCAATCAAATCCAGAACAATCTGATGGCCTAGGGCCAATTTGCTATCAAAATATTTGTATAGCGTTACCTGCGACACGCTCGCCGCCGCTGCTACGTCCTTAATACGCGTATCTTTGAAACCATCCCGCATAAACAGCTTAGTTGCCGCTGCTAAAATATTCTGACGCTGCTGTTTTCGTCGTTGCTGATTCGTCGCCACATTTCCACCACCCTTTTAGACCAATTACTGCTGTTAATTCTATCATATCCCAATTCAAAAGAGTTTTTAATTTTGATGAACTATTCAGTAAAAATAGTTCACCTTTCTATTGACTTCCAGTTGGTGGGGGCTTACGATAATAGCGATTTAGAAACTGTGAGGAGGGATTTATATGACGACAGAACCAGTCTTACAAATTAATCATCTTCAAAAAAGATTCGGCCACTTTGAGGCTCTAAAAAATATTACTTTCAACGTTCACGCCGGAGAAGTCTTTGGCTTTATCGGGCCAAACGGTGCCGGTAAATCAACTACAATTCGGGTCTTACTCGGCCTCATCCGTGCAACTGGCGGAAACGCCACTATTTTCGGTCAAGATGTATGGTCAAATAGTGTTGCCATTCATCGCCGGTTAGCTTACGTCCCCGGAGACGTTTACCTTTGGCCTAATCTCACTGGTGGAGAAATTATTGATCTCCTACTGAAGATGAATGGTACTCAGCATTCTACGCGAACTGATGACCTGATCAAGCAATTTGGTTTGGACCCGACCAAGAAGGCCCGAACATACTCCAAGGGGAATCGACAAAAGGTTGCACTGATTGCCGCCTTTTCCCAAGACGCAGACTTCTATATTTTCGATGAACCCACGTCCGGCCTCGACCCCTTGAACGAACGTCAATTTCAATTGGCCGTTCTCAACTTAAAACAACAAGGTAAGGCCGTTCTCCTATCCAGCCACATCCTTTCAGAAGTTGAACGGATGTGTGACCGCATTGCTATCATCCGAGAGGGCACGATCATTGAAACGGGCAGCCTCGCTGAGATGCGCCATCTGACGCGAACAGTCATCAATGTGACACTCAAGACGCCGCTCGATTTAACCCAACTTGCCGGCGTTCACAACGTCGAAGCCGGACAACATCCTAACGAGTGGCAATTCTCGGTCGAAGCACAGTCCCTGCCGGATGTTATGACGGCATTAACAGATCATCACGTCATGGCCCTGCAGAGTACCCCACCAACGCTAGAAGATCTCTTCATGCACTACTACACGACAGAAAAGGAGTGAGGGACATGACATCTCGTTTTGCCCGCACCGGTCGTTTAACCGGACTTGCCCTCAGACGCGATCGCTTTAAAATCCTCATTTGGATTCTAATCCTCGCTGGCCTTATGGTCGGGGTCGCTTACAAATTTACCGATATTTTTGGCAC
The DNA here is from genome assembly GCF_045862015.1 of Levilactobacillus muriae. Taxonomy (NCBI): domain Bacteria; kingdom Bacillati; phylum Bacillota; class Bacilli; order Lactobacillales; family Lactobacillaceae; genus Levilactobacillus; species Levilactobacillus muriae. The sequence continues at coordinate 33,733 of NZ_BAAFRU010000012.1, forward strand.
CCAACATGAAATTGCAGCAATTATGGGTACCTTGAAAAGTCCTGCCATGGTAGCCTTGTTAGGTGCATTCGATTTTACAAATAGTCCATCGACCGCCCAGATCTTTTCCACGGAAATGGTCATTTTCATGGCGATTGCCCAAATTATCATGAACATCATGCTTGGTATTCATGCCACCCGGGGCGAAGAGGATCAAGGTATCACCGAGTTGGTTCGATCGCGAGCTGTCGGGCAACTTGCGCCGCTGAGTGCGGCAGCCTTGGAACTGGTTATCGTCAATGGTAGTGTTGCCATCATCTACGGCATTGGGTTAGGCTTTTCTGGCATGCAAGGGGTGACAACCGCGGGAAACTGGGCTGTGAGTCTCGGACTAGCCACCATCAGTCTTGTCTTCGGCTTTCTGAGTCTGGTCGCTGCACAGCTCGCCGATCATTCTGCTAGTGCCACAGGACTGACCTATAGCTTATTTGGCCTAGCCTACATCGTGCGAATGATAACTGACGTCCAGAATTCCGACTATACCTGGTGGTCACCGCTGGGTTGGGTCGAAAAGATTTCGCCTTACGATCACCTTAACTGGCTCCCCATTATCCTTTCACTTGCAACAGCTGTCTTACTTTTTGGTCTTGCCGCAAGTATCAATCTGCATCGCGATCTTAATGCTGGTGCCTTAGCTACACGACCAGGGCGGCGTACAGCGTCCGACTTTCTTCGTGGTCCCGCCTCGTTACTGTGGCGCCGCGAACATAATGTCATTATTGGCTGGATTATCGGTATTGCCATTCTTGGCATGACTTATGGCAGTATTTTTAATACGATTGGCGACATGCTAAAGACCAATCCGACAATGCAGCAAGTCTTTGGTGCTAGCGTCCTTCACGAAGCCAATCACGCCATGCTGGTCAATTTCACATCAACATTAGTCGTTTTAATGGCAGCGATGGCCGCTATTCCTGGCATTCAACTCATTTACAAGCTCTACAGTGATGAAACAAACGGTTGGTTAGAATCCCTATATGCTCGACCACTCTCAAGAGCCCGACTATTCTTTAGCTATCTGCTTACTGGTCTTCTGAGTAGTCTCGTCACCTTTGTTGGTGCCATTAGTAGCCTGATATTCGTCGGAAATGCGACCCTTGATCATCCCAAAGACGGGCTGACACTATTTGAATTCTGGCAGTCCATCTGGGGACAGTTACCGGCAATCTTGGTCTTTATCGGCATTGCTGCGGTCATCATTGGGTGGTGGCCACGGATTCGTTCCCTGAACTGGTTGTACTTGGGGCTGGGCTTCATTGCAATCTATATGGGGGGGATGCTTAAACTCCCAAAGTGGGCACAGCACCTATCCCCTCTCGGCTGGATGAATAAAGTTCCCCTTCATCAGGTTGAGTGGGCTAACTTCAGCTGGATGTTGGTACTCAGCGTCGTTCTCATCCTGTTCGGCTGGTGGGGTTACCGCCGGCGTGACCTGCATATGAGTTAGTTTTTTCAATTCAGTACTTTCAAGCGGAATCCTTATTAGTGGATGCCGTTTTTGTTTTGATTACTTTTTAGTAGACCAAGCATACGGGATTTCACGGCTGATAGCAAGGGTTAATAATTCATAATATTATTTATATCTAAGCATTATAATACTTGTTGTCTATTACGGTGTTTTCATGCCATTTATGTTTGGAGGATTATCATCTAAGCCTCCAAACAGAATAACAAATTTGTTGTCGTGTTTTCATTGACGATCAGTTATGCTGAATCTATAAGTGGTGTCAGTTGAGAAAAGTCGGTATTTCAATTCCGAGATGAATCAATGCCTTAGGCAACCACCATTGTATTGACCCATAACCTCGACACCGAGAATCACCCAATACAAAAAAGCCCGCCGTTACGCGGACTTTCCTTCCTTAAGTCGTTAACCGTACGACATCACGAACAATCATAAGTTCTTCATTCGTTGGGACAACGAGGACCTGAACTGGACTTCCATCAGGGCTAACAAGGCGTTCCCTGCCTCGACAATCATTCTTAGTTGGATCAATCATAATACCAAAGTAGCTCAGTTTATCTGCAATAGCTTGCCGCATCTCAATACCATTTTCACCTGACCCGGCAGTAAAGACAATTGCGTCTATACCACCCAGCTCAGCAATATAGCTCCCCACGTACTGAACGACGCGATTCACGAACATATCGAGAGCTAGTTTGGACTTCGGTCGGTCAGCCTGCGTTTGTTCCAAATCACGTTGATCCGGCGACAGTTCTGATATGCCCAACAGACCAGATTTATTGTTCAAAATCGTAATCATTTCCGGCATCGTCTTCTGCAGCTTCTCGGCTAAGAAAGCCACCAGTGAGGCATCAATATCGCCCGAACGCGTCCCCATCATGACGCCTGCGAGCGGGGTAAAGCCCATCGACGTATCCAGAGCTTTACCATGATCAAACGCCGTGATAGACGAACCAGAGCCCAAATGAAGCGTGATCAGCTTCAAGTCGGCCAATGGTTTGTCTAATAACTCCGCCGTTCGCATTGCCACGTAGCGGTGACTGGTCCCGTGAGCACCATACTTTCGCGCACCAAATTTTTCATAGTAGACATAGGGAATGCTGTACATATAATTCACTGCTGGCATCTGCGCATACAGCGAAGTGTCAAAAACAGCAACCTGTTGAGCCCTCGGCAGTAGCTGCGTAAAAACTTCAATATAGTAAGCCTGTATTGGGTTATGCAGCGGTGCATAATCCTTGAGTGCTTTGATTTGCCGCAACACGGTGGGCGTGATCACTGCAGAATCCTTAAAAAGCTCACCACCAGCAACAATCCGGTGACCCACGCCGGTAATCTCGCTCAGGTGAGACAGGATCCCGTATGATTTCAAGCGGGTTAATACCATTGCTGCGGCCAACTTATTGGTAATATTGTCCTGCGTTTCCATGAATTTTTCACCATTAGCTAGTTTTACCTTGAACACTGAACCCGGTAAATTTAATCGGTCAACCATCCCCGAAGCAATGACTTGCTCCTCGGGCATCGAAAATAATTTCCATTTAAGCGTGGAACTTCCCGCATTAATTGCCAGTACTTTTGCCATGAGCCGCCTCCCAAGCGTGATTTCTATCTTATAACTCACAGTTTAGCGAACCCTGTAATCGTTTACAACCGAAACGCTGCACAACTTTCACTTAGTCGTTAGCCGTTCCGCGCATCACTTTCGATCGACTACGTTTACTTTGACCTCATCGCCAACAAAAAAGGTTGTTTAACCACTACTGGTCAAACAACCTTCATCATATATATACGATTTAATTAGAACCAGCCACAGGATAACCAGTGGCGTTTGGCCTGCGCCCACGTGCCATAGCGGCTGTGTGCGTAACGATCAGCCGTCTTTTCTTGGTTGGCCTTACTGTAATCACCCTTCAAGTATGAGCGGGTCAATTGGTACTTTCCATAATACCGGCCGTTGCTGGCACGATAGTTACCGCCGGATTCCTTGTTGGCGATCCAGGACTTGGCCTTCTTCTCGCTCTTAGACAGGGTACAAACGTACTTTACACTAGCTTCTGCCGTAGTGGTCGTGCTAGCAACTGAGGCAACACTAGGGAGAACCATTGAAACAACCATTAACATAACCATAAACAATGACTTAAGCTTCAAAGTGGTCCCTCCTAGCGAATTTGTTAAGAATAGCATAACGTTATTAAGTTACAGGAAAGTTGTCCGAATGTTACGAAACAGTAACAGCCAACCCCATTTTTAGCGGACTGGAGTGAAAATCCCTAATTTACTCGCTTTTGGAGACACAAAAACGACGGTCCACCCTCTCAGGTTTTACCGTCGTTTCTTATTTTGGTTACTTAACTGACTAAATTTAGTGACGTGTGGCTTAGTACCAGCCGTTTGCTTGCCAGAAGGCCTTTGCAGCTGCCCATGACCCATAACGGGACGAAACGTAGCTGTTCGCAACCTTTTCTTGGTTAGCGGCAGAGTAATCACCATTCAGGTAGGACTTGCTTAATTGGTACTTACCGTAGTAGTTCCCGTTAGATGCCGTGTATGAGCCACCAGATTCCTTGTTCGCAATCCAGGCCTTAGCTGAAGAGGAGTCAGACGTTGAAGAACTCGTCGTGCTCGTTGAAGCTGAGCTGGTCGTCCCAGTAGACGCAGTAGACGTACTACTGTAGTTGTTAGTACCAGTCGTGGCACTCGTCGTTGACGTGCTTGGCGTCGTTGCTTGACTAGTCGTGGCCGTTGAAGCCGTTGACGTCGTTGAGCCAGGAACCACTAAGGATTCACCCACGTAAATTAAGTTGACGTTCTTTAAACTGTTTGCTTTTTCAATTGAAGAAACACTTGAACTGTATTGGTTAGCGATCTTTGCGACAGTGTCTCCCGACTTCACCGTTACCCGGACGTCGGCGTTAGCGGAAGTGGTGCCTGCGAATAAACCTGCACCTAAGACTGCGGCAGTACCTAAAGTAGTAACTAAAGCTTTTTTGATATTCATAGAAATGAATGTCCTCCTTTGATTTAAGTGAAGCGGTTGTCTATCAATTACTTAACGAGACCTATCATAACCTGTGGAGGTTACACCGCTATTGTTCCCGAGTTACACCCGCGTTAAGAAAAACGTGGTTAAATGACAAACTGTAACATGATTAACGACACCGAAACATTAAGCCGGTTTTCGAGTGTTTCTTTGCTGGGATGTGACGGTTTTAACCAAAATCGCGAATTATCTGCGGGAAAAATTCAGCTATAAATCCTCAAAAAAACTAGAAATGTCATTTTATTTGGAAAAAACTTCCGCAATTTGTGGAAATCACGGTCTGTGTCCCCAATGACGTATTCCTTTATGATCCCAAACCGACGATATTTTCTCACACCAGCGAACGCCACAATTTAAATTCATTCGGTTTCTTTTCAACCTAGGTAACAACCAAATAGTTTGCCTCAACGACACCCCCGCTTTTCTCAGACCAACTATGGTAGCCGAGCAGTCGGCAGATATGGGCTCAGGCGCGTCATTCTACTTAGCTAGGGGGAATTTCCCCGCTGGCTTTGTAGAAACCAAACCTGGAGACTCAGTGCTTTCGAGGCTTCAAGCTGCGTTCGCCTCGTTCCAGCCCACATCTGCCAGCCGGTAAGGCGATGACTGGACGACGTTGCTCAATCTTAGTCGCCGTATCGTTGTGCCAACAGTCATAATGAGTATTTGGGATCTTGCAACCCTCAGTTTAGAAACACAAAAAGCCTCCACGGACCTGCATCCGTGGAGACTCACTTGATTTAAACGATTAGATTAGCTGAGTTTTAGTACCAGCCGTTTGCTTGCCAGAATGATTGCGCAGCAGACCATGAACCGTAACGGGAGGCAACGTAAGAGTTAGCCACCTTTTCTTGGTTGGCAGCTGAGTAATCACCATTCAGGTAGGAAGAACTCAATTGGTACTTACCTACGTATTGGCCGTTACGAGCCGAGTATGAACCACCGGATTCCTTGCCTGCGATCCAAGCCTTGGCACTGGCTTCGGAGCCAGAAACACCAGTAGAAGCAGACGTGTTGCTGCTAGTAGAAGCTTGGTTAGCAGTAGAGGTGGTTGCTTGGCTAGTCGTGGATTGACTAGTTTGTGTAGAAGCGTTGTTGCTGTAGTTTTGGCTAGCAACGTTAGCAGCAGTCGTTGACGTCGTCGTGCTCGTAGGCACGTTCAGCGTTTGACCAACGTAGATCAAGCTGCTGTTAGCAAGGCCGTTGGCCTTTTCAATGGCGTTAACGGACGTCTTGTACGTGTTAGCTAATGACCAAACAGAATCCCCCTGCTTGACCGTAACAGTATCGGCGTTAGCCGTTTCAGTAGTAGCGAAGAAACCGGCACCGACAATAGCGGCCGTTCCTAAAGTAGTAACTAAAGCTTTTTTGATATTCATAAGAAATGAATGTCCTCCTTTGTTTGCTTAACGGATATTAGAATAACCGATGGGTATTACATTCAAATTGATGTTAGATTACGCGGAGGTTAAGAAAAATATTACATTGTGACATTTCGTAATATTTGTAATGGTGTCGTCATATAAAACGCTTTAATTAGCCAATTTTTACCCATTTTAGGCGAAACGAGAGCCAATTTAGTGTGCGTTTTGCACTGAAAAATCGTGTTTTTTTATCATATTTAATGATAATTCGATGAAAATATGCTGTTTTCCCGAATGTTTTTGAAAATTTTCGGCATTTCCGCCAAATATTGAGACCAAAAAAACGGCAAATCCTGCTGAAATTATCTACTTCAGCAAAACCTACCGCAACCTTTAATTTCTATTTATAAGGGAAAATCATCCTTCAAGCCGGTTGCAATCTCATCTGGCGTATTCGCCGTAAAGCTGTCTTGAATCGTGAAGTCCCCAGCTTCCGCCCACTTCTGCATGAATGGCAAGCTCTCGTTTACACGGCTGCTAGCGCTTGTCACAAACGGAATTACCGTCTTACCAGCCAGTTGGGTGGTCGTCAGAAAGTTCTGAATAATCCGTGGTGGCTGATGGTACCAGGTTGGGAAACCCAGATAAAGCGTCTCAATCTGACTCACATCGACGGGGTCAAAATCAGGTAATTTACGCTGCTCATTTTCGGCGTCGGTCCGCGCGACTAACTGCTGGAAGCCTGTCGTGGGATACGGATCAGTAGCTTTCAACCGAAACGGGGTTAGCTGCAGGTACCGTCCCACGGTCTCGGCGGCCGTCTGCGTTCGTCCTGATACAGAGAAATACACAACTGCTGTTTTTATTTGTGGCATAATGATTCCTCCTCAGATTAAGTTGACACCCTAAGCATAACGCTGTTCACTGACTAACGGTAATGATTATTCCTATATTATAGTAGAAACGTGTTTATTTGAACGCGAATCTTCGGCATGTTGATCCTTAGCCTTCCTTTAGGCATGACAAAAACAGCCACCCCATTCAGAGTGACTGTTCCCGGTTAATCCTTATTTCTCGACATTCTTACCGTCGTATTCGTCGATCATGATTTGCTTCAATTCAGAAACTAATGGTTCCTTTGGGTTAGCAGTCGTGCATTGATCACCGAAAGCCAATTCTGCTAAGTGATCCACGACCTTATCGAAGTGGGCCTTGTCCACACCATTAGCCTTCAAGCTCAAGGTAACGCCAACTGAGTGAGCCAAGTCGATAACCTTCTTGACTAAGGCTTCCTTCAGTTCTTCCTTGGTGTTTCCTGGCAAGCCCAGGTAACGCGCAATTTGGGCGTAATCTTCATCGGCACGGAAGTATTCGTACTTCGGCCACATAGCTAGCTTCGTTGGTTCCTTGAAGTTGTAGCGAATAACGTGTGGCAAGGTGATGGCAATAGCCAAACCATGGGGTAAGCCGAATTCCCCACCTAACTTGTGGGCAATCGAGTGGTCAACACCGAGGAAGGCGTTAGCAAAAGCCATTCCGGCAAGTGTCGACGCGTTATGCATTTCTTCACGGGCCGTCACATCACCATTGTAGGAGTTGGTCAGATTATCCATGACTAACTTGATAGCTTGCAGTGACCATGGCCGCGTGTAATCAGAAGCCATTGCGGAAACGTAGGATTCAATAGCGTGCGTTAACACGTCCAGTCCAGAGTATGCCACCGTCTTCTTTGGAACCGTTTGGATAAATTGTGAATCCACGATCGCTACATCAGGCGTCAATGCGTAATCAGCCAGTGGGTATTTCACGTGCGTTTTGGAATCAGTGATGACGGAGAATGGCGTCACTTCTGAACCAGTCCCAGAGGTCGTTGGAATTGCCACGAACTGCGCCTTGTGTGGCTTGTGGAACTTATAAGTCCGCTTCCGAATGTCCAAGAACTTCTGCTTAGCACCGAAGAAACTCGCATTAGGATCTTCGTAGAATAACCACATATTTTTAGCGGCATCGATTGGCGATCCACCACCTAAGGCGATGATCGTATCTGGCTTAAATGTCCGCATCTGAGCGACCCCACGTTCAACCGTGTCCGTCGTTGGATCTGGTTCGACGTCGGAGAACAGGGAGTATTCGATACCACCTGGTTGGCGCTTCAGTTCGTTTAAGACGGTATCAATATAACCCAGTTCAACCATCGATGGGCTAGTTACCAGGAAGACCCGCTTGATGCCAGGCATATCGTCGAGGTAACGGACAGACGTCTTTTCAAAGTAAACTCGAGGTAATTTAATCCACTGCATATTATTTCGCCGCTTTGCAATCGTTTTGATGTTCAACAGGTCAAACGAGGAAACGTTATGGGATACGGAGTTCTTACCCCATGACCCGGTTCCCAATGTCAATGAAGGAATCATTTCGTTGTAGAGGTTCCCAATACCACCGATAGCGGATGGTGTATTGACCAGCACCCGGCTAGCCTTCATCTTAATTCCAAATTCAGTAGCCAAGTCGTCATCCATTGTGTGAATGCCGGCCGTATGACCTAAACCACCGAAATGGAGAAGTTCATCACAAAGTCTGAACGCATCTTCATGATTTTTAGCTTTGTAAACAGAAAGTACTGGGGACAATTTTTCTTGTGAAAGTGGGAACTTAGGGCCAACACCCTTTAATTCAGCAGCCAGGACCTTTGCCGTAGATGGAATCTTGATCCCGGCAATCTCAGCAATCTTCTGTGCGGACATCCCTGCGATAGGACCTTTGACCCCACCCTCTGGCCGGAACATAGCGTCGGCTAAAGCTTTTTCGTCACCCTTCTTAATGAAGAAGACGCCACGATCTTCCATTTCCTTCTTAACAGTGTCATAGATTTCTTGATCAATAACGGCACTGTTTTCAGAAGCACAGACCATCCCGTTATCAAACGTCTTGGAAAGGACGATGTCGTACACGGAACGCTTGATGTTCGCCGTCTTTTCGATGTAAGCTGGACCATTACCGGGACCAACCCCTAAGGCTGGCTTCCCAGTTGAGTAAGCGGCCTTAACCATGCCCGGGCCACCGGTAGCCAAGACACTGGCAACCATCGGGTGGTTCATCAAGGCCGTCGTTGCTTCCAGACTAGGCTTGTCGATCCACTGAATGACACCCTCGGGCGCACCAGCAGCGATCGCAGCGTCGCGGACAACTTTAGCTGCCATCACGGAAGATTTCTGTGCTTGTGGGTGGAAGGCAAAGATGATTGGGTTCCGCGTCTTAACGGCAATCAATGACTTGAACATGGCCGTTGAAGTTGGGTTAGTCACAGGTGTTACCCCAGCTAAGATCCCCAGTGGTTCAGCAACCGTAATCAGTTGGCGTTCACGGTCATCCTTGATAATACCGACCGTCTTGTCGTTCTTGATGGAGTGCCAGATTTCTTCAGTCGCAAACATATTCTTAACGGCCTTGTCTTCCATCACACCACGGCCGGTTTCTTCAAAGGCCGCCTTGGCTAATTCCATATGATGGTCCAAACCAGCAATCGCCATTTGGTGAACGATGTGGTCAACCTTTTCTTGGGTAAAATCATCCATAGCGCACAGGGCGTCGTGGGCTTTAGCCGTCAACCGGTCGACCATTTGGTCAACGGTTTCCGTATTTTCTTCTTTTTTTACTTTTGGATTTTCTTTCACGTCTTTTAACATTGTTATGCCTCCATTTGAAAACATCTTGTTAAGTTCTTCACGAGTTAAATCATATCACCTTTTTCAAATTCCGCAAGAGGTTTATGTTAAAAAAATCACAACTAATTGGACTGACAAACAAACCCGCCGTCAGCAAGGCTTACAGCGATAAAGAATGTAAGCGCATACATATAATTAAAAACTTTTTCAGAAATTTTTTAGATGTATTTTAAATCACAACCAGCCATTTTTCTTTCATAACCCTATCGACTGTGACCCTAAATCCTTGCGTTTGCCAAGTTTTTTCCGCCAACTGGGCAGTTTCCATACCGGTGGTGCACCGATTATGCTACAGTTAAGACATGAAAAATCTGCAGCTCGACCACTTGGCACGGTGAAAGCGTGTCACGCCAGCCGGTTGCGATCCGTAAATAAATTCGAAAGCGTGATTTCTATGCGACCTTTTGCTTTCTGGCGTGACGCGAACAGCCACTTCTTCCACCACTGGGGGAGTTACGTGACGCTGGTCTTTCTGACCAACCTGGTCGTCAGCTATATTGCAGTGCCGATCTTCACCTGGTTGACCGCTGCTCTGATGCGCTGGCAGCACGTTCCCTACATTTCCTATACCAATATCGGATCCCTACTAATTCACCACCCGCTAGCCATTCTGGGATTGATCGTCATTTTACTGGCCATTATCACCTTGATCTATTGGCAATTTGCCTACCTACTCTTGGGAATTACCAATATCCGCCACGGGCGGCCCCAAACCATGCTGGGCGTCTTGGGTGACACTATTCGCAGTATTGCCGGCGCATCGCCTAGTACGTTTCTCTTCTTTATTGGCTACTTCATTGTAATCATGCCCTTTGGGAGTGAACTCTTCACTACGCCATTACTGAACAAAGCCAAGATTCCAGCATTCATCATCAGCTACCTCATGGACAACACCTTTTTTGCGATACTGCTGGGGATCTTCTACGTGGGCGCCGCCTACCTAGGGATTCGTTTGATCGCTGTCCTCCCCCTGATGATGATTGACCACTATCACAGTCGTTATGCTATTCGTCTAAGTTGGCAACGCACCCGTGGCCATTTCTGGAACTACTTTCTCAAAATCATTGTGACCCTGATCATCGTCAGCGTCACCGTCGCCATCATCTACGGCACACTCTACCTAGGCCAAGTTCTCTTCGATAAGACCGGGATTGCCTTGATCACTGCCACCATAAATCTCTTTTTAATGGAGGTCATTACGGAGTTCATCGTCTGCTACGCCACCGTGGTCTTCATGATGGTGATTCTCAGCAGTCACGATACCCATCAACCCTCACCATCCGTCCTGTTTAGCTTCCGCGAACCCGCCAAGACACGGCTACGAACCCGCCTATTGATCATCAGTGGTTTAACGATCATTAGCGCCGCGCTAGTTGGCTTCAACTTGATCTATCTAAACGGACTGGCCATGAGTAAACCCCTGACGATTGCTCACCGAGGCGTCGACAACGGTAACGGCGTTCAGAATACGATTCCGGCCATGGTTAAGACTAGTAAGGAACGACCAGACTACGTTGAAATGGATATTCGGATGACGAAGGATCACCAGTTTGTCGTTATGCACGACGCCAACCTGAAAAATCTGGCTGGTTTAAACCGTAAAGTCTCATCCATGACTCTCAAACAGTTGACTGCTGTCACAATCACTGAGAACGGCTATCAGGCCAAGATTCCGAGCTTCAACAACTACCTCAACACGGCGATTAAGCACCATCAAAAATTGCTAATTGAAATTAAAACGGGGGGCGCCGATACCAAGGACTTGCCCGAACGATTCTACCGCCAATTTGGTGACCGTATTCTCACCAATCATGAACAGGTTCATACGTTGAGCTATACCATTATGAACCGGCTGAAGAAGGAACATCCTGCCCTCTTCGTCAGCTATATCATGCCGTATAACCTCACCTTCCCCCAGACACGGGCCAACGCCTACACCATGGAGGAAACGACGCTCAACGACTCCTTCATTGAGCAGGCCGATCAACAACATAAGAAAGTCTACGCTTGGGATATTGATGATATTACCAGTATGGATCAAATGATGTTTATCGGGGTTAATGGCGTCATCACCAACAATCTTCACTTGATTCAACAGGAAATTAAGGACAACACAGATCGTCCAAGCTATGCCAACCTTTTGTTAACGTTTATGAACGATTTAACGTTGGAGACACAGACACAGTAGGATTTGAGAATAACCCCGTGGCGGAAATAAGAGGCCCCTGCTACTTTCAAGTTTTGAAAGTAGCAGGGGCCTCTTATTTAAAATTGCAATTAGGTTCTTCACAGCTAATACACCACAAAGAGACACTATACCTATTTACTTTTTTCGATCTTCCGGAGCGGACGCTTAATCAAGTGCAGCAGCTTTTCTGACTGCAAACGCGCCACCACGGCATCAACTGCAACCTGCATCAACTTTTCGTTTAAGTCCTTGGCAGCTGGCTGAACCTGCTCCTCACCTAAATGGTGCAAACGATCTTCCAGTTGGCCAATAAAGTTGTCATAAGCTTGCTTGGGGTAGTCTCCGGCCGTGATCTGGTCAATCCCGGAGCGCACCGTATCTGTTTGGAACATGGGCTTGAGCAGGCTGATCATCAGGATATCCGTCAACTGCATCGTCTGATACTTCTTCTTGACGGGTGCTAAGATCACGTGATGCTTCACGTAATTGTTAATCATCGCCGGTGTGATAGTATCGATACCCAACGGCCCCAGAATATCGTTGATCAAGGCGGTCACCTGGTCCATGTAGAGGTCAAACTTTGGTAAATCATCCCATCGTGGCAACTTTGCCTTGTGCATCTGGTTCTCCCAACGGGTATATTGATTATAATCAGCCATATTTCTTCCCTGCCCTTCCATTTCTTGCTTTCATTATAACATATTACCTAGTTTTAATGACTAGATATAACTAGATTAAATTATTTCAACTGGCGTTAGAACGAAACAAGGCCAGCTTCACATCAGATTGCACAGCACTTGCCCACCATAGCCTAATCAAAATTGCAGTTAGCCTATTTGATTAGGCTAACTGCAAATTTTAAATCTCTTAGACTTTATCGCCACCGAATCCGGCTCAGTATGCGTTTACCCAAGCCCTCTTGAACCACAATGAAGACTGGGTACACGCTGATCATCAGCGGTAAGTAGATCAACGCAAGTTTCCAGTTGAGGAGACTGACCAACGAGAATATCGGGCCAAACAACAAGAAGACTGCGGCGAAGAGTCCCGCCATAAGAATAATCAAGCCAATTTTGAACCGATTCAACGGCCGGGCGACCATGATCAAGGCGTTTAAGCTGATCAACCCCGTCATCAAGACACTCAGCGTGGAGGTCGTGGCGAAACTCAGACCAAACTGCGTTCCTAACGCCAGAATGACGAGAATATAACCCACGACACAGACTGCAGCCGGTGCAGCAATCTCCATAACTTGCTTCATAAAACGGCCAGCAATCCGGGCGTAGTTCGGCTGTAGAGCCAGGAAGAACGTTGGAATCCCGACCATCAACGATGAGATCGGTGTTAATTGAATCGGTTCAAACGGATAACTCCGGCTCATGAAGATAAAAATCAGCGTGAGCACCACGGAATACATGGTCTTGATCAGGTAGAGCGAGGCCACCCGCTCGATGTTATTGATGACTCGGCGTCCTTCATTCAGGACGTTGATCATCGCATCAAAATTGGAGTCGACCAGCACGAAATCCGCCAGACTCTTCGTTGCCTCACTTCCCGAGGCCATCGCAATACTACAATCGGACTGGCGCAGTGCCAATAGGTCGTTAACACCATCTCCAGTCATGGCCACGGTATGCCCAGCCGTTTGATAGGCCTTGATCAACCCCTGTTTCTGTTGCGGGGTGACCCGACCGAAGACGTTATAGTCGGCAACCAACCGGTCATAGTTGGGCGCTTCCCCAACCTGACTCATATCAACTAACTGATCGGCGCCGGCAATTCCAGCTCGACCAGCAATACTAGCGACCGTCACCGGGTTATCTCCAGAGATCACCTTCAACGCCACATCTTGATTGGCGAAAAAGCTAAAGGTATCCTTGGCTCGCGGCCGCAATTCATCGGTAATCAGAATCAGCCCGATTGCTTCCGGTGCGGTGGGCTTTGGCGCCGTTAACGCCCCAACCTTGGCCAATAACAGGACCCGATAACCTTGTGCAGCGAGTGCTTGAATCCGCTGCTTCACATCAGCTGGTACCGTTTCAAAAATAAATTCCGGGGCACCCATGACATAAGCACCAGTGGCTAGTTGCGCACCACTCCATTTACGTCCAGACGAAAATGGTAAGACCTCCGGCGAAGTGACGGTTGGCGTTCCCAGGGCATTCTTAATCGCCGTCGCCGTTTCGTTATCATCACCCGTTGCGGCAACGAGTTGCGCCAATATCTCACCCAGTTCATCCGTTGACTGATTTCCAACGGCTTCGACCTTTTCCAATTCCAATTGACCATTAGTGATAGTGCCCGTCTTATCCAAACACAAGACGTCAACGCGAGCCAACGCCTCAATAGCGGGTAATTCTCGAACTAGCACGTGCCGGCGCCCCAGGGTAAAGGCCCCCGCAGCCAAAGCAACTGACGTCAACAGGACTAACCCTTCTGGAATCATCCCAACCATCGAAGCAACCGTCCCCAGAATGGCACGGTTTTGGTCCTGTCCCCGCATCAACGCGGAAATAAATAACCCGGCTCCCAGCGGAATAATGGCAAAGGTCAACACCTTAATAATCCGATTAATAATAATCAGCAGCTGGCTGGCAGAACGACGCTTTTGCTTAGCGGAGTGAGCCAGTTGCTTGACGAAGCTCCCACTTCCAACCTTGGTTGCTTGCACGACGGCTTTCCCACCAAGAATGACACTCCCAGAGACCAGCTGATCATTTGTATTCTTAATGATTGGCGTGGATTCCCCGGTAATCTGGGATTCATCAACCTCAATGCCGGCCGTTTCACGGACTAACCCGTCAACCGGAAGCTGATCTCCGCGACCAATCGCGAGTAAGTCATCCTGGACGATCTTATCCTGATGCATGGCCGTGAGCTCGCCATCTCGCAAGACACTGATTTGGGCTTCCGAAAGTAGGGCTAGTTTATCCACCTGCCGCTTTGAGCGAACTTCTTGGAAAATTCCAATCCCAGTATTAAAAATAACCACACCTAAAAACAGTAAATTTTTATAGCTACCCGTAAACAGAACGAGGCCGCCCAACAGAATATTGATTAAGTTAAATAGGGTCAATAAATTATCCCTAAATATTTGTTTTACACTCCGCGTTAACGGTGGTAATGGGTCATTCTTTAACCCCTCTGCCACCCGTTGTTTCACTTCGGCCGCAGTTAAACCTTGGTCGAGTGGTGGCAGGTAACGTTCCGTCATTTAGACGTCCTCCTTTACCGATTCATTACCCATATTGTACTCGATAATGCGCTTTCATACCGACTAATCTGTTGCTTTTTTCGGATTCTTAAGCGAATCGCTAGCTGTTAACAGGAACCGTCAAGAGTGGTTAAATGGAGATGAACCCAATTATACGAGGGAGGAATTACCATGAATCATAAATCATCGGCAGTTATTTTATTTATCCTCTACATTATTTTACTCGGTTGTATGCTGGCCCATCAAGAGATGTTGGCTATGTGGCTAATGACGTTCGGCATGTTGACGGAGGCAGCCATTAACCTCTACGACCAATTCAAGACGAAAAAGTAAGCGTTGCCAATGACACTAAATTGGCTTAACATATTATTTATAACCGTATTTAGACGTTGTCTTCCGAATCGGACCGTTTTAGAGGCGGCCTTTATCGGCTCAGCCAGCGCACTTAATGCTAAGGAGGAAAAATAATGACACTTACCAACATTGCAGATACCATCAAACTCGCCGATGGCCATGAAATCCCCGGCTTTGGTTTCGGTACCTACCTCATCAGCGACCAAGCAAGCATGGATACCACCATCAAGACCGCGTGGGATGATGGCTATCGGTTGTTTGACACGGCGATGCTTTACCGTAACGAAGATATCCTGGGTGAAACACTACAACGGCTCGAGATTCCGCGTCAGGAACTGTACCTGACGAGTAAAGTTGCTGAGGAAGTTCAAGGCTACGACCAAACATTGCGGTCCGTGGAAGGTTCTTTGAAACGACTGCAAATGGATTACCTGGACTTATTATTGATTCACTGGCCCGTTCGTGAACATTTCTTCGACACGTGGCGTGCCTTCGAACAATTAAAGGCGGATGGTAAGGTCAAGTCCATCGGGGTCTCCAACTACACCGCAGCACATTTGGACCTATTGGCAACTAAGGCTAAGGAAATGCCTGTCGTTGACCAAGTGGAATATCACCCCTACTTAAACCAATTGGCCCTGTTGGATTACAATAAGCAACACAATATCGTGACAGAAGCATGGAGTCCTTTGGGTCGGCGTGCCGTCTTGGGTGATCCGATGATTGCCAAAATCGGCAAGCACCACGATAAATCTGTCGCCCAGGTCATTCTGCGTTGGGAACTCCAACACGGCATCTTACCAATTCCAAAATCCCAACACCCAGAACGAATTGCCGAAAACACGAAGGTCTTTGACTTCACGTTGGGGGAAGACGAAATGTCCACAATCGACCTGCTGAACAAATACCAACGGACCGGGAATGAACCGGAAATCGTCTATGAAACGGGTAAACAATACTAATCGCTAGAAAAGACCTGATGGCGGGTGAAACTCACTGCCAATCAAGTCTTTTATTTTAACGACGAATTGTCAAATCAAGTGCAACGTTTGTTCAAAGAAAACTTCAGCTGGCGTCTTCCAGCCCAAGACCTTGCGTGGACGGTCATTCAGTTCTTGGACGAACTCATCAAGGATTTAAACAAATTCGGGACACTTTATAATCAACGTATTAACAGCTAACTAATGGGAGAGGACTTTCATTTACACAAGATATTTGACACGCCCGATGTCTAAAAGTTGTAGGTTAATCTTATGGACCCTTGAGGGTTATAGGACCCATGAAAACAGCGACACAGCAATGAAGATTCTCTGATATACACTTCGCATATAATTCGATTGCATATCTACGGTTTTAAACCTCTCTTCTCCTGTATTGTTCTTTTCCAGGACCAAACTATCAATTGATACATTAAATAAGAAGCTCATTTTAATAATTTTCTCAATATCTGGATATGCGTGGTTGTTCTCCCATTTAGAAATGGACTGCCGAGAAACCCCTAGCTGCTTACTCATCTGTTCCTGCGACAATTTTTTCTCGAATCGTACTTTTTTAATATTTTCCCCAATATTTTGCATCAAAAACTTTCCCCTTTACAAAGACAAATCTGTCTAGACCAGTTTACCATTTCTAGCGAGCTTTGTCTTCCAAAATATTTGGTTAGTTTTCTCAATCCATCTGTAATCCCTATTTGACACAACGTAAACTCCAAGTTACCTATTGAATCAATTAGTTTACGTAAACGAATTGACACTTTTCTGCTTATTCTAGCTGAGCTAACTTTAGTTAAGACATCAGTTCGTACTGAGTCTAAATTATTTTAAAGGTGGAAATCTAATGTACCTCAAAAAACACGGAATTCTCTTAATGACTGCCCTTTCATTATCAGGTGTAATTTTACCTGTTACGGATGCCCTTGCTTCGACCCATACAGCACCAACACAAGTGAAAGCTTCAAAAGTGACTGCATTACCAATCGGACTACAAGGCAAAAAGGTTAAAGTACACACCAATGCCAAGTGGCGTCAACTTACATCAGAATTGCAACGATTAGAAGAGCATTCTTCACTAATTACCTCAGAACAGCAAAAAGCAAAGCTCACTGAGTTGGTCCATGAATACGATGGCGCTCAAGTAGATTATGATATCTTAGATGATAATGATTTCCAGGTGCAACCACGCAAAGGTCATTCCTTTTCTGAAAAATGGGTGAATGGCGGATTGAATGACTTCGCCTACAAAAAGTCTGCACTACCTGATTTACGGGCATACTATGGAAAAACAGCAGGAAGCACAGCAGTATTGGGGGCCGGTGGAGGTGGTGCTATCGGCGGCTGGGTCGGAGCAATTGTTGGAGCTGTTGGTGGTACAGTGGCATCAGGGTACTTTAGAGATGCTCAGAAGGATATGAAGAAGTGGATTAACAAAGGATCATCTAAAGGCGGTTGTAGGGTTACATTAACGGATGAGTTCCCAATCTCCTACCTCAGCTCACAGAAACAAACTAAGATCAAAAAACTTTAATATTTGCAACTAAGGAGCGTAAAAATGTACTTCTTAACAATCCTCGGTATCATTTCATTTGTCCTGTTTATTTTATCTTGGGCTATTAAATATCGACGGCACACTTTAGATAAAGCAACCTACGTTGGGTTATTTACTCTGTTAGTGCTATCCCTATCAATACTGTATTGGACCATTTCTCCATAAAAATAATGGCCAGTCTCCCCCAATATGCAGGGGAGGCGGGGCTCCTTGTCAAGTAGACAGTCAAATAATTAAAATTGTTATGCAATCTTCTGAATGGTAACACCCGCAAATTACCTTATCCATTCTATTGCTCATAAAGAAAAGGCACGTATTCTGATCTCTTCAGAACACGTGCCTTCACTCGTCTTTAAAGACTAGTCAATACTGATTTTATGGTTGTCATCAACTTCGGTTTGCTTTGGCAGGGTCAGCGTCAAGACGCCGTCGGTAAAGCCCGCCTTGACCTGTTTCAAGTCGATATTTGGCAAATAGAAAGAGCGGGCAACGTCTTGACTGTGACGCTCTTGTCGCAAGATCCGACCGTCATCGTCCTTAGTCGCTTGACTGACCTCAGACTTGCCGGAGATCCGCAACGTCTCATCGCGGTAATCCACGTGGATATCATCCTTCTTAAACCCTGGCAATTCAGCGGTAACCACGTAGTCTTTGTCGTGTTCCACAACATCAGTCTTCATATCACTGTCACCGTTAAACATATCGTGACCCAAGTTACCCACTTCATTGAAGAAATTCATTGGATCAAAGAAATCAAAGTTCCGATTCATTACATCATTAGCCATAATCAATTAACCCCTTTCTGCTTTGTTTGATTACATTTTCTATAATAGTCAGTATTGGTCAGAAAAGCAAATAATTAGCACTCTATTTATTGAGTGCTAACTTAAGCAGGTTGTTGCTGATGCAAAGGGATTCTATTTTCTGGTAGATTAACTCTTTAGTTTTCAAAGATCAAGGATATCGTTTAAAGGTCAAAGAATATTTAACCTCTCTATACTTATACCAATGTAAAAAATACGTTTTGAGTCTCATGCTTTATCAAGGCTTAATCAAACCTTTAGTAATCCAGACAGAGTCGAAAGGTGATAAAAAGACTGATAAAAGTCTCTTAAAAAGCTTTTAGAACCGTCAAAAAAGCACCCAACATCTCTGTCAGGTGCTTCACCGCAATCAACGCGATTAGCTTTTAGTAAGTTTCTTGGTCATTATCCTTAGGCACAACAATCTTTTCGCCCAAGGCGTCGGCTAAGTCTTGCAAGGCCGCTTCTCGAGTTGGTACAACGTCCATGTTAAACAGAATGGAATCGATGTCCCCACCAGCAAAGTCAAATTGTTCAAAGTAAACGTAAGGATCATGATCATCGTCATTTTCCAAGAAATGCTTCGTCACTGCCTCAGAAAGAGCTGTTGCCCAGGCCAAGTCCTTCATTTTTGGCAAATCCTTCTTCGTCACAAAACCTGGCGTCAAAATTAATTCTGCCGCCTTTTCGACGTCGGCCGTTGGAATTTCAATGGTTGGCGCAATTTCTTCGTCCTTTGGTGTTTCTGCCATAATCAAAATCTCCTTTGATGTTACTAATTTCAGTCTAGTCCTTTTTAGCGAAAACGTTAAGTATCTCATTTCTCAAAGTTAATCCAATTTTTTTGCGTTGTTCGGTTGCCAGGTGAACGCTTTGAGAGTAAAATTTGGTTCAATCTACTCACTATAAAAAGGCGTGCAGACGCGCTATAATAAAGAGATAGAATTAATGAAATGAGGAATGATGTGTGGATAGCGGTCAGATAGTTGTGAACCTAATTATTATTTTAATTACCTTCTTCTTTGCAGCTTTCTTTGTTGCTTGTGAATTTGCCTTAGTACAGACCCGGCCTAGTGCTTTAGAGGAAAAAATTGCCGAACGAGACAAGCCGTCGGCCAAGCTCAACCGGGCCATGAAAATGGTAACCAATTTAAATGAATATTTATCAACGACTCAAGTGGGGGTCTCACTTGCCGGAATCATCTTAGGGTGGATCGGTGAAACTTTCTTCGTTGACCTCTTGCTAGATGGTATGGCGCCAGCGCACCTCAATACGGCAACCACCCATACGATTAGTGTGATTTTCGGGGTACTTCTGTTGACTTACCTAGAAGTGGTCTTCACCGAAATCGTCCCTAAGAACATTTCAATCGACATGCCAATGAAGGTCTTGATGTTGATTGTGACGCCGTTGCATTACTGCCATATGCTGTTCTACCCATTTGTTTGGTTACTCAACACCAGCGCATCTGGCGTTGTTCGGTTGATGGGGCTGAAGGTCGCCAACGAAAGCGATGAAGTCTTCTCGCAAGCCGAAATTTTAAACCTCTCACGGAGCGCCGTGGAAGGTGGCCAACTGGAAAAGAACGATTTGGTCTACATGCAACGAGCTTTCGAGTTAAACGATAAGGTCGCCAAGGATATTATGATTGACCGGACCCAGCTGGAAGTCATCGACATCACGTCGAGCGTCAAGGAAGCGTTGAATGTCTACCTGCAAGAACGGTTCAGTCGTCTGCCAGTCGTTGCCGATGGAGACAAAGATAAGGTTCTCGGCTACGTCTACAACTACGATTTGATTCGCCAACAACAGGTTGATTCCTCGGTACGTGTGGATAAATTGATTCGTGATATTTCCACGACCCCCGAGACAACCCCCATCACTGAAGTCTTACAACAGATGATCAAGAAGCGGACCCCAATCGTCGTCGTCGTTGACGAATACGGCGGAACTTCCGGAATCATCACTGACAAAGATATTTACGAAGAATTATTCGGAACCGTTCGCGATGAAATCGACGATGCTAACGACCAATACATCTTCAAGCAGCCTAATGGCACCTTCCAAGTTAACGGTAAGATGACGACCTACGACTTCGAGCGATACTTCAACACCGATATTAAAGGCTTTGAAACCACCGAAACCGTAACGATGGCCGGATTTATCATTGATAATTACCCGAACGTTAAGGTCAACGATGTCATTCACCTGAAGAACTTCGACTTGAAGGTTCTGGATTACGAGAATTCATTTATCAATTGGTTAGAGGTCACGGTAAATGCCCCACAGAAACAAATTACCACGACCGAGGCTAACGATAGTGACGACAAGTAACGAAGCTTAAGCCAAAAGAGTCTGGGGATTTTCCCCAGGCTCTTTTATAATCTCCAAATTTGTATTTCGCTTCGCTTTACTTACGATACAGCATCCCCGCCACCAGATAACCAACGCCACCGACCATTAAGGCCAATGAAACCCACCAGAAGACACTGACTAGGCTGACTGAGATCACGTTGGGCAGCATTAGGCCAATGACAACGAGTCCACTCCAAAAACGCACAGAGCGATAAAATTTATGATTAAAGTGCATGGGCTATCGGCCTCTCTTTCTTCTCCCATTGTAAGCCTGGCTCTTGCCGAAATCACGGACAAGTTTGACAGTCGCCACCAACTGTTCCCATAATAGAGCGTTGTGTTTTTTCGGAAAGGAAGTCCCGTGCCATGGACATGACCCAACTAACGACGCAAATTCTCCTGATGTTTCTGTTGATGGGCATCGGCCTGCTGACCAATAAACTCGGTTTTATGCATGGCCAGACAGCGACGGATCTAACCAATATTCTCCTATATATTGTCTCCCCCTGTCTGATTGTGAACGCCTTTGAACAAGACTTCTCAACCAGTCGGCTACAGAGCCTTGGCCTGGTTCTCCTGGGGATCCTGCTGACCTATGGCTTCATGGTGTTGATCACGAACCTCGCCTTCAAACGCGTCGCCGACCCCAACTTGCAGCGCATCATGCGATTTGGCGCGGTCTATTCTAACGCTGGCTTCATGGGTGTTCCCCTAGCTAGCGCACTGTTTGGGAGCACTGGCGTCTTCTTTGCCGTCGCCTCCCTAGCTGCCTTTAATATTTTTTGCTGGACGCATGGTATCGCACTGTTTACCCCGCGGGAAAAGGGTGCGCCAATCAATTGGCAGCAAATCCTTCTTAATCCTAATATTCTCGCGATTGTCGTGGGCTTAGCCATCTTCATCAGTGGCTTTCACCTGCCGAGTCTTCTCAATCACGCGGTAACCGACGTGAGTTCCATTAACACGCCCCTCTCAATGATCGTGATTGGCAATAGCCTGGCCGCAGTAAAATTCAATCGTGCATCTTTGAATCAACGACTCTGGTGGCCTCTGCTCTGTCGAAACCTGCTATTCCCCGTTATCGATATTGTCATTCTGCGGGCCTTTGGTATCAATGGTATTCCTCTCTACACGACGGTTCTGATGGCGGCTTGCCCAGTTGCCGGTAACGTTGTGTTATTCACACTCAAAGCCCACGGGGACCCGAGTCCAGCCGTGACCTTAATGAGTATTTCTACGATCTTTAGCGTTGCCACGATTCCCGTGGTCTTTGCACTAAGTAATCTTTGAGGTCCGTTGACGACTATAATGGTCATTACGGCCCTTTTTCATATGCACATCGACAACCTCAAAAGTTCCCCGAATCGTGATGACTTTTCCCATTAATAACTGGTATACTAGTTGATATTGAAACCGCTAACAAACAGGAGGAACACTATGGCACCCCTAAAATTAACCGAAGGCCGTCCCGTCAAACAAATCATTCTATTTTCACTCCCCTTGATTGGCGGCTCCCTCTTTCAACAGCTCTATAACTTTATTGATACGCTCATCGTCGGCCGACTCATTGGTGTCGACGCCGTGGCTGCGATTGGGGCCTATTATCCCTTAAGCTTTCTGATTATGGGCTTCGTTCAGGGAACCTGTATTGGCTTCAGTATCCCCCTCTCTCACAGTGTGGGTGAGGAGAATCACACCGCGGTTCGTCAATACCTGACCAATGCCATGTGGCTCTGCTTGGGCCTCGCCGTGATCCTGACCCCACTAATGGTGGCCTTGACGCCAACACTACTGACCGCTCTACATACGCCGAACCAGATTCTCCACCTGACCATTATCTTCACGGCCATTTCATTTCTGGGAATTCCCGCCAATATTCTCTTTAACTACTCGGCGGACGCACTCCGATCCTTTGGTGATGCCGTCCATCCGCTCTATTTTCTAATTGCCTCACTCGTGGTCAACGTGGTTCTTGATCTGATATTCATCCTGATCTTCCACTGGGGCATTGCCGGAGCCGCTATCGCCACCGTCATCAGCGAGTTCATCGGTGGCCTGCTCAATCTGACTGTCTTTCCGAAATTCAACCTGGGGCTGTCCCGCAAGGATTGGGCATTGAACTGGGAACGGATTAAGAAGATGAATCTAATTGGTCTGCCGATGGGCTTTGAATACTCCGTCTCCGCCATCGGTGCAATCGTGATGCAGGATGCCATCAACCTCCTCGGAACGAGTATCATTGCGGCACAATCCGCTGCCGAGAAGATTCGTCAACTCTTTACGCTACCTATGGAAAGCGTGGGGGCTGCAATGGCCACCTACCAGGCCCAGAATTTTGGTGCCAAGCAACGGGGCCGAATGAAGCGTGGGATCATCGATGGGGTCTGGATTCAAGTGATTTACTCCGCCGCTGCCTTTATCATTATTAATCTGGCCAAGACGCCGCTGGTGACCGCCATCATCGGTCCGGGTCACCCAGACATTATCCGCGAAGCCAACTACTATATCATTATTATCAGCTGTTACTTCCCAGTTCACGGTATTCTGATGATCTTCAGAAATACCTTACAGGGTTGGGGCCACAGCTTCTACGCCATCTTCTCTGGGATGGGCGAGTTGATTGGACGGACTGCCGCTGGCTGGTTGTCCATTGCCGGTTTTGGCTTCACCGCCATCGCCTACGCCAATCCACTGGCCTGGGGACTCGCACTGGCCTACTGTATCTTTATGGTCTTTCGGGTCTTTCGTCGGAAAAATTTCTTGGATGAATAAGCCCACTGCCTACAGTTGCCAGAATTTCGTCTACCATGAAGGCCACCCATAGTCGAACGGCCTTCCGGCTAAGTTGACTTTCATTCACAAAACGACCATACGTCGTGATCGCAACGCATTTGAATAGTGACCGTTTGCCAATTTATTCATAAACAGAAAAAGACCCAGGAAAATTTCCTAGGTCTTTTATTGACACTTTATGTTTCACATGAAACAAATTACCGATCAGCCTTGGGAATCCGTAGTGCTAACAAGAAACCAACGATAGCCAATGCTAACGTGAAAAAGAAACCGTAGTGGGCCCCGTTAACGAATGCTCCAGCGGCGTGATTCGCACCGTTAGCCATGTAGGCTGCTTGACCAATACCCAACAGGCTGGTGGCAATCGCCGTAGCAATGGCCCCCACAATCTGTTGCAAGGTATTCATGATGGCACTCCCATCGGCTGCAATTGGCCCAGTCAGTGCGTTCAACCCGTACGTCTGTGATGGCGACATCGCTAGTGGTGCCCCAATCATCAAGATAACGTGAGCCAAGATGACATACCAGATGGCACTGTGTGTGCTGGTAAAGGCCAGCATCAGTGCCCCAACCATCGAGATGATGAACCCGATACGAGCTGGCATTTGCGCCCCTACACGGTCATACATCCGGCCTGAGACGGCAGAGACGACTGCATTCATGACACCACCAGGGAACATAATGATTCCTGTCAAGGCAACGGGAACCAACAGGCCCTTTTGAATGTACATGGGTAGCAGATACATTGCGGATAAAATAATGCCGAAGTTGATCATGACCAGACTGGCTCCAATTCGGAATCCAGGAATCGCAAAGGCCCGTAAGTTCAAGGTCGGCTTGTCCATCGTTAATTGACGGTGAGTGTACCACGCCAAAACAACCAATCCAACAATCAGCGCACCAATTACAGCGGCTGAACCCCAGCCCCGGTCACTGGCTAAGCTGACGCCGAGCACTAAGCTACCGAAACCAACAGTAGACAACAGAATTGATAAGAAATCAACCTTAGGCCGTGTGACTTCAGCGATATTTGTCAGTGACGACACCGCAAAGATAAAGGCAATAATCAAGAATGGCACGAACAACCAGAAGATCCATCGCCATGACGCAATTCCCAGCACGATTCCGGCTAAAGTGGGCCCAACAGCTGGTGCAAACATAATGACCAGTCCGACCATCCCCATGGCAGCCCCCAACTTGTAAGGTGGGAAGATCTGCATAGCAACAGTGAACATTAGCGGCAAAATCAATCCGGTCGCAATCCCCTGAATCATCCGACCAAACAACAAGACACCGAAGCCTGGTGCGGACGCAGAAATAACGGCCCCGACCATAAAGTCAATCAGCGCAAACAGAATGACTTGCCGCGTTGTGAACCATTTCGTAATAATACTGGATAATGGAAGGACAATCCCAACCATTAACATGTACCCCGTGACCAACCACTGAATCGTAGCGGTCGTTACACCTAGTTGCGCCATTAACTGTGGTAATGCAATATTTAGAGACGTTTCGGAAAACATCCCGACAAAGCCTCCGATTAGCATCCCCATCATGGCCAGCATTGGGTGCGCAACTTGTACTCGCGCTTTTTTAGCCATGTTTTCTTGGCTACTTTGTACAGAATCCATTTTGTTTTCACACTCGCTTTCGTTTCAAACACAATGGATTACTCTACCAGAAAAAAAACGTCTTCGTAAGCATAAATTATGAAAAAATTAGAGGTAACCGGTTTCATCCAAAATTTCTTAGCTATTTATTAGTTTTTACTACTTAAAGCCGCAATCTGAGCCCGTATTTCTTTGAGCCGCCGAGTGTCCAACTCCGGCGCCATCATTAGTTGATCATATTCAAATTGCAGTCGTGGTAAGTCAGTTGCAGGTGTTCCCTGTGCCGTTTGCTCTGGATCAATCAACTTCTGATCCGTCAATTCTAGAACTCTCGTCGCCACTTTCTCCCTGAAAGTCTGATCATGTGCCACAAACAAGACTGTTCCGGGATAGCCCACCAGGAAATCTTCGAGTGCTTGTAAGGCCGGAAGATCCAGATAATTCGTAGGCTCATCCAGAATCAACAAGTTGCTGGCACTGACCAGAATCGTCAAGAGTTGGAGCTTAACCTGCTCGCCACCGCTGAGGTCACCAATTAGCCGATCATAGAAACTCGCTGTCAGACCAAATGCCCCCATCACCTGCCGTGTCCGGTTCTCATCCAATGCTGTCGCTCGCCGTAAAACGTGCCAGACCGTTTGAGCAGTTGGCAACTGCGTCATATCCTGATGGAAGTACCCCACGCGGGCACTGGGTGCTAGACGCGTCCCCGGCGTGTGTGTCAGAATCGCCGTAATCAGTGTTGACTTACCACTACCGTTCGGCCCAGCCAATGCGACCCGTTCACCCGGACGAATCCGCAACTTGACGTGGTGAAGCAAATCGTGCTTTCCCCGCTGCAGATGAAGATCCGCTACGGTGATGAGGTACTTCCCCATAACTGGCGGTAGATCGGTCGCAACCAATTTAAGTGCCGCCGTCTCGTGAGGCTTCACGGCCGTTGTCTGGCGGTCAGCCCGCTCCCGTAAGGCCCGTGCCCCCCGTTCCATCTTGCCAGCATTCTGCTCCCGCATCTTCTTAGAGTTCGAACGTTCGGCGGCGCTCATGCTCCGGCTACCCTTACGAATCCGGTCGGCCTTTTCATGGCGAGCCTGGACAGCCTGCTGCAACTCTTTTCTTTCCCGCTGCTCATTCTGATAACGGTCCAATGCATTGTGCCGTTGCTGTTCTCGTAAGGCTGTAAACTGGGCAAAACCACCGTTGTACTGCGTATACGTCTGCTCCGTCAACGACCATATCTGGGTCGTCACCGTCGTTAGCAAGTCCCGGTCATGCGAGATCAACAGTAATAAGCCATTGAAGTGCTGGAGCTGTTGTGCCAACCACTGCTGATGCTCGTCATCGAGATTTGCGGATGGTTCATCTAAAATTAAAATTGCGGGCCGTTGCGCCAAAGCAACCCGCACCCGATCCAGCATGCTCTGTCCGCCAGAGCGACCCCGTGTGGGTGCAATCTGTGGAACCAGTGTGACCTCATCAGTCACCGTCCGTTGGCCCTCAAAATCAGTATCAATACCGGCAATGAGTCGTGCCAAGGTTGTCTTTCCTGTACCATTAGCCCCCACGATACCAATCCGATCACCGGTGTGGGCTGTCAGTTGATCCACACTAAATAGTACTTCCCCGGCAATCGTTTTCGTTAAGTTTTTCAAAGTAATCTGTGTCAAAGAGTCGTCCCCCTTTTGAAAGCAGGGATCAATGGCTGGCAAATAAAAAAGTGGCCGCATTTCCCGTCCGGAAATGGCACCCACTGATTGCATTTAGCAATTCAGTCGGCGGAACCATCAATCCCAATTGCAGGCCCACTCCACCCCTCTAAACGGTGGTGAAGCTGACAAACATTTGAGAGTGATTAGTTACGCATCGGCTGAATACCTCGTTCTTTCTTAAAGTACGAATAGAATAGCACACCGTTGCGTCTTTGACAAGGAGTCTCCAAATTTCATCTCCCTGATGTTCAAATCTTAAGAGCATTCCCGGCAAATTTCGAGTACACTAAGGATAAACGCACAGTCGAAATTGGAGGGAACTTTTATGCAACCATTACGTATTCTATTCATCTCTATTGAAGGCAACACCCGCAACTTCGTCGAGAATTTAACGACCTACGCCGCTAAGCAACACGCTCAAAATGCCGAGTCACCAGAAATCACGGCTACCGAAATCAGCGAGGCCAGTGATTTTGTTGCCGAAACACAGCCTTATTTCTGCTTTGTCCCCACCTATCTCGATGGGGGCAATGGTATCGACAATGGCGTCAAGGAACTTATGACCAACGTCTTGGGCGAATATATCGCTTACGCCAACAACGCACAGCACTTAATCGGCGTTGTCGGCAGTGGCAATCGTAACTTTAACGAACAGTATTGTCTCACTGCTAAACGCTACGCCAAAAAATTTGATGCGCCATTTATCGCAAATTACGAGCTTCGCGGTGTTCCACGTGACGAGCCTCGCGTTTACGATGCCTTAGTTGCCCGCATGAAAGAAGTGATTGGGCATGACTAACCCAACGCTAGCGACCCTGTTGAATCATCGTAGCATTCGTCAATTCACCGCGGAAAAATTGACAACGGCAGAGATCACAACCTTAGTTGACGCCGCACAACACACCCCGACCAGTACCTTTTCCCAGCAGTACAGTATTATTAGTGTCACTGACCCCCAAAAGTTGGCGGCCCTTGGTGACATTACTGGCCACCACTGGCTCGAAAAGTCTGGGCATTTCTTCCTGTTTCTAGCCGATCAATACCGCAACTCACAATTGGTCACGGCTACCCCAGCAACTATTGCTAACCTGCACAGCACAGATAAATTCTTGGCCAGTATCTTTGATGCCAGTATCGCCGTTGAAGCCATGGTCGTTGCTGGTGAAAGCATGGGCTTAGGAAGTACCATCATGGGGAGCGTCTTGAATGACGCTCCCCGACTGATTGACCTGTTTCATCTGCCAGAATTGACTTTTCCCGTCTTCGGCCTCGCCATGGGACATCCCGCGGAGACGCCGGAACGTAAGCCCCGAATTCCTCAAGAGTTAATGCATTTTACCAATGATTATCAACCGCTGGCTGCCGACAGCACGCCCCTAACTACCTATAACCAAGTCATCACGGACTACTACCGAAAGCGTGGGGATCATCCTACTGCAGAATCTTTCACCCATCACGTGGCAACCGAATTGGCACGTGATCCGCAACAACGCGCAAAATTAAACCAAGCACTTGAGTATCAGGGATTCTTACAACATCGTTAAGTTTCAGTCAGGATGTCTTGCATGAGCAGGGTGTCCTTTTTTGATCCACTACAGGTTCGGGTCAAACGCCGCTAATAGGTCGCTCGGATCAACCGCTGGCATTGCACCAAAACGACCGCTCAGGTAATCCTTCAGCCATCCCTCTGCTGGTACATTTGTAAAGTCAAAGAGCGACACCAACTGGCTTTCGCCCCGATAGTCCTTCTCCGCTAAATAGATTTGATCAACGCGCAGGTGTTGGCTCATCAATACCGGTTGATTCGTCGTTAGGATCACCTGGCTGGTATTTGCCACCGAATTAAACAGGGCTAAGAGTGCCGCTAAGACTGCTGGATGAATGGCATCCAGTCGGTTATCCGTCAGAATTGTCTGTGCGTGCTCGGCATGCTGGGCGGTAATCAGCGCCAATCCCAGCATAACTAACTGCTGCATCCCCATTGAAGCACTAGTCAGTGGCAACTCCTTGCGGC
Organism: Levilactobacillus muriae; assembly: GCF_045862015.1. Classification (NCBI taxonomy): domain Bacteria; kingdom Bacillati; phylum Bacillota; class Bacilli; order Lactobacillales; family Lactobacillaceae; genus Levilactobacillus; species Levilactobacillus muriae. Next base: position 62,954 of record NZ_BAAFRU010000012.1, read on the forward strand.
CAATGACGACGCCCTCCTCATCATACTTTTCATAGATCAAATACAGGTCTGGCCTGGTAAACGCAGACCCATCTAAGAATTGAACGGCCACCTTACGTTGCGTAATCCCGGCCACCTCACTGCCCACGGCTCTCAGAAATTGGGCCATCTGGCTATGAACCCACTCGCTATCTAATGTATGCCCGCTAGGATGTTCATTTAAAATAATCAGATCATCATTGAACCACTCGAAGACGGAGATTGCCGGCCGATAATTCCAGTCCTGTAGCGCGTAGAGCATCAACGCATTGGGTCGAACACGTTGGGTTACTGGTAACAACCCCTCCGGTACCATGGTCATCGTTTCCTTCTCCCGCGAAAATAACACCTCATAGTCATCCCCGGCCGCAACACTCAGCACCTCATTCACGATTTGTGTCGCCGTATAACTGAACGCATAGCGATACTGCTGGTCATCGCGGGTAAAGTTCACCATGAACGTCGTCCGTTTGCTCGCGGATTCCCGGTCAAATTGAAAAGGTTCGTACGGCAAGTTATCTGTAATCTGTTCCGTGGGCCCCACGACCATCTGTCGCATCCGCTCTAAACCAGATAACACGGTACTTTTGCCCGCCCCATTAGCGCCAAAAATGGCCGCACTCTTCAATACGCTTAAGTCAGATGTAATCGGTACCGTATTTTCACGAGCCCACTGCTGTACACCACCTCCCGTCTCCATTGAAAGCGTGGCAGAATCCTTGAACGAACGAAAATTACCTAACGTGAAGTCGATTAACATGACAAAGCCTCCCCTTTGCTTAGCATGTTACGCCTGTTCACGTGATAAGCAACGACTTTCATCTGTGACGGCTAAATCCGCTATTACAGAGTTTATAAAAGCGTTATCTACCCCATTGCAGTAAGCTTAAACGCCGTATCCAATCATTAGTTTATAAACAAATTTAGTGAGACTAAAAAAGGACAACTTCACAAATAAGTTGTCCTTTAAATCAACGTTTCAACTCATCATAATCGTCCTACTTTAGCCGTGCCTGATTCAGTCGGTTGCGAACCATAACCGCTGCCAGTGCCAATAACATCACCAACGTCACTGATCCAAACAGGTCCCGATAGCTGCCATACTCGATCAGTAATCCCCCGTACAACGGTCCAATTGCCCGTCCAAAGGAAATCGCCATGTTATAAATGCCTTGAAATTTACCTTTATCGTTGGCACCAGCCAGCTTGTCGATCCAAGCCGGAATACCCGGAAAACCGATCATTTCCCCAATGGTCAAGACCACCATTGTCAGGACAAACATTGCGTAAGTCTTGGCGAAGACCAGAATCAGGAAGGACAAAATAAAGATCAACGACCCGGCCGCAATCTGGGAGCTCATCTTAAAGTAACCACCCAACCGGTTCGCGATAGGTTGGCCGAAGACAATCATCAACCCATTCAGCGTCCACAACAAACTGTAGTGTTCGAACGAAATCCCCAGGTTGGTCATGTGAACGGAAATCACACTTTCCCACAGCGTGTAGCTCGTGTACAGGCAGAAAACCATGACCGCAATCAGCCAAATCAGATTCAATTGCGCAGGCTTAGCCGCCGTCTGCTGGTGATGCTGCGTCGTCGTAGTAATCTTCATCCGGAAATCAGCAAAGATAATCAACAAGAGCACCGTATAGCAGATACTAGCGGCGATAAAGACCAGCTGGACACCATGGTCCATCAGGTACCCGACCATCAACGTCCCGACGACGACCCCCAAGTTCATACCGATATATAAGTAATTAAATACTCGACGACTGCTGATTGTCGTGACATTGGCGGCAAACGAATTGACCACGGTCATCACAACTCCATCGCCCAAGCCGATAAATAGCAACATAATACCGAAGATCGGCCAGCCATGAAAGAAGATCAAGACTAGCATGGGGATGAAGGAACACAGCGTCCCCAGGATGGCCGACTTGAATGGTGACCAGTTATCAAAAAGCCAGCCCCCCAACCAGTTTCCTAAAATCATACATAGCGACATCCCCAACAGGGCAATGCCGGCTAAGGTCAGCGTTTGGTGTAATTCATTATGCATATAGACCGTTGTTAACGGCCACATACACGCCGCAGCCGCGTTAAGTAGAAGTGTCGCCGAAAGGATACCGACCAGACTAACTTCTTTGTTACTTTTCCACATTTAAGGTACCTCACTTGTTTGAATTCTGCTTTCCATTGTCGCATATTTTCTAGGGAAAGAAAACCACAATGCTCATCGTGCCTATCAAGACAAGTTTTTAAATTAAATTTTATTCATTTTATGTATATTGTAAAAAAGATTAGCCAACTTGATTTGAGTCAAGTTTTTTCAACCCACCTGCCCGTATACTAGGTCATGTAATCAAGACAAACGACCTAGCAAAGGAGGGGTTCATGATGCGTAAAGTAACAATGAAATTAGACGATCTGACCTGCCCGTCTTGCATGACCAAGATTGAGGGCGCACTGAGCAAGAAGGACGGCGTGAAAAGCGTCAAAGTTCTCTTCAACGCCAGCAAGGTCAAAGCCGAATTCGACGATGCGACCGTTTCCGCCGAAGATCTCGCAACCGTCGTCACCGACTTGGGCTACGCCGTTCAAAGCAGTAAAGTTAAGCAACTTTAGTTAAACTACAATACAGGAGGTTTTTGATTATGAGTAAAGTAACGATGAAGTTAGATGCACTGACCTGCCCATCTTGCATGACCAAGATCGAAGGCGCGCTGAGTAAGAAGGACGGCGTGGAAAACGTCAAAGTTCTCTTCAACGCCAGCAAGATCAAAGCCGAATTCGACGACAGCCAAGTAACTGCCGAAAGCCTCGCAGACACGGTAACCGACCTCGGTTACGTCGTCCAAAGTTCTAAAGTAAAAGCGCTCTAGTCCCCACCCCCCACATTTGAAAGGAAACTTACCCTATGACAAACACGACTATGACTGTTAAAGACCGCTACACTGCTGAACAAGCCCAAACGGAACACGACCACCACGTCCCAACCGCAGGCGCCATGACCAACCATATCCTAGCTAATTTGCACATCTCCATTGTGAAGTTCCATCAGGTACGTTGGTCCGTCAAAGGCCCACTGGCATTGAGTGTTCGCACCCTCCTCAGTGACTACATCAACACCTACCGCACCCAATTCGACGCCCTGGGTGAATTGCTCCTGGATGAAGGCGAAATCGTCTCAACCACAACTAAGGAATTCCACGACTACAACATGCTCCAGGAAAGTGGCGCCAAGAAGTATCTGACTGCCGAAGAACAAGTCAGCGAGCTGGTTCACGACGCGGATACTCACAACCTCTTCATCGACCGGGCCATCAAGCTCGCCGAAAAGGAAGACCGTCCCGCACTGGCCAGCTTCTTGACCACGCTACGCGGCACCAACAACCACATCATCCGTGAGCTCCAGGCCGTTCTGGGCAACGATGCCCGCGATGGTCTAGACGAAGAAGACGATGATGATGAAGACTAGTGTACGGGTTTAGTGCTGCTGTCTGCGGCCAAACTAGCTGTTGACCCATGGCACTAGCTTCGTCCTTAAAAGCGCCATTTTCCTGGATTAATCACCCACTTTAATTTGATGCAATCCATTTAGAATGCCGTGAAGCCACACTGCGAGGTGACTTCACGGCTTTTAATTTGCGCACTATTAGCATTAGTTCGCCACCCTCGCTAATCATTTCAACCTTACAAAAACTGCCAGTTAGTGTGATCAAATGATAGCGCTAACTAGCAGTTTTTATGCATAAACATTTTTTTTGAAAATTTTCTTATTTCTGAATGGCTACGCTCGCCCGCGTCGTAATGGTCACCGGCACAAAATCCTCGGCCGGCTGACCCATAACTTTATTGACACTTTGACTCCCGATGCGGTAAAAGTCCTGCGTCATGCTCGTCAGTGCTGGCGTCGTAATTTGGCAGATAATCGTACCGTCAATGCTCATGATGGAGAGGTCGTCGGGAATCGTCATTCCCAGTTGTTGAGCCGCCGTCAGGAGACCGGCCGCTACCATATCACTAGCCGCAATCACCGCCGTGACGCCCTGTTCACGAACTTGCTGGAGGAGCTTTACCCCAGATTCATAGCTATAGTCCCCCGGTAAGATGGCCGGTGCCGACAACTGATTAGCCGCCATGGCATCGTGATAGCCCGCCTCACGTTGACTCCCGGTATGGTACCCATCAAGCCCAACTAGGCTAATCCGCGTATGGCCCCGGTCAATCAGATACTGTGTGGCCTGGTAAGCCAAGTCCCGGTTATCCGAACTGACGGCAAGAATATCCCGGGTACCCAAGTAGAGTGAAACAAAGCAGTATGGAATCCGTGACTCCTTCAATAACGTCAGATCCTCATCGTCGGGTTCAATTGCCGCCAGCAGGATCCCCGTGACAGACCGTTCCAGCGCGGTAATGATGGCCTTGTGTTGGAGCGTATTGTCCCGATTCCCCGCGTAAAGGATGATGACCCCTTGTCCCAGCTCGCCAGCTCGCTGCTGAATACCGTCGATAATCTGCGTGGAGAAGTTGGTTGGCGTGGCGTTAATAATCAGGGCAATGACATCGGAGCGTTTCTTGACCAAGTCTACAGCTACCGAATTCTTCCGATAACCGAGTTCCTTGGCCACTTTTAAAATTTTAGTTTGCGTTTTTTTACTGTACGAGCCGGTCTTATTCCCCAGCACTCGCGATACCGTGGCAATCGAGACCCCCGATTTCGCTGCGATATCTTTAATAGTTGGCTTCATGACGCCCCCACCTAGCTTTCGTTTACAATACTTCCTAATTATAGTCTTAATCGACTTATTTTTCTATAAAAATACGTAAACGTTTACTTTGCCGTCAAATAGGCATTGTAAACGTTTACTCAAAGTGATAGGATGTAGTCGTTGAAAGGTAATTGTTTTAATTTAATCAAGGGGATGTCACACCATGAATCAACCAACAGCGCACGCAGCTGGAGCCACTAACGCGACTGGAGCTGCCACTAAGAAATCGGCACGGATTTCAAATTCTCTGCCGAATTTACCATTGAAGACATTATTCGCGATTACATTTGGTTTCTGTGGAGTCAACATGGCCTTCTCACTGCAATCATCACAGATGAGCCGAATCTTCCAAACAATTGGGGCCGACCCGACAAACCTAGGACTCTTCTTCATTCTGCCCCCACTTGCCGGATTAATCGTCCAGCCATTGGTCGGAAAATATTCCGACCGGACTTGGTCACCACGTTTTGGTCGGCGGATGCCGTACCTGTTGTTCAGTGCCCCCATCGCCGCACTGGTCATGATTCTATTGCCTAACGCCGGGTCGTTTGGCTTCGGCTACGCGTCACTCGCTGCCTTACTGTTCGGGGCCATTGCCATTCTGCTGATGGACCTTTCCAGCAACGTCTGCATGCAACCCTTCCGGATGATCATCGGTGACATGGTCAATGAAAATCAAAAGGACAAAGCTTGGTCTTGGCAACAAGCCTTCAGTAACCTAGGTGGGGTGTTAGCCACCTTGCTTCCCTTCGTGCTGACCTACTTCGGGGTCGCCAACACCGCTAAAAAGGGTGTCGTTCCCCTATCCGTACGGCTAGCCTTCTACATTGGGGCTGCCATCCTGTTAGGAATTTCTGCTTACACCATCCATTCTGTTAAGGAATATGATCCTGAGACTTACGCCAACTATCACCAGATCGATCCGCAATCTCATAAGAATCGCAAGTCAATCTGGCAACTGATCAAGGAAGCCCCTAAGGCTTTGTGGGAAGTCGCCATCGTTCAAATGTTCGCTTGGATTGGGATTCAATACATGTGGACCTACACGACTGGTGCTATTGCCCAAAACGTTTGGAACACAACCAATGCCACATCTGCTGGCTATCAAGCCGCCGGTAACTGGTATGGGATTCTAACCTTCATTCAGTCTATGGCTGCCGTCCTCTACGGCTTCCTAATTCTGTCTCACACCAACCCCTTCAAGCGAAAGTTCTGGTACCGCTTCGGGATTACCTGCTTCGCTATCGGCTTGATCTGGGTCTTCTTCATTCACAATCAGTATCTGTTGATCTTACCATTCTGTCTGATTGGGATTGGCTTCTTCACGGTTCACGTTGAACCCTTCAACATTTTCACGTCATCACTAAATGGGTCCAACGAAGGTTCCTACATTGGGATCTTTAACGGGACAATCTGTTTACCACAAATCATTGCCTCCGTTGCTAGCTTCTTGGTCTTCCGTCTGGTTGGCAAGTCCATGCCCGGTATGATGCTAGTCGCTGGGATTTCCATGCTGATCGCGGTCTTGGCTATCAGCGTACTCAAGCAAGATAAGCCACAGAAAGATTTGTCTGAAGATGTACAATAGTCTTAGCTTCTGATTGAGGAGAGAATTCGTATGACAACTTTACCAAAATACACGCAAACAAAACAAACGGTGACGCTGGATTATCCGCAGCATCCCCTTCAGCTCACCATCGTGACCCCTGCCATCATCCGGGTCTTTGAAAACCGCGGCACCAATGACAACTCTTACGCCATCGAAGGCAATAAGACACAGCCGACCGACTACACCCTCACTGATGCCGGCGATCATTATGAATTGAAGACTAGCGCCCTAACGTTAAAATTAGACGCTGATCGCCACGTAGACGCTTACGACGCCAACGGCAACGCCCTCGTTACCGACTACCGCGGCGAACGACAACTACTCGACAAGGGCATCGACAAGGTTCACCAACGACTGGTCGAAGCCGAAGGTCACAGCGTCACGACTGCCACGGTCAAGTCCGACACGGGCTACTACGAAGTCGTTAAGGCTCTTGCTCCTGACGAACACCTCTATGGTTTGGGTGACAAGACCGGTTACCTCGACAAGCGGGGCTTTGAATACGACAACTGGAACGTGGATAACCCCGCTCCCCAGCTCGAAAACTTTCCCAACCTCTACAAGTCGATTCCAGTCATGTTGGGCTTGAAGAACGGTCATCCCTATGGCTTGTTCTTCGACAACACCTACAAGAGCCACTTCGATATGGGCAAAGAAGATTCCCACTATTACTTCTACTCTGCCGTTCAAGGTAACTTGGACTACTACATCATCGGCGGGCAAACGTTGAAAGACATCGTCACCAACTATACTTACCTCACCGGTCGCGTGCCGTTGCCTCAGAAATGGACGCTAGGGTACCAGCAGTCACGTTGGGGCTACAGTGCTAGCCAAGCGGAAGTCCAAGCTATTGCAGACGGCTTAAAGAAATATGATCTGCCTTGCGACGCCATTCACTTCGACGTGGACTACATGGATGGCTACCGGGTCTTCACCTGGGACAAAGACAAATTCGAGGGTGACCCCAAGGCCTTCGTGGCCAAACTCAAACAAAGCGGCATCAAGGTTATTCCAATCATTGATCCCGGCGTCAAACAGGATCCGAACTACCACACTTACGCGGAAGGTATTAAGCAAAATTACTTCGTGAAGACACCAGATAACAAGGTCTACATCAACAAAGTTTGGCCTGGCGATTCTGCCTTCCCTGACTTCGGTCGGCCAGCAGTTCGTAAGTGGTGGGCGAACAACAATAAATTTCTAACGGACAACGGTGTTGGTGGGGTCTGGATCGATATGAACGAGCCCGCAACGTTTGAAGGTGCCATCCCCGACGATGTGGTCTTCAGCGATCAGGATACCCCGTCGACTCACGCCAAAATGCACAACGTTTACGGCCATAACATGGCCAAGGCCACCTATGAAGGCCTGAAGAGTCAACAAGGACGGCGGCCATACGTCATCACCCGGGCGGCTTACGCTGGTACCCAAAAGTATTCGACCGTTTGGACTGGGGATAACCGGAGTATCTGGCCCCACATTCAAATGATGATTCCCCAGCTCTGCAACCTGGGGCTGAGCGGTTTCAGCTTTGTCGGCACCGACATTGGGGGCTTTGCTTCCGATACAAACGCCGAACTGCTGACCCGGTGGATCGAAGCCGCTATCTTCAGTCCGCTGCTACGGAACCACGCGGCGATGGGAACTCGGCGACAAGAACCCTGGGCTTTCGGTGAACCTACATTGTCGATCTACCGCAAGTACCTGAAGCTCCGCTACCGTTTCATTCCCTACTTGTACGACTTATTCGCGCAGGAAAGTCAGACTGGTCTCCCCGTCATGCGGCCACTGGTTCTGAACTACGAGGATGACCCGCGGACCCGCGACTTAAACGATGAATACATGGTCGGTGACGATGTACTGGTTGCCCCAATTGTTCAGAAGTCTCAGATCAAACGGCTCGTCTACTTACCAGCCGGCAAATGGATTGACTTCTGGAACAACCGTGAATACACGGGTAATCAAGACATTGTCGCCGATGCTCCCCTGGATAAACTGCCCTTATTTATTAAGCAAGACACGATCTTGCCATGGGGGGCGCCAGTCAGCCACATCAGTGAAAAGCCCGATACGGCCATGACCTTCAAGCTTTTTGGTCACGCTGGCACCTATACACACTATCAAGATGACGGTCTCGACTTCAATTACCAGAACGGCGAATTCAACCGCTACGAGATCACCGTTAAGGATGGCCATGTGACCGTTGAGCTGCTGCACCACGGTTACGATCCGGCCTATCAAACGATTACAGTCGATCTACCAGACAGCAGCGTGCTGTTGACCTATGACCGCGCTAGTGATGGTTACCAGTTGAAATAATTCTTAGGCGCGCGATTATCATCGCCTACAACTCAAGATAGTTGCTAATTCCAAAATTATTGGGAGCGGTACCATTCAATTCTATTAATCACAAAAATCCTCCGACAATGTCGAACAACATTGCCGGAGGATTTTTAGTGTCTCACAAGTCAACCTGATTCACGGACGGTAAGCTTCACGACCTAGTGCCATGACTGTAACCAAAACCATTCGTAGTCAATTCCTAACAGTCACAGGGAACAATTCCAATTTATTTAAAATAAATCGGCCAACTTGATTCGCATCAAGTTAATGTCCGCCGCTCCCAGGCATAATGAATACATAAACAAGGAACCCACAAACCTTAAATAACTTAGACAAAGAAAGGATCGTTATCTCATGGCATTTCAACGTTATATCTATGCACACACCAACCCTATTACCTTCTGGTCCGCCGGCTTGATTATTGTCGGCTTCCTCAACGCCTGGTTCACCAAGGTACCCTACGTCACCGACACCACCTGGATCATCGCTTCCGTGATCGCCGCAGCTCCCATCGTCCTGCGAGCCATCAGCGCACTGAAGGCCAAGGTCTTCAGCATTGAGTTACTCGTTGGTATCGCCGTTATCGGGGCGTTTGCCATCGGGGAATTTGAAGAATCAGCCATTGTAACGTTCCTATTTCTCTTCGGTTCCTACCTGGAACAAAAGACATTGGCTAAGACGCGGGGCGCGATTCAGTCCCTGACCGAAATGGCTCCAACGACCGCACTGTTGGTCGGTGACGATGGCGAGACCGAAGAAGTTGATGTTGATGACCTGGAGGAAGGTAACATTGTCCTCGTCAAGGCCGGTGGCCAAGTCCCCGTCGATGGTCAGGTCGTCAGTGGCACTGGTTACGTCAACGAATCCTCAATTACCGGTGAATCTCGGCCCGTCAACAAGGCCAATGGCGACGGTGTTTACTCCGGTGCCATGGTCGAGAGTGGCACGCTACAGATTGAAGCCACCCAAGTCGGGGATGAAACGACCTTCTCCAAAATTATCGAACTCGTCGAAGAAGCTCAAGACACCAAGTCACCTGCTGAAAAGTTTATCGACAAATTTGCACAGTACTATACACCAGCTGTTCTAGTCATTGCCATCCTGGTCTTTGTCTTCTCGCAAGATCTCCGGTTAGCCATCACAGTCCTCGTGCTCGGTTGCCCTGGAGCCCTGGTTATCGGTGCACCAGTCTCCAACGTGGCTGGAATCGGTAACGGCGCCAAGAATGGGATTCTTATCAAGGGTGGTGACGTGGTCGAGAGCCTCGCCAAAATTGACACGATCGTCTTTGATAAGACTGGGACGTTAACAACGGGTAAGATGGACGTTGCCAGTATGAAGCAATACACTGGCGATTCTGACTTATTAGGCGCCATTGCTCAGGTTGAACAGACCTCTGATCACCCTTTGGCAACGGCCATTACGCGTCATCTTGCCGCTCACATGCCAGCCGAAGTCTCAGCCATGTCTACCGAAACCATCAAGGGTCGCGGCATGATTGGGCAGTGGCATGACGCTCCCCTCTACGTCGGCAATGCTGCACTGTTGAAAGCCAACGGAATTACGTTAACAGAGACACAATTAACTGATTTACACGAGATGCAAGATGACGGCCAATCTACAGTATTGGTTGGCTACCAAGGACACTTAGCCTTCATCCTCGGTGTGGCTGACACGGTTCGCCCGGAGGTTCCCGCCGCACTCGCTGCGCTGAAACGCCAAGGCATCAAGCGTCTGGTTATGTTGACAGGTGACAACCAAGCCACCGCCCAAGCCGTTGCCGAATCTTTAGGTATCGATGAGGTTCACGCCGACCTGTTACCAGCCGACAAGGTTACCTTCGTCAAGAAATTCCAAGACATGGGTCGCAAGGTGGCCTTCGTTGGGGATGGTATCAACGACAGTCCTTCCTTAGCTACCGCTAGTGTGGGTATCGCTATGGGCGGTGGGACCGATGTCGCCATCGAAACGGCGGATGTGGTCCTGATGCAATCTAGCTTTACCGCCCTGAACCACGCGGTTGGTTTGGCCAAGAAGACCTCTGCCAACACCAAGGAAAACATCACGATTGCCATTGCCACGGTCTTGTTCTTACTGATTGGTCTAGTCTACGGTTACATCTACATGGCCAGTGGGATGTTCGTCCACGAAGCCTCAATCCTCGTTGTCATCTTCAACGCGATGCGGTTGATTGGTTACCATCCCCACGTCAGCAAGCCAACGAAACAACCGGTTCAGCAATTAGTCACGAATTAAACCAGTTGAATAGAAGCGACAAAAATCCGATTACCCAGAAATTTGGGGTAATCGGATTTTTAAAATTAGCTGTTTACCATCACGATCAGCGACTAACGTAGATTAACCGAAGTCATTAATAATCCCAGAGAAGTAGGACTTTCCATTGACCGCGTAGTTATCCCACGTACCACCATAATAGTCATCCTCGAAGGATTGACTTCCCTTAGTCTTAAGGTCGGTAATCTTAATCTGGTAGGTGTGCGCACTGATCTTCTTACCAGGTAAGCCTTTGATGTATTTGTTATATTGCACCGTCGTCGTGTTGCCTTTAACCGTAGTCTTGGTCATCTTGGCAGACGCCGTTGGTTTGTAAACTTCCATGCTATTGCCATAGTTGACTGACATGACACCACCATTATCATATTTATTCATTGCGGCCTGATTGTAATACTGAATGTAGTTATCGAGTGTCAGGTAAAACATGGGCGAGGCAAACCCATTCTTCTTGGTATCCTTGAATCCATTCCCTTGGCGCAGAACCGTTCCGCGGATCGGTGCCTTGAGGCTAACCTTCTTGAAGTTCGCCTTCGTCAGTGGAACCGAATCCGTCATCGTAAAGGCCAGGTTCTTGAGCCGATCATAGTGTACCGCTCCGGAAGTGAAGGATGACTTCACCACCGAGCTCCCAAATTTTTGACTTGAGCTAGTCACGAATAGCAAGGACCCCTTCTTCTTAAGAAGTGGCTTGTATGTATTGCCATGCCGCTGTGAAATACCAACGTACACGTCGCGTTTAGCCCGCACGTAGCTCCCATACTGGCCCGTCAAATACTTACTTGACGCTTGAGCCGTCGTTGATGCTGTAAACATCCCCATGCCGACGACAGCACCGGCCAGTAACAAGCCAGCTGTCAGTTTCCCTTTAAAATTTAACAATCTAATTACCCCCTAGATATATATGGTACACAATCATTATACTGCGGAATCAGGGTCGTGGTTGCAGCCACCTTTAAATATTTTCCCGATAGGTGCCCACCCATCTTCACAAATACCGAACAAAAATCGCCATTTCGAAAATTTACGAAATGGCGATTTTAATTAACTAATTTATAGAAACAGGCTTACTTCGTGAAAGTCCACTTAGCAGCTGGCGCAACGCCGGCCTTAACGGCAACAACTTGGTTCTTGCTGTTAACGAGCTTGAACGTCTTGGCAGAAGTGAAACGTAAGTAGAAGGTCTTAGATGTCTTAGAACCCTTAGGGGTGTAAGTGATCTTCCAGAACGTAGGTGTCGTGGCCTTAACGCTGTACTTAGCGTAAGAAACTAAAGTCTTAACCTTTTTACCATTCTTGTAAAGGTATTGGTTGAAACCAGTCTTTTGACTGAAGACAATCTTTTGAGAGTACTTGTTAGCCGTATTGGACTTCCAAGTACCAGTAGGCGTCTTAACTGAGAAGCTAGCAGCCTTCTTGGTTGACGTAGTCTTCTTGGCAGCCGTCTTCTTAGTGGTTGTCTTCTTAGTCGTCGTTGCCGTCTTAGTTGCAGCGGCTTGAACCCGGATGATCCGATAGAAAGCCGTCTTCGTCTTCGGATTAGTTGCGTAAACGTAGACGTTAGCATTCTTCTTCAAGGTCTTGGCCAACTTCACCGTGTACTTACCAGTCGTCTTAGAAGCCGTTGCGCTCCCCAAGTTCTTCTTGGCATTCTTCGTGCTCTTAACCGTGATCTTAGAGCCCTTCGTAGCGGTCCCCGTAATCGTCTTGGAATTGTTGTAAATTGCCTTAACGCTTAAGCTAGGACCAACATGCGTTGCGGCATGTGCGGTCGTCGTGGCAGTACCCGTCACAGCTGGTACCGTGGCACCAATCGTAAATAAAGTGACCAAACCAGTCATCGCAACCATAAATTTCTTCATTGTTTTCCTGACCCCTTATATTGAATTGACCGACAAATTTTGTCGACAAAGTATTTTTCTAACCGCCTAGTAGTATAACAGATTTTTTACCAATTAGTGATAAATTTATAATCAGGTGAGGCCTTCTTTAACAACACTTAAAACAAATTAACCCGTTATCCATTCTTTACCCGCAGATTGGGCACCAATTCCCGCGATAGCAACTCTAAGCATAGATTGATCCGCGAACGTGGCACCGCTTTCAAATTGTGTTAAGCTGAGTACGAAACGACAGATACGGTCCACCAGATCACAGTTATTTTCGCCTGCGCACTACGGCAGAAATGGAGCGTAATTTTATGATGACAATCAACATTCTCGATATTGCCAATGATGACGATATCACCACCAATGCGACGGCAACGATTCAAGCCGCCATCGACCGTTGTGCCGCCAATAATGGTGGCACGGTAACCATCCCCAATGGTACCTACATCATCGACGGCCTTCAATTAAAGAACAATGTCACCCTACACTTAGAAGCCGATGCCCTTCTCAAGGCTAGCGGCGATGAGACCAAGTACACCCACCGTCCCGGTTCCTTCGAGCTGAACCGTAACCACACACCCATCTCGGCGCTGATTTACGCCAAGGGTCAACGCAACATTGCTATTACTGGTGAGGGTCACATCGACGGTAACTACGACGCCTTCATTTACCCCGATCAGCACACTGAGGTTCATTTGAAATCCTATAAGTATCCACGACCCATGACGATTTACCTGGAAGATTGCACGAATATCACGTTGGACCACATCACTGTGGAAAACGCCCCCTTCTGGACAATTCATCTGGTTGGCTGCCACAACGCGGAGATCAGCCATATTGCCATTCATAACGAGGTCCGGATGCCCAACACCGATGGCATTGACATCGACCGGAGTAAGAATACGCACATTCATGACTGCGAAATCATTACCGGTGACGATGCTATCTGTCCCAAGTGTACCGAAGAGACTGCCCAGTACGGAGACTGTACCAATCTTCTCGTGGAGAATTGTGACTTAAAGACGCAGAGTTCCGCTGTGAAATTCGGTAGTAGTAGCTTTGGTAATTTTGAAAATTGTAAGTTTCGCCACCTGGCCATCAAAGATACCAACCGCGGATTAGCCTTTCAGTTGCGCGACCCTGGTAGCGTAAATAATATTAGCTTTGAAGACATTACCATCGACACCAAAACCTATAGCGCGGACTGGTGGGGCTCGGGTGAACCCATCCTCATCAGTCTGCTCCCCCGTGATGCTGCAACAGATCTTACTGGTCAGACCATCCGCAATGTGTCATTTAAGCGGATTACCAGCAACGCACAGAACGGGATTCTCGTAGCGGCCGAATCCGCAGAAGCCATTCGCGATATTACCTTTGAAGATGTCGACATCACGCTACGCCAGAACAGCAAAACACCGGTAACTTTCGACTTGCGTCCTTGGAAGGGAACCGCTAAAGTCCAACGACCTTTACAACTGGTCACCAACCTTGCCGGGAACGATTTAACCTTTAGAAATGTTCAGGGCCACTTCCCCAACAGTTTACTGGTGAGTTTATAATTTATAAATCCGCTACTTTTTTTCATTCGCGTGGCGCCTTATGATAGTAATCTCGATACTTTTTATAGAAGAAGGTCCGATTTGATATGCCAACTTTCTTAATAACCTCGTTCACTGGCATTTGCGTCGATGATAGCAATGTATGCGCGTGCATAATTCTTTGTTTCGTTAAAACTTCCGAGAAAGTTTCGCCCACCGTCGAACGGAAAAGATTACTCAAATAATTTCGATTATAGCCATACTTTTGTGCAACATAAGAGAGACTGATAGTGTCATCGTTATCGTTGATGTCCTGCAAGATCTTCGTAATTAAAAGCTGCGGTTTCGTTAAATCCTTATCTACGTCAACGGCATAATTACGCACCAACTGCGCGATTAGGATCGACAAATATGCCTTAATAATGGTGTCGGCATAGTCTCGCTGTAAGTAGTATTCCTCAATGATTCTATCCAATGTTTCCTGAATTTCGCGGCCGTCTTCCTGTCGAAACAATAAGTATGACGCACGGTTTCCAACACCAACCTTTCGATTAACCAGAAACTCATAAAGCACGCTTCGACTACTACGAAGGCTGTTCAACAGATCAATATTAATGGTCCTATCTTGGAATAAGATGTTGATCAGCAAGTCATTAGTCCCCAAATATCCGATAGAATGTTCGCACCCGACATCCAATAGTAATAAATCTCCCTGATTTAAATGAATCTCTTTATTGCCAACGACCTCATCGGCTTCTCCCCGCAACATATAGTTGACCTCTAAGAAAGTATGCGTGTGCATAGGATACGGCGCATACCGATTATGCTTGCTGACATAAATGTTCTTATTTTTAAAAAAGTAATTGTTTAAAACCAACGTGTTTTTTCGCTTAGTTAACTGGCTGTCGTAAGCGGCCAAGGGTATGTCGTTATGAAATTCATAACTCTTCAGTTGTTCCTTCTCAATCTTCGTTGACTTCATCAAACTATTTAAGATATTATCGAGCATAAACTCAACCCTCTCTTTGAATTAGCAAAAACGTCCCATAATCATAAATTAAATTTATGCCTATAGGACGTTATTTGTCGTCTATTCATTTTTATGAGTTAGATTGAGCTGAATGCTTAGCAGGTGTCTGCTTACTATCATCCTGCTGGTCGCCGTCTTTTAACATCCCGTACTTCTTTTCAGCACGAATCATGCTAAATCCAGCTAAACCAAAGATAATAACGACGCCGACGAATCCCCACATTGTCGTTTTGATGGTTCCTGGTAAAACAAGTAATGGCGTCACAATGGCTAACAACCCACAAAGGAACCGGGAGAAACCATTGATAAACCCTTGAATGCTTGCTCGAATTTCAGCTGGGAAAGATTCTTGCGTCCATACCTTGTAAATAGCCTCACCTGAAAGCATACTACCAACACCCCAGATTAACATGAAGGCAACAATCATCGCAATCGAATCACTACCAAAGATAGCTAAGCCCCCCATAGCAATCAACGCGCAAACAACCCCAATGCCAAACCAAGTATTCCGTTTAGCCGAACCAGCAATCGTCACGTAAATCCCCAAGATAAACAACGCCGCAATATGAAGTCCTAAACCGATACCCGTCGATAATGTCTGAGATGCCCCAGCTTTAACCAACACGAAGGTCGTAAACTGTCCCCAAGTATTGGCAATAAAGTTCCAAAATACATAGTAGATTAAAATACTTGAGAAAAGATACAGATACTTCTTGTGATTAGGATCCTTGAACAAGGTTCGAATAATTGAAGCACCGTTAGCATTACTCTCTTCACCCGCGTTCTTCACAGCTGCTAAACGTTCGGCAGCAGCTGTATGGAGCTTTTTAATTGTACCCGATAACGTCCGCCATAACCATACAATTCCGGCCACTGCCGCAAAGATGGCGAAGACGATCCGACCACCAGTAACGCTCATCGTAGAAACAATAAATGCCGCCCCAGTTGAAACGAATTGCCCAACTTGCCAGAATATCTGAGTCGAAGCAACCATTTGGGACGCCATCTTTTGATCCGGCGCATCCCGTGAAATGATGGTTAAGGAGACGGGTAAATCAGTTCCTGAAGCTACCCCTGCGATGACAGTCCCTAATAACAAAGTCATAAAGTTTGAAGCGAATACACACACCAAGGCCCCAACCGCATAAGCTAAGTTAACCCAGTTGAAGACGCCAACTAACCCAACTTTATCAGCAAATCGACTTCCGAAGATAGACCCAAACGCAATTGCAAAGGTCAGAGCCCCGGAGATAATGCCGACCTGACTATTCGTCAAATTTAGCCCTGCTTGCCACACCGTAATCGTACTTGCTAGTCCCACAATAATCCCGGAGCCAAGCATTGATCCTAAACCAGCTGCTGCAGTTAGTCCCCAGTAGCTTCCATATTTTCTCATCATCATTAAAGCCCTCCATGATTTAAACTAGCTATTTATAAGTAATGACATAATTGCCCGATGGTAGGACAACATGACTATTCTCTAGTCCTAACTGAATGTCTTCTTCCCCATCATTGACCGCAATTAATTGGCTACCCTTAGGCAGTTCAATCTGAATTTTTGAGTTCATTGGGACGTTTACACTAATTTTACTTTGCTGCTGTTCGGCACTAAATTTAGCTTGGATAATGCCTTTAGAACTTGGCGTTGTCACCGCAATTTGCTTTAACTGTCCTGGCTGAATTCGTAAGCGGAACAAATCGAAACCTGGCTTCAAAGGCACAATGCCCATAATGCCTTGAACAATCGTTAAACCTGGCGTAGCTCCCCAAGGGTGGGACAGCGTTAAGTTGGGCTTGTAGTAATTACTCCAGGCTTCTGGTGCAATCGTCGCTTTAAGATTATCTAGAATTGCCGCAAAGGTCTTTTGATCCTTACGATTATCTGGATTGGTCAATAGTTTCAGGGCATCTTCTGAGTGTCCCGTATCGATTAACCCCTTGAGCATAAAGTAGATAAAGTAAACGCTGCCAATGAATTTACCATCATTCGCCACAAACTGGCTCAGTTCATCTGCCATCTTTTGGTCTTCATACATGCCGTAGCAAAGTGCGTATGCTGAAGAATGATGGGCAGCGTGCTGATTAACTTGTAGATTTTCATCTAACGAATCATAGTAAACGCCCCGCTCACTATCATAGAGATAATGAATCATTTGCTTCTTAATCATTGCTGCACGGTCTGCGTAGAACTTACGATCATCTGTATGCTCAGTAACAGCGGCAATATGGCTCATAATCTGATAGACACCATAATAGATTGCATTAAATGGGGTGTTATATTTACCTTCAACAAATCCATCACGTTCACGGATCGGCCAATCAATTAGACCATCATTAGTAACTAGCCCCACCGTTTCATCAAAATTATCCAGGCCATTTTGCCCCCGCTTAAACTTTTCCTTCAAAACGTCATACCGCTTCTCCAAAAGTTCTTTATCATTAGTGTAGAGATAGTCCTGCCAGGCCATCTCGACGTTAAATAATTTATAATCCTCGGGCCAAGTTGGATCATCTAACAAGTAATCAATGGAGTGTCGGGCCAAAGAATAATGTGAGGACAAAACGTAACTCGTATTTCCATTAACTAGGAGATCGCCTTCATAAGGCTTTCTTTCCCTGGCCTGTGAATCGACATAAACATCTTGGTTAGTGGCCTCGATTGTATACTTTGAAAGCGCATATTCTCGATTAAGTAAGACGTTATCGCTATGGAATGACCCTTCATCTTCATCGAATGGCTGTGCAATTGCCCAGCCTTTGAGATCATCTTGTTTTAATTCACCAACGAATCCGGTTATTTCAATATAACGAAAGTTCTTCATTTGAAGTGTTTCGAAGTCATTGTTTCCAGCAATTAAAGTCCAGCTTTCTAGGTAATCCGGTCCGCAAGCTAAATGATGCCGAACCTGACCGTTATCCGCTAACTGCTCCCCCATTGCCACATCAATTCGTTGCGCCTGCTCACTGTGTATCCGCACACGCAGACTGCCAATGATTTCTTTCCCTAAGTCAATCACATAATGTTGCGGCCCTAATTTTGTCATCGATTTTGTTGGCTCATTTTTGATGATTCGACATGAATTTTCACTTCGATAAGGGCGCAGTGTCTCAGTCTCTTCAATTAGCTTTTCTGAATTGTACCGTGCATTAGACCAAGCATGATCGTTATAATCTAGCACTGACCAGTTCTGTGGATAGTAATTCATATCGACATTTTCGGTAACCATGCCAAAGTATAGGCTCCGCATCCGAACGCCATAATCACCAAAGGCATTACTACCATCTAAAGCTTTCCAGTTCTCATCGGATACCATGGCAACCTTTTTTTCACCATTGTTTAAATAAACTTCCAATTGTCCCCAAAATGCGCGTCGTGCTGCTTGCTCGGTTGCCAGAACAGCAATAACATTTTCATCATTCAAAGACTCAGTGACGTCGTAGCTATTGTAGTAAACAGCCGTTTTATCTGACCCCTCATAATTTGCTTGCGGTCTGGCAGAACCAACCCCTACAGAAGTTCCATTGACATACAAATCAAATCCCTGTGTCAAAACCGGTTCATTTCCACGAGAAAATGCTGTTAAGATTGCCGTATCGATATCCAATTTGGAGAGGGTAAACTGCGGACTTCTCATGAATACCACGTTACCAATGTGTGGCAACTCATGGTCATCCTGTTTAAGGCTATGACTCCAGATGCCATGATTCTTCGCAAGTAAATTATCCGATACGCAGATAAACTTGTTTGGCTGAGAGAAGTCACTTGTCCGACCAAAATTGTCCTTAATACGTACCTGCCAATAATACAATCTGCCTGGCTCTAAAAACTGTGACAGTTCCGGAATTAGCACTGCTGAGTTTTGGCTTGATGTCACCCATTTACTATCAAACAAATAATCCTTATCGGCTAGTTCATGCAATCTCCTAGAAACGACGACCTCAAAATCCGTTTGAATACTGCCTGGCCGATTGCTATGATCCCACCAACTAAATCGCGGATGCTTTCGGACGTTATACGCAAAACCAAGTAAGTTTACATTTAAATGTGTCGGTTGTAGTAACCGATCTACAGCTACTGTCAAATTCAATTCCTCCCATAACTTATTCACTAAAATTATTGATTGTCTGGCCAAACCTTGTCGTAATCAACACCAGTCAAATCCTTAACCGTCTCGGCAACCTTAGGATCCACATCCTTTTTACGACCACCGTTACGTAGACGATCTATTTCACCTAACACAATGGCGTGACTCTGTTTATTTAGCTTGAAGGTCAAAGCAACTAATAATGCCAAAATAATCAAACCGCCAGTACCAAATAGTAGGATGTTGGCGATCGCATGCTGAGCAACTATTGGTTCAGATGTTGCATTTTTGACAAAATGACTCCCATCCAAGATGAAACCGACGGCAATCGTCGCAACCGCCACCGTCGACTTACGCGTGAAGCTCATGACGGCAGCAAAGATCCCGGCCCGCCGGCGCTTTGTCACAATTTCATCCAAATCTGGAATAAAGGGAAAAACATTCCATGGCGTAAATTCAAGAGTGGCGCGCCCGATTTGGTAAATCAATGAGACAAAGAAGAGAATCAGGATAATATGATGGCTGATATGGAGCTGGAAACAAACATAATAAGCAATTAGCATCAGTAACATCAATCCGTAGCCAGTTATATAAAGGAACTTTGGCCCATACTTGACCATGGCAAATCCAGCAACAATGGTTACGAGCAATCCAATCAGAGAAAGGGACAACATGTTAGCGGCCACTGTCGCTGACAATCCTAAACAATAAATGCAGAAGTAGGCAAATACCGTATTGAATGTATCCTTTCCCGTAAAGGAAAATAAGTAAATCAGTAAGTGCTTCCGGAAACTCTTAATTTTCAGAGTGGAACCATAGTCTTTCAGCAGGCCCCAAATTCTTTGACCCATACTCCCTCTGTTAACGGCATCTTTCTCAAGCTCTGCCGCCATTTCAGGTGTCACTGGTTTTTCCCAAGTAACTGCGTAACAAACATAAACACCGATAACAAAGATAATCGCAAACATAGTTCCATTTACTAAGAACGGTACCGGACTATTCTGGCCAAGAATGGCAAACAGCTGGCCCGGAATAAAGGTAGCTAAAAATGTTGCCCCTGCTGAGATAAACATCCGAGCAGAAGATAATTTTGTTCTCTCGTTATAGTCATCGGTCATTTCGTTTGGTAAAGTTTCGTACGGAATCATCATGGCACTTGAGATGACCTCAAAAATCATGTACGTTGCAAAGTAGTACCAGTAATTCATCCCCGCAATCCAAAGCGTTATGTACAACAGCATTAGTGGCGACCCCATCAGCAAGAAGAAGTGCCGACGTCCGAACCGCTTGCCTAACTTTGTCTTGTAGAAATTATCCGTTAGGCTTCCCATCAATAAACTGCAGATTGCATCGGCCACTCGAGCAGCCCCAATAATTGAAGCACCCTGAACTGCAGTTAAATTACAATATGAGGTGTAGAAGAAAAGCATCCAAGCACCGATGATCGTCATCGAGCCACCGCCGACAAAATCAACAATACCGTAACCTATGCCACGCCATACCGTAATTTTACGTGGCGTATAAACTTTGTTCCTGCCCATTCTTTCAGCTCCTATCTCTAGATTTTCGACTTAAGTCTGCCAACTCATAAGTTCTCGTTAAGCATAAAATCCGATAAAAACGCCGTCAATGAAGCGCTTACACGTTCAAGCCTTCAATCACAATGTAAGTGAAGCCCTGCAAGGTAACTGGGCTTTTATTTATTTTTTCAAGCACTTGATAAACCTGTATATTTGATACAGCCAATATGTATATCCGTCTAACTAGTTTCAGTTAACCTGCTCAAAATGTCTGTCTCTCCACCCACAAAAGCCTAACTCAGTCGTGGTGCTGGTGACCAACTGCTCACGAACCCTCCACTGATCATTGCTAAGAAGTCCGCCACTTCATCTATCCGGATTGTTTTGGCTTGGTTATTTAAACGTTCCCATAGACTTCTCCCATCCCCCGGCCCCGGCATCAAGTCTAGGGCCACAAACTGTAAAACATTTACGCCCAGACCCTCGACCTTAGCCAAGCTGACTTTGAGCCCTCGAAGGACTTAGCCGACTAAGATAGAAGTCATTGGTCGGTCACTAAACATACTGGCCAGCGCTTGTCCTCCTTGGTCACCGTGCCAATTAATTATTTTCCATGAAAATAGTTTCAACAATCCAACTCGTCTAACGTTACTTCACCGAGTTTTTTTGTTAAACTACGGGTGATAGCGATTTCATAGTTTTCTATGTCTCACGCCGTTTCCACTAGTTTCCAAGAAGAACTACTTTGCTTTCATGAAAACTAGAAATCGTGTAATCGCTGTTTTCATAGCATTGCAACCGGTTGTCTAAATTTTAAATTCTTGGTTTAAAAAGGTCGCGTTTCATTAAAAAGAAGCGTATAATAACTTTTGAAGTGGTCTAGACATGCTTTTTGCTAGGCAACTCGCGGATTCCCGGATGGTTGCCCCCACCCGTGGCTAACCGATAGCGACCTTCAATGTTTTTGATTTGTAGACACTGCTCATATAACGATTTTAAATTTAAGGAGTGACGATCTCGTGGCAACTGAACGTAAAGCTGTATTCTTATTCTTTGGTGGTACTGGTGACTTAGCTTACCGGAAGCTCTATCCAAGTCTTTTCAATCTTTATAGTAAAGGTAACTTGCGGTCCCATTTCGCCGTAATCGGGACTTCCCGTGCAAAGATGGACGACGATAAGTTCCGTACTGCTATCAAGAAGTCTTTGGCAGATAGCGGTAACCGGACGGACTCTAAGGAAGCAAATGACTTCGTTTCCCATTTCTACTACCAAGACCATGATGTTACTGACACGGCTCACTATGCTGTTCTGAAGGAACTGATGGACAAGTTAGATAAGAAATACAAGGCAGAGGGTAACCGCATCTTCTACCTGTCCATGGCGCCTCAATTCTTCGGCACGATTGCCCAAGATTTAAAGACCCAAGGCTTGCTGTCTGATGCCGGCGATGCATTCAACCGCCTCGTCATCGAAAAGCCATTCGGTCGGGATTACGATTCCGCTAAATTATTAAACGACGCCTTAAGCAAGTCCTTCGACGAAGACCAAATCTTCCGAATCGACCATTACTTAGGTAAGGAAATGATTCAAAACATCGAAGCGCTGCGTTTCGGGAACACTTTGGTTGAATCTCTGTGGAACAACCGTTACATCGACAACATCCAAGTCACGTTATCCGAAAAGCTTGGCGTTGAAGAACGGGCTTCCTACTATGACAACAGTGGGGCTCTGCGGGATATGGTCCAAAACCACATCATGCAAATCGTTTCCCTGTTAGCTATGGAACAACCTGTAGCCTTCACCGATACTGATATCCGAGCTGAAAAAGTTAAGGCCTTACGGAGCCTGCGTGTTTACAACGTCGCCGATGCCGCAACCAACTTTGTTCGTGGTCAATACGGTTCAATCAACGAACAAGCAGACTATCGTCATGAAGACAATGTTCCTCACGATTCAACGACTGAAACGTTCGTTGCCGGAAAGTTGTTATTCGACAACTACCGTTGGTCTGGCACCCCATTCTACATTCGGACTGGGAAGATGCTGGCCGACAAGTTCACCCGGGTTGACGTTGTCTTCAAGCGGCCATTAGTGGATATCTTTGCCTTTCCACAAAGTCAAAATACCCCACTGGCTGCCAACGTCTTAACGATCTTCGTTGAACCACACGCTGGTTTCTCTCTGCAACTGAATGCCAAGACCAACGACACCGGCTTCTCAACGGAACCCATCAAATTGGACTACTTGGTCGACGCTCAGAAGTCTAAGGATACGCCAGAACCTTATGAACGTCTGTTACACGACGTCTTAAAGGGTGATGGTACCAACTTCTCCAGCTGGCCAGAAGTTTCCTACGCTTGGAAGTTTGTGGACCAAATCCGTCGTGTTTGGGACTTACAAGAACCACAATTCCCTAACTACACGCCACATTCCATGGGACCTGCCGCCGCTGAAGAATTGATTCAACGCGACCACCGTGAATGGGTCTACCGATTAAACAACTAAATTTAGACGAAAACGTCGACCACCCACTACTGGGTGATCGACGTTTTTAGTTGTTATGTCGGTTGTTGGCCACGACTATCAGGATTTCACCAATCATCGGACTACCTACAGCCAATTACATTTTACTCCGCCATTCGTAAGGCTGTTTTATCCATTCGAATGTGAGGAGAGCCGTTGAAATTAAAGACAGTACCTAACGCGTGATAGCCAAACTTTTCATAGAAACCGCGCTTGTCGATCTGAGCTTCAATGCTAATCAGTTCCCCCGCATAGTGCCGCTGAATCTCGGCTTCGATCTGACCGATTAGCTGCCGACCAACGCCTTGTCCCCTGACTTCCGGAATCGTCAGAACGCGACCAAACGTAACATGTCCATTCTCTCTGAAGATTCGCGCGTACGCCACTAACCGATCACCCCGAAAACCCAACACATGGCGGGCAATGGGATCGATTTCATCAATTTCCTGGTAAATCCGGTCCTGGGCGATCACAAATGTTCTAATACGTTCATATGCAACTTTATATAGTTCTTCGCTGGATAAATCATTAAGTACGCCAACATGCCATTTAATCATCAAATCATTCTTTCTTCGTGTTATAATATGTCTATCAGTATCGCGCATTTTAATTTCAAATGCAACTAAAAAGGAGAAAATATGGCAAATTCTTTTCGGAGTATCGGTCTGATCGCCCGGTCGACCTCAATTATTGGGAACCAACTTTTTCAGCGTGACGACCTTCAAAACAATCAATTCATCTATTTAATGCGGATTTTTGAGAATCCCGGTATCACCCAGACTGAACTGGCCGATCAGCTCCACGTAGACCGTTCAACCTGCCTGAGAACCGTTCGCAAACTGATTGAGCATCAATACGTGGCCCGACAATCCGATGCCGCTAACAAGAAGCTACGGCCTCTGATTGCCACAGACAAGGGCCGCGCCATCTACCCCGAGCTGGAAGCCTACGAGCAACACATCTTAGCTATTGGGACTCACGGTCTCTCCGCAGGTGAACAGCTTATTCTCGAGGAATTATTGGGGAAAGTTGCGGCTAATGTTAGAGACTATCAGCTGACTCAAGACTAGTTGCGTACGGCTTAACGAAATTTTTTTACAAAAGCGTAAATTATTTTGAAAAAAAGCAGTCAAATGAGTTCCCTTTTAATTTGTTCAATGCTACACTAGGAGTTGGTAAAACCGAAATCAATCTTAACAAAGTAAAGGAAGGTTTCTAATGGCAGAAAAAGCTAATATTGGTGTTGTTGGTATGGCTGTCATGGGCAAGAACTTAGCCCTGAACATTGAAAGTCGCGGGTACACGGTTGGGATCTACAACCGTTCCTCCAGCAAGACGGAACAAGTTATGAAAGACCACAGCGAAAAGAAGTTAGTTCCAAGTTACACGGTGGAAGACTTCGTTAAGTCTTTGGAAACGCCACGGCGGATTCTTTTGATGGTTAAGGCTGGTAAGCCAACTGATGCCGTTATTCACGAACTGCTTCCTCTGTTGGACAAGCATGATGTCCTCATCGATGGTGGGAACACGAACTTCCATGACACGATGGCTCGTAACGCTGAACTGGACAAGTCCGGTATCAACTTCATTGGTATGGGTGTTTCCGGTGGTGAACTGGGTGCCTTACAAGGTCCTTCCTTAATGCCAGGTGGCCAAAAGGAAGCTTACGACTTAGTTGCCCCAATCTTGGAAAAAATTGCCGCTAAAGCTGACCAAGACGGCAAGCCATGTGTATCTTACATCGGCCCTAACGGTGCTGGTCACTACGTTAAGATGGTCCACAATGGTATCGAATACGGTGATGAAGAGCTGATCGATGAAAGCTACAACATCATGCGTAACGTTGCTGGCATCTCCATTGACAAGATGGCTGACATCTTCAAAGAATGGAACAAGGGTGAACTTGACAGTTACTTGGTTGAAATCACTGCTGACATCCTGACTCGTAAGGATGACTTAGGCGATGACAAGAACTTATCCATTTTGGATGCTATCTTGGACCGTGGTAACAACAAGGGTACTGGTAAGTGGAGTTCTGAAGACGCCTTAGACGTTCAAGTACCACAATCAGTTATCACTGAAGCTGTTTACGCACGTTACATCTCTATGCTTAAAGACGAACGTGTTAAGGCATCTAAAGTCTTGGCACCTGCTGAAAAGCAAGGTAAGGTTGACACCGGCGACGAAACTGAATTCGTTGAAAAGGTTCGCCAAGCCCTCTTCTTTGGTAAGTTAATGAGTTATGCTCAAGGCTTCGAACAACTCCGGTTTGCTTCTGAAAAGAACAACTGGGACTTGAAGTTCGGTGAATTAGCACAAATCTGGCGTGCCGGTTGCATTATCCGGGCCCAATTCCTGCAAAAGATTACCGATGCCTTTGACAAGGAACCTGACTTAACCAACTTACTCTTTGATGACTACTTCAAAGAAGTTGCTGCTAAGTACCAACAATCAACGCGTGACGTTGTCGCTATGGCCGTTCAAGCTGGTATTCCTGTACCTAGCTTGTCAGCTGCTATCACTTACTACGACAGCTACCGTGCTGAAGTCTTGCCAGCTAACTTGCTACAAGCACAACGGGACTACTTCGGTGCTCACACTTACGAACGTCGTGACCGTCCTGGTGACTTCCATTACTCATGGTACGAAGAACAATAAATCATTAAAACCGATTGAAAAAGACGCCGTTATGGCGTCTTTTTTGTCTTGTCTTGGACGCTCACACCATAGAAAAAGGGTTCTAAAATATCTGTTGTTGGTAATCAAATGAATTTGATTACTGGCAACGGATATTTTTGTATAATCAAAGAATGTAAAAAAATGTACAAAAAAGGGATATAGTCGCAGACCTATATCCATCCAC